>JAGVLN010000001.1 GCA_020049805.1 Rickettsiales bacterium
ACTTCCTGCAGCAATAGGAGATTTTTCTTCATTTACTGGTACAGTATTATCTGGTACAGGTACGACAGTAAAAGCATCAGTACAGGCGCTAGGAACAGCAGTAGATACATTAAACACATACGTAACGGGATTAGTTACAGTACAGGGTGGTACAGCAGCGCTTCCTGCAGCAATAGGAGATTTTTCTTCATTTACTGGTACAGTATTATCTGGTACAGGTACGACAGTAAAAGCATCAGTGCAAGCATTAGGAACAGCGGTAGATACATTAAATACAAATGTTAATGGGTTAACTACTAAAGTAGGTAGTACAACTATGGCTGCCACTTATACTGCAACTGGAGCTACAGGAGCAGTAGGAACAGTTAATATTAAAACAAGTAATGCAAGTCCGACTGCTTCTATTTTTGCAGGTAGTTCTATACCTATTATGAATATATATAATGCTGGAACTGCACCATTTGGAGCTAATAGCCAATATTTAACTTCTACTCCTGAAATCTCTCTTAGTAATCTAGGCGCAGCAAGCGAATTTTGTATGAAATTAGCTATCACAGCTCTTGTTTATTGTAATCCTACGAAAATATGGAAAAATTCTAATTTTGATGTTGGTACAGCTTGTCAGGCCAATGGAATAGACCTCACTACTGGAGCAGTTAAAACATGTACGGAAGGAGGGGGGCCAGGATTGGTAGGGGTGAAGGTTTGTACTACAGCTAATAGTTGTCCTCCTGGTGGGGGTCAAGTAGTTTGTGTGACCCATACTTATTGGAATCGAGTAACTCCTGCTTGTCTTTCAAGTGGGTGTAGCAGTGGCGGTGATCCTACTGGTGTTGCTGATGGAGCCATTGCTGATTATTATAATCTTCAAGCTGGGTCATACTATCCAGGAGGTTTAGGTTCATATGCGTTTGCTAATTTTATTCAAATCTTAGCAGGATGTACGATCGATACACAAACGGGAACATTTTAAATAATAAAGGAATATCGTTTATCAACATGAAAAAATTTTTTATTAAATACATAACAATACTTTCCCTAACCTCAGCCCTTTCTGCTATTGCAGATACAACACATGAGCATTCCTCACTTTTGGACGGTAAAAATTATTTAAAAATAAAAGCTGGGCTTGATATGCCAAATAAAATTGGTGGTAATACTAATTTAAATGCTGGAGAGACAAATTATGTGATGGGAGCATCTATAGGGAGACAATTTTTAAGTTTTCTTTTACTTGATCTTGAATATATATACTTTGGAAAGAATAAAGCTCAATACCAGACTTCTTCTACCACTCAGACTACATGGAATATTCAAAGTAATGTCTTAATGGCAAATTTAAGGCTAAATTTACTCAAGGATTTCGAAATTATGCCATATGTTAAAGCAGGGGCTGGTATTTCGCGTAATAAATCTTTTGCATATACTACAAGTGGTCCTGGAACATTAGATACTTATGGTGGTAAAACAGTTAATTCATTTGCGTGGCAAGTTGGAATAGGTTTTAGTTTTGAGTATAATAAAATAATTGGTACAGAATTAGAGTATACCTATGTGAATCGTGGCAAGGTTAGGACTCAAGGATATCTAGTTCAAGGTGATACATCTGTTTTCAATGGTGGTATAAGTGGAACTTTAATGGATAATGTAGTAACTTTTGGTATCAAACTCCACTTTTAAAAATACTTAGCATAAATTCTTGCCTATAGATTTATAATCCAATATAACTAAAGAAAAATCTTGTAATAGATAGATTAATCATGAAATTTTTCGTTGATGGTGCTGATGTAAATGAAATTGCCGAGCTTGCTGAAAGCGGATTAATTGATGGGGTGACGACTAATCCATCACTAATAGCAAAATCTGGTAGAAATTTTTTAGAAGTAATTAAAGAAATATGCAATTTAGTTTCTGGGCCAGTTAGTGCAGAGGTAGCAGCGACTAGTGCAGAACAAATGATTGCTGAAGGGTTAAAACTTCATGCAATTGCAAAAAATGTAACTGTAAAATTACCATTAACTTGGGATGGATTAAAAGCATGCAAACATTTGACCGATAAAGGCATTATGGTTAATGTTACTTTATGTTTCTCAGCTAATCAGGCTTTGTTAGCAGCTAAAGCTGGGGCCACATTTATTTCACCATTTGTTGGACGTCTTGATGATATAGGGCAGGATGGAATGGAACTTATCCAAGATATTCATACTATTTATTCTAATTATCCTAATTTGACTACTCAAATATTGGTTGCTTCAGTACGTCATCCAGTCCATGTATTACAAGCTGCTTTAATTGGTGCTGATGTTTGTACAATTCCGGCAAAGGTGGTAAAGCAATTAGTGGGGCATCCTTTAACAGATAAAGGTCTAGAAGCGTTTCTAGCTGACTGGAAGAAAACTGGGCAAACCATAATTTAACAATGACCGAATTATCTTGTAATTTTCCCATTACTCTTTTTTCTATAGCTCTAGGCTATATTCTAGGTTCTATACCTTTCGGTTTGCTTATTACTAAATTTGCTGGTTTTGGCGATATTCGTAATTATGGTTCAGGTAATATTGGTGCTACGAATGTGGTGCGTAAGGCAGGGAAATTTTGGGGTTTATTAACTTTACTCGCTGATGGCGGAAAAGGGGCTTTAGCCGTTTTTTTGGCTGGATATATATGCCCTGAGGTTAGTATGTATGCAGGCCTAGCTGCTATTATTGGTCATGTTTTTCCAATTTGGCTGCAATTTAAAGGCGGAAAGGCAGTTGCTACCTCGCTAGCAGTATTCTTAATGTTTAATTTTAAGTTTGGATTAATCGTCTGTGCAGTTTGGTTAATTACTTTTTTAATTACAAGGATTTCCTCCTTAGCAGCAATTATAGCTTTCGTTCTTGCTCCGATTATTGCGTATTTTTTTGATTGTACTTTTAGTTTGGTTACTAGCATTAGCTTAATTAGCGCATTAGTAATTTTTCGACATAAAGATAATATCAAAAAATTAATAAGCCTAACAGAGAGCAAATTCTAAAGTAAGCTTTATTTTTCATTGAACGCATGCCAGAAGGTACTGGTAACTGGATCAAGTAGATATTGTAATAAAGTGCGTTCACCAGTAACAATCATCACTTCAGCTTGCATACCAGGATAAAGTTCATAATTCCTTAGGCGCGAGATTTTATTAAGCTGTGATTTGTCCACTTCAATGCGTACTTTATACATTGGATGCTGACCAGCACTTTGCGGCTCAATAATATCTGGTGAAACTTGCACTACTACACCATCAAGAGGGGCAGTACTTCTGCTTTTAAAGGCTGTGATTCTAACTTTAGCTTTTAATCCAACATGGACTGAATCTATGTCTTTAGGATCTACATACGCATCAATTACTAAATTATCGTCTTGAGGGATAATGGTTAAAAGAGGTTCTCCTGGTCTAATAACGCCACCGATAGTATGCACTATTAGTTGATTAACTATGCCGTCAATTGGAGATGTGATGTCTAGTCTACTCATTGCATCTTTGGCTGCAATTATTCTGGATTCATATTCGGATAAATTACCTGTAAGGCTTGCTTCCTTTAATTGCAATTCTACTAAATAGGATTTCTGTGCGAAGCCTTTTTCATGTAATTTTTTAATATTTTCTACTTGCTCACGCATTAATTCTAGCTGTTTAGTCAATGAATTAATTTGGGCGTCAGATGCAGAAATTTGCGCTTTCCATTCAACATCACTTAATTTTAATAATGGTTGTCCTTGTTTAACATGGTCTCCATCTTTAACAAAGATGGCTTCAACTATACCGCCTTCTTTGTGTTGAATAACCTTTTTATTAGTATCAACAACTACAGTGCCCATTGCTGGTGCTGCGCTATCAAGAGGAGCAACGGTAGCCCATATTCCAAAAACGAAAAAAGTAACAATTGTAACCCAAATACCAAATAGAATAGGAGGTCTTGCCTGTTGTACAACTTCATTACGATAACGATCAGTCCCTCCCTCTTTATGAACAATAAAATTTATTGTTGCATCCATCATTTTAAGCGTTTTTGCTAAAAAATTTTGAAAATCTTGAATAAAGTGACCAAACCTATAGCTTAGAAGTTTTTTATGATGCTCGCCTGCTTTATCAAGTAATTTTAATACTTCAGGATGTTCTTTAATTTGTTGTAATAACCTACGAATACTAGCTTTTTCTTGTATTTGCTGTTTTTTTGGTTGAGTAGTTGGAGATGGCTCAGATTTAGATGTGGTAGGTTCAGCCTTGGATTGTTTTGGTTGGTCAATAATTGGACCTGCAGCAGGGTCGAAAGAAATACTATACTTTATTTTTGGCAGCATTTTCCCTTCAGAACTTGCCTCTGATTTAGGAGTTTCTTTTATTTTATCTTCATCATGTTTTGCTTTTTTTGGCATAAACATTCCTAATTTGTAGTGTTGTTGTTATTTTCCGTATTATCTGCAGTAGCTTGTGCAGGTTTAGCAGGTTGGCTAAATCTTGCTAGAATTTCAGCTCTTGGGCCATATGCAACGATAACACCTTCTTGTAAAATCATGATCATATCAACAAATGCTAAAATTGAGGGCCTATGGGAAATAAGTATAGTACTAATTTTCCTTTCTTTAGCATTTGCTATAGCTTGAACCAAAGCTTGTTCACCACGTTCATCAAGGTTAGCATTTGGTTCATCTAATACCACTAACTTAGGTGTGCCATAGAATGCTCGCGCTAATGCTACCCTTTGTTTTTGTCCTCCAGATAAAGCTGATCCTGCTATTCCGATATCACTTTCATAACCATTGGGCATTTTTGAAATCATCTCATGGGCGCCAGCAAATTTTGCAGCATCTACCACTAATTCAGGATCAGGGTTATGGCTCATTCTGGCAATATTTTCTTTTATTGTGCCGTTAAACAACTCAATTCCTTGAGGTACGTAACCAACATGTTTACCAAAATCATCTCGATTCCAGGTAAATACATCTGCATTATCAAGCCTTACATAACCTGATGTTGGTTTCCATACACCAACAAGTAATCGTGCTAAAGTAGATTTACCAGCAGCACTTGGCCCAATAATTGCTAATGATAATCCTGGATCTAAAGTAAAATTTAACCCTTTTAAAATAGCTTTTGGTTGTTGACCTGCTGGAGCAGGTAAAGAGAAAAACACGTTCTCGACTGTAAGCTTGCCTTCAGGATTAGGAATAGACATACCTTCCACTTTGCTCAAAGATTGATTAAGGAAAGTGTTAATTTTATTATAAGATTTACGTGCTGAAGATACTTGTTTCCAAACTTCAATAGCTTGATCAAATGGGGCTAAAGCACGCCCTACGATAATAGAGCTGGCTATCATATTACCAACAGTCATTTCTGGTGGGTTAGTGCTAATTACTAAATAAGCTCCTATGCCGGTAACTCCAACTTGTAATATAGCACGTAAAAATTTAGTAATGTTAGCTATAATACCGTTACGATAACTTGCAATTGATTGCATTTTTAAAGCTGAGCTATTTACAGATGCCCAACGAGATTTAACATTGCTCATCATGCCCATAGCTTGGACAGTTTCAGCATTTCTAGTAGCAATTTCTGCTAAATAATGGCCTTTGATATTATATTCATTAGAGCTAGATAGAGTGTCATTGATTGCGTAGGCATTTAAGAAGGCAAAAAATAGAATGAGCAGGCCGCCAAAAACAGTTAACCACCCTAGAGATGGGTGAATTAAGAATATTACTATAATATAAATAATAGACCAAGGAGCATCAAATAAACTATTTATACCTATACTTGTAAGGAATGCTTTAATAGTAGAAAATTCACGTATAGTTTGGCTAGCACCGAGAGATTGCTTAATAGAACTGCTTTCAACCGCTACAGCAAATAGTTGAGGAGATAATTTTTTATCAAGCCACTCGCCTATTTTTACTAAAGTAAATGACCTGGCAATTTGTAATAAAGTATAAGAAACATAGACTCCAATGATAATTATAGTTAGCATTAATAAAGTATCTTTGCTGCCACTTGAGACAACTCTATCTAAAACTTGTAGTGAGTAAAGAGGGGTAATTAAATTTAGTACGTTTACGCCAAACGAAAATATAAATGTAATTATGAATGCAAGTTTGCAATCTTGTAACCCTTGAACTAAAAGGTTTTGTGTAGTTTTGTTAGATGAATTATCTGTGTCCATAAATAAAATTTCATTTAGAGTATTTATTTATTTTACTGTAATGGTATTAATAAACCATTAATGTAGCCAATAAACTTATCAGCTTAATATAATTGTTTAAAGAACAAGTTTAAAGATCTATTTAGAAAATTTTTAAAAATATAATGTTATATATGTTATAAATGATGCTTACTTTATCTTACTAATAGTCTTGCATAGAAGGAATTATTCCCTTATATCCCCAGGGCAATTTTATAGTTTTAGCTTTTATACATGCATCATATATACTTTCTTGCACAGTTTTAGCTGCTGCTTGTGCTATTATATCAAGTGAAATTTTATACCAATCACTTCTTCTGAGATTTTTACCAGCTGGTGATAAAGGCAAATCTACTTCGTCAGTTGAAAATACAAATACAGTATCCCCATCTAGCGAAGTATTTACAGGATTAATAGCTCTTATATGGCCATGTGAGGCTATTTCTGCTATTTTCCTTAAATCTTCTTTAGTATGTAATTTGATATTAGTACCCACAATAGAAATAGTAGTATTAGAAATTTTTCCTGTGAGAAAATCACAGTAATTATCAAATGTTCTAAACTTGGGTTTATCTGTATCATTCCTGTTACCTACAATAATTTGCCCGTCATATCCGATGATATTACCCATAGCATTAACTGCAGTAAGGGCGCATATTATTGCTCTGTTTCCAAGTTCAATTTTTGCTGAACCTAAGCCAGATTTCATAGCCATACTAATTTCTCCAGGGTTAAAAGAGAATTTGCCTACAGAAGCACCTGTTCCTGCTCCTATATTGCCAGATTGTACAGGCAAGTCAGAGATATTTTGTGTAGCTTCTATTCCAATTTCAGGATTAAATTTTCCAATAAATGGGCCTATCGATAATAAACATGCTCCAGCTATAGAAGGGATAATATTTTTACCAATTTTATATCCGATTTTGCGCTCACGTAATACTTGGGCTATATAACTAGCTGTTTCTAAGCCCATATGCGCTCCATCTGAGATATATAATGCATGTTTTTTGTAATAGGATTTCCCGGAATCTAGGATAGTAGTATCATAAGTTCTAGGAGTTCCACCATTAGCAATATATGCCACAGGGAGAGGTTTATCAAAAACTACCACAGTGCAGCCAGTTAATTTATCTAAATGAGTTGCGTGTCCAACTTTTACACCTTTTAAAGCAGTGAGGGTGTTATTCATAAAATACCAATAAAATATTTAGTCCATACTTTAGAGGTACTATTTAATAAATTTAATACAAGGGGAAATGTGTTTGTGTAAGTAAAACAAGATTTAAAAGGATATTTAATTTGAATGGCGGAGGGAAGGGGATTCGAACCCCTGAGACATTGCTGTCAACACGCTTTCCAGGCGTGCGCCTTAAACCGCTCGGCCATCCCTCCAAGATTTATTTGCTCCATAATATATTTAACCATTAATAAATCAAGTTGTTATTGCTTTTAATTTTATAAGTATTATTTTATATCTAATATCAATTATTAATGAGGCGTTTCATGGATTTAAATAAAGTAGCAATTGGTGCAAACCCACCAGAAGAAGTTAATGTAATTATAGAAGTTCCAGCAGGTTCTAATCCAGTTAAATATGAGTTTGATAAGGATAGTGGAGCTTTATTTGTGGATCGTTTTATTCAAGTTGCAATGCATTATCCATGCAATTATGGTTTTATACCACATACTCTATCAGATGACGGAGATCCATGTGATGTATTAGTAATAGCGGATTTTCCAGTAGTGCCAGGTAGTATTATTAAAGCACGCCCTATAGGTGTTTTATTAATGGAAGATGAATCAGGATTTGATGAGAAGATTTTGGCCGTGCCAACTGCTAAATTAAGCCCTTATTATGAAGGGATCAAATCATATAAGGATTTACCAGAAATTATGGCAAAACGTATTTCTCATTTTTTTGAGAATTATAAAACATTAGAAAAAAACAAATGGGTAAAAGTTAAAGGCTGGGAAGATGCTGAGCATGCCAAGCAGTTAATTAAATTATCTATTGAAAGGGCAGTAAATAAAGGTAAATAACTTTACTATTTTTATTGCAAGTTTATCCTATATAATGTAAACCATGCTTAGGTATTTATAAAGCTCTTGCAGTCTAATAAACAGTTTTATAAAATAACTTAATATTGCGGTCGTGGCGGAATTGGTAGACGCGCAGCGTTGAGGTCGCTGTTCTGCAAGGAGTGGAAGTTCAAATCTTCTCGACCGCACCATATTGCACAGTATGTAAATCTGAATTTCATTTAGGAATTATCGGTTTATATCACCATTAGTAATTATATAAGGTGGTTGATTATGGAAAATCAAAAAATTTCTTTACCAAAGGAAAATACTGTAAAGACCATCGCTAAGGATGATATTAATAATGCTATTAATCAAGCCTTTGAGCAAGGTGATGATAAATTGCTTAAATCGATTATTACTAGCATCCACTATGCAGATCTTGCTGACTATATAAACTTTGCCAAGTACGAACAACGTCAAAAAATTATAGAATTACTTGATGATAAGATTAATCCAGAAATCTTGCTTGAGTTTGACATCGATGTTTTAAGGTCTTTAATAGAAATTTTAGGTAAAAAGAAGTTTGCCCAATTAGTTAATAAATTGGATGTAGACTATGCTATAGGTTTACTTGATGATCTTACTGAAGATGAAAGAGACGAGATCTTATCTTACATACCTTTAATTAGTAGAAGAAACTTAAAAAAGGGTTTGGAATATCCGAAAAATAGTGCGGGTATTTTAATGGATACTAATTTCGTTGCAATTCAAGAAGATAGCAATGTTGGGGATGTTTTAGATTATTTAAGTGGCAATAATAAATTACCTGAAGATTTAGATGAAATATTTGTAGTTGATAAAAACCTTACTCCAGTCGGGTCAGTATTCATAGGTCAATTAATTAGAAACAAGAAAGATGTGCCTATTAAAAATATTATGCATAAAGAATTACAACCAGTTTCTACTAATTTAGATCAAGAAGAAGTATCATATATTTTTAGACATTATGATTTAAATTCAGTACCGGTAGTAAATAAAAGTAAGAAAATGGTCGGTGTGATTTACCTAGATCAGATTCTGGATGTAGTAGAAGAAGAAGTTGAAGAAGATATAATGAAGTTGGGTGGTGTTAATATACTAGATATATACTCTGCTTTTTTTAAAACAGCTACTCAAAGGTTTCCCTGGCTGTTTTTTAATTTATTAACTGCTTGTTTTACTTCCATCATGATTAACTTATTTGATAATACCATTCAAAAGATCGTAACTTTGGCGGCTATTATGCCGATCGTAGCTTCTATGGGAGGAAATGCGGGTACGCAAACAGTTACAGTAGCCGTAAGGGCGATTGCTAATAAAGATATAACTCCTGCTAATGCTTGGCGAGTTATTTTAAAGGAAATTTATGCATGTGCTTTAAATGGCATATTATTGGGTGTACTCGGAGCAATTATTCTATTATTCATTTATCAAGATGTTAATTTATGTTTTGTATTTGCTTTAGCTGTTGCTATCAACTTTACAGTTGCTGGCTTCCTTGGGTCTATAATTCCAATTACTCTTAATAAAATTGGGGCTGATCCAGCTATAGCCTCCAGTGTGCTGCTTACTTTTCTTACTGATATAATAGGTTTCTGTTTGTTCTTGGGGCTTGCTTCATTATTAATTACTTAGCTATATTTTCTCTAAAATTATTGTCGACCAGTTATTATCAACAATTTTATGAATGATTTGAAGTTTAAGTGAAGTATGCGCTGCTATTACTTCTTTTTCTTGGTTTGTCAAAAAGCCTGATAAAATTGCTTTACCACCAATTGCAAGATGGTTAACCAGGTCTTGGGCCATATTAATTAATGGCTGGGCTAAAATATTGCATGTAATTAAATCATAAGGACTGTGAGTGATAATATTCTCATTTTGATAGCCATTTGCTAAAGATACTGAGATTAAGTTTTCTACTTTGTTTATGTTTATATTTTCTTGAGCAGTAAGTGTAGATTGTTCTTCTATGTCTGTGGCAATAATGGGTTTTTGCCATAATTTAGCCATAGCAATGGCAAGTATCCCAGAGCCACAACCAATATCGAGTAATTTTTTTGGGATAAAATTATTATTTTTAAGATAACATAAGGCTTTTATACAATTTTTAGTGGTATAATGTTCACCAGTACCAAATGCTCTGGTTGGATCAATGATGATCGGTATTAGATTATTACTTTTTATTTTGTGGTGGGAGTTGTAAATACAGAAATCATCTATTATAATAGGTTTAGATTTTTTCTTTATTTCTGCAATCCAATCCCGATCATTTAAATTAGTAAGTTGGATTCTTAGCGGTTTGCTAATATCGTTATTTTTAGCTAGGTCTAGTATTTGTTTTTTTATTTTATCAAAATCTGGTAATTCACTGAAATATAATTGTATTATCCAAATGTCATCGGGTTGATTCTCAATTTGTTCGCCGGTTTTATATTCAAAATAAGATAAATCTGAGTAAATATTTTCTAAGTGAGTAATAAAGAAATCTAAGTATTTATATTGAATTTTAAAAGTTACCAACCAAGTAGCAGCTGGGGGGGTATTTGTCATGGATTTTATCGAGTGTGTATGTATGGTCTTAATGGTTCTGTAGTAGAGGATTTTGCACTGGAAGAAAGATGAGGTTTTTTGATTGTGTCTCTAATTTCTAATAATTGTTGTCGTAATTCCATAGCCTTTAGTACTACCTCATTCTTATATCTTTGTGCTAGACCACGAGGACTTTTTCTGAGCAAGTTTATTTGGTCAAAGATTTTAGGATTGCCAACATGTTCAACCAACTTTTTAGCGATATTAGTAAATTCTGTTGATTGGTCTGGTTTAGTAGCAGAGAGCTGAATTGCTGTGTGTAATGGAGTATTGCCTTTTCTATCTTGAACTCCTACTGGGGCTCCATGTTGAAGGGCAAAATCAAGTAATGGGTCAGCAGTCCTTACTATATTATGAAGTAAAGTAGTGCCGTCTTTAAATTTAGTAGTAATGGATGCGCCTAATTCTATTAACAGCTTTACCATTTCAGTATTTTTGGCGTTAAATGCAAGCTCTAAGGGTGATTCATTATTCCTATTTAGAGCATTGAGGTCAGCACCAGCTTTTGCTAATTCTCTTAGCATTTCTGGTCTACCAGCTATTACTGCGGCGTGAACTGGATTATTTCCGGTGCTATCTTGGAGATTAAAGTTAACACTATTACTTACTAAAGTACGGAATTTTTCTTCATCGTTTTCAGTAATTGCTGTATGTAATGATGTAGTCATTGTTCTTCATTAAAAAAAATTTAAAAATAATTTATTAATTTTTATTTTAACTTATTGTCAATATATTGCAACCAATTATTCACTTTGCGCACAGTTAATTAATTTACAATAGTTAATCACTGTTATTATTATGTAACAGGTTTATGGCCTTTATGGCTAGGTACGAGTATTTTTATACTTATTAATTATTTGCTTTTTATCAAATAACAAACCTTAAGTTGGAACATCTAATTTTTACTTATTAATCTTACATTTCTGAAAACTATTTGAATATAATAAATTTCAGACTGTCTATGGAGAATATTTAATGACCAAGAACTTAATAAACAATAAATTTTTAAAATATAATAAAGGGGATGCAACACCTGAATTGCAAATAAAATATAGAGCTGGGTTAACTTTACACCCTTTAGATATATGCCTTAAAAAGGGCATCATCCCTGAAAGTTCGTATAAAGCAGCAAATATTATGGTTTTTTTGTATAAATTAAGATATGGAAAACAAGTGAGGCTAACATCTAGCTATGATGCTATTTTGAGGGAAATAGGTTATAACCGTCCAACTATTATTTTGGATGATGATAGTTTAATTAGATATACTATTTATTATCAGGAAGTCTCTACTATGTTAAGAAAAAGCGAGTCGTATGATATAATACTTAATGTATCTGTATTTAGCCGTTTCCCTAAGTTTCTTACTAGCGTCCAAAAGAATTTAATCTTTAAGCCAGAAATTTTTTACGAATATAACTTATTTAAGATTGGTTTAGAGGATTTAGTAAGATATTTCACTAGTAAAAAAATCATGTCTTGTTAAGCATTTATTAAGTTTTTTGATGTAGTATCAAAAAATAAATTTATGAAAAATTTGATATGACATCTGAATATAAAGATAAATATGGACGAAATGAATTGCTAATCGCTGCTTTAAATGGTGATCTGGATAAATTTAAAAAACTTTTTGCAGAAGATCCTAACGCTTTAACCATAGTAGATAATAACAAAGATACAGCATTACATTTAGCTGCAATGAAAGGTCATGTTTCTATTATTAAATTCTTGTTAGAGCAGGGTGCTAATATTGATGCTAAAGACAAATTTGGTGCAACCCCCCTACATTTAGCTGCAATTACAGCTCAAGCGCCAGCAGTGAAATATTTACTTGATCCTAACGAAAATAAGTAGGTAACTAATGGTTTCAAATAAAATAATTAAAGGTGCATACCCTAATCCTCAAGATAGTTATGGAAATACCCCAGCGCATTTAGCGGCGCAAAAGGGTCATGGTTATACATTGTCTTTGTTACTTACAGGCGGGCCTAGTGGTGGGGCTGATCTTGAAATAGTTAATGCTAAAGGCCAGACAGTTGCTGATGTGGCTACTAATGATTGTACGCAAGTATTAACTCGTTATTTAGCAAGTAAAGTTAAAGTGCCTCTGGGTAAATCAGCTCAAGTGCAAGCTAATACTACATTACCAAAAAAAGTGAAAAGTAGTCGTGATGTAGGCATTTAGTTTTTGTATTCAAAATTTTTCTTCTAATCCTCTAGACAATATGTAGTGATTGAATTAAATATAATTACAAGTTATTATTTACAATAAATTATTAGTTTATCGGAAGAATATATGAGCAAAAGCGCATCTCACAAATTAGGTCATAAATTTCATTTAGTAAATCCTAGCCCTTGGCCTATTTCTATTTCTTTTGCATTATTATTGGTAACAAGTGGCTCAGTGATGTTATTTCATCAATATCCTTTTTGGGAATATGTTTTACCAATAGGAATTATGGCTACTATTGCAATTCTATATTTTTGGTGGCGAGATGTTGTTAGAGAAGGAATTCAGGATCATGCTCATACTGATGTAGTGCGTAAGGGGCTAAGCCTTGGAATGTTATTATTTATTTTGTCTGAAGTAATGTTCTTCTTTGCATTTTTTTGGTCTTTCTTTAAGGCTAGTTTAGATCCAGTAGCAATTTTGGAAGGTGTATGGCCAATTAAAGCTAGTCTATGGCCACCACAAGGTATTGAGGTTATTGATCCATGGAACATTCCATTTTTAAACACTTTAATTTTATTACTATCAGGCACAACAGTAACTTGGGCACATTATTCTTTATTAGATAATAATCGTAAAGACATGGTAAGTGCTTTATTAATTACTGTACTTTTAGGGGCATTATTTACTAGTTTGCAAGTATATGAATATTTTCATGCTACCTTTAAATTTAAAGATGGGATTTATCCTTCAAATTTTTATATGGCTACAGGGTTTCATGGTTTTCATGTATTAGTGGGAACTATATTTTTAGTGGTATGCTACTTTAGGGCGCGGGCTGGTCATTTTGATAAAGGCAAAGGACATTTAGGTTTTGAATTTGCAAGTTGGTATTGGCATTTTGTTGATGTTGTATGGTTATTCTTATTTACCTTTATTTATGTATGGGGCAGTTAGGAATTAACTCATAATGAGTAGGGTGTGATAAAAAAATTTTGTATCGTAATCTTATTGCTAGGGGCAGAATTAACTTTATTAGCACTTGGAACATGGCAAGTTTATCGTTTAAATTATAAAACTGATTTAATACAATCTCTTACTAATCAACTTCAATTACCACCTATTGAAAAACTTCAAGAACCGATAACCTATTATCGTCAAGTAAACTTGTCCGGCCAATTTTTAATAGATAAAACTATGTATATGTATAATTTAAATAAACAGGGTAAGCCTGGTTATAATCTTATTATACCTTTCAAACTTCGAGATAATAAGATAGTTTTAGTTAAATATAGCTGGGTAAAAGATAAAAACCAAAATATTGAAGATGATCTACCTTCAATAATTAAAGGGGTGATTATGCCTGTAGAAGGAAAATCTAAATTTATTCCTGAAAATGAGCTAGAACGAAATCAGTGGTATTATATAAACCTTTCTCAGATGGAGAGATTTACTGGCTTGAATTTATTACCGATAATAATTAATACTGATATTAATCCAGATGATTTGCCACTATCTATCCGTAATGATCATTTAGGTTATGCGATCATTTGGTATGCTTTGGCTGCTATTGGTGCAATTATTATTTTTATTAAAAGTAAATCTGCCAAGGCGTTTACAAAATAAGAAATTTAGTTATATTCATCTGAAATTATCTGAAGGTTAGTATGAAAAAAATAATTTTATTTTTAAGCATTGGGTTGTTGTTTAGTATTCCTGCTATTGCGGAAGGGAATTGTTTCTTAGTAAAAGAAGCTGATAAAATTATAATTAATGAAGGGGAATGTAAATCACGACATGCTTCTAATTCTACTTTTAAAATAGCTATTAGCTTAATGGGCTATAATGAAGGTATATTGATTGATGAAACACATCCTGAGTTACCATTTAAGGAAGGTTATGAAGATTATTTAGATAAATGGAAACACCCTCATAATCCTAGCCTGTGGATGAAAAATAGTTGTGTTTGGTTCTCGCAATATATAGTACAAAAACTTGGAATGTCAAAATTTCAAGAATATGTCAAAAATTTTGATTATGGCAATCAAGATGTAAAAGGATATAAAAATAAGGACAATGGGTTAAAGCCTTGGATATCCAGCTCTTTACATATTTCCCCTGAAGAGCAAATTGTTTTTTTACAAAAACTGGTTGAGGATAAGTTGCCCGTTAGCCTTAAATCACAAGAAATGACCAAAAATATTATTTATATTGAGGATTTACCAGGTGGGTGGAAGCTGTATGGAAAAACAGGAAATGGTGATCAGTGGAATAAAGATAGAACATATCAATTAGATCACCAATTTGGCTGGTTTGTAGGGTGGGTGCAAAAAGGTAAACATACTATTGTTTTTGCAAACTATATTGAAGATAAAGATAAACAAGACACTTATGCAAGTCTTAGAGCCAAAGAGGCCGCAAAAAAAAGATTGATGCAGATAGTCCAAAACTACAATTAATGAAAATACAAAGCCATATTAATAATTAGTTTGTATCTTTCACATAAAGTTATTGCACACTGTCTGAATATTTCTTATTCTATTTTCATAACCTAATTTATCAAATGTATTATGGCTAAAGATACCGATAATGATTTCAATGTAAATCAAGCTTTACAGGAAGGATATAAATTTCCTTATAAGATTGTATCGATTGTTGTTGGTTTAATAGTTATAGGAGTTTTGCTATATTTTTATTTTGGTAATCGTGATCAAGATTCTGCAATACAAGATAAGTCGAATGCTATTAAAGATTATATCATTAATCAAAAAAATAAAAATAAGAGTGTAGATTTAAAAAGCAGATTCGGAGAAAATCTATCTGGCGTTATTATTAATGATGCTGATTTTAGTAATGTAGATTTTTCTGGTTTAAATTTATCTTATTCTAAATTCAATAAAGTTTCATTAAATGGTTCTAATCTTTCAAATGCTAACTTCGAGGGAATAGTATGTAGTGAATGCGATTTTACTAATGCTAAGCTAACCGAGTCGAATTTTAATTCGGCCAATATTGATTATGGTGTTTTTAATAATGTTGATTTTAGTAACGCTACATTAAAATTGGCATTGTTAAAACATGGTGAATTTAACCAAGTTAATTTTAATGGAGCTAATCTTAACGGTGCTGTTCTTTCTGGATCTGATTTATCAGGTTCAAATTTTACTGGGGCTAATTTATCGCAGGCAGTTGTAAAATCTGCCAAATTGGATAATGCAATTTTGGCAAATTCTAATTTATATGGAGTAAATTTTTATCAAACTAGTATGGAAAAAGCTAATTTTGATGGTTCATATTTAGAGTCAGCTAATTTAAGTTATGTCGTAGCTATCGCTACTAATTTCAGTAATTGTAATTTAAGCTGGGCTAATTTAGACAATGCAAAATTTGATCAAGCTAATTTTAATCAAGCAATTTTGGCAAATGCATATGGTGCGCGTTCTAGCTATATTAATGCGAGTTTTATTAAAACAAATTTACAACAAGTAGACATGAAAAAAAGTAATTTCACTAGTGCTAATTTATCTGGCAGTGATTTAACTAAAGCAGATTTTAGGTACACAATTTTAAATAATGCTGATTTAACTAGTTGTAGGTTACTAAGCAGCAATTTCTCAGATGCAGATTTGAGCAGTGCTAACTTATCCAATGCTAGTATTATTAATACGTTATTTGTTAATGCTAATCTAGATAAAACAATTGGTGTAACAGTAGCTCAATAATAAAAGAATCTTTAAATTAAATTATTTGCTTTAAAACTATAGTGGCTATTATGGCTAATAATTATATGGTCAACTAATTTCACGTTTATATTATTTAAAGCTCTAATCGTAATTTCAGTTAATTCTAAATCAGCTTTTGATGGGTTGGTTTTACCACTTGGATGGTTATGAACCAGTATTATTGCGCTAGCTGAATGGTGAATAACCTTTTTTACAATTTCGCGTGGATAAATACCAATACTATTAACTGTGCCATAGTCTTGAAGTTCGTCTGCTAATAGCATATTTTTGTTGTTCAAATAAAGAATGCGTAATTGTTCTGTGGCATTATATCCCATAGTACTTCTGAGATATTCTATTAGCTTATCCCACACTGAGAAAATAGGTGCATTAATTAGTTGCTCTTTAGCCACATGAGAGATTGTTTCACGAAATATTCTAAATACTGAAATGACAGCAGGGCCGATTCCAGGAGTTTGAGAGAGTAAAGCTGGTTCTGCGTTCAGTACTGCACCCAGATTACCAAATTTTTTCAAAAGGTTTTTTGCTAAATCTTTTACATCCTTGCGAGGGATTGCTAAGTATAATATTAATTCTAATGTTTCATATTCTGCTATTGATCCGAGTGGAGATTTTAATAAGCGAGCTTTTAAGCGAGCTCTATGGCCCTCAGTCAATGTAGTCATAAGGTAGATTTATATGGGGGTTGAGTGTAATTTTTTGGTGAGAGAGTAAAAATTTCAAACCCATCTTTTGTTACTGCAAGGGTATGTTCAAATTGTGCAGATAAAGATCGATCTTTAGTAGTTACTGTCCACCCATCATGTTGATTCAATTTTGTATGGTAACTTCCAGCGTTTACCATAGGTTCTACGGTAAAAAACATACCTTCTTGCAAAATTAAACCTTCTCCTTTTTTGCCATAGTGGAGTATACTTGGTTCAGTGTGAAACACTTTGCCAATGCCATGACCGCAATAATCTCGCACCACAGAATAATTATGTTTTTCAACATACGTTTGGATAGCATTTCCTATATCTCCCAATGTAGCTCCGGGCTTAACTTGTTCAATACCAAGCATCATTGCTTCATAGGTTACGTTAGTTAAACGCTTAGCTTTAATAGATGGTTCACCAACCCAATACATACGGCTAGTATCTCCATAATAACCATCTAAAATAACAGTTACATCTATATTTAGTATGTCACCTTCCTTTAAAATTGTATTATCAGGAATGCCGTGGCATATGACATGGTTTATTGAAGTGCAAATTGATTTAGGGAACGGTGGAGCATTTCCAGAGCCGCGATAATTTAAAGGGGCTGGTATTGCATTGTTTTTTATAATATAATTATGACATATATCATTTAAATAATTGGTAGTAACTCCTGGTTTTACATGATCGGTAACGTGGTCAAGAACTTCTGCAGCAAGTTTTCCAGCTTGACGCATTTTAATAAAGTCTGTATTGCTATGAATGGTTATGCTCATTGAAAATTATAATACAATAATTGAAAATTTAAAAATACGCTCAAAATTTAAGATATGCAAGAAATTATCAAAGCTTCAGTTTTAATTATTGGTGATGAAATCTTAAGCGGGAGCACTCAAGACCAGAATATTCAATATATTGCAAATAACTTATCGGATTTAGGTATCGTTTTTGCTGAAGCAAGAATTGTTCGGGATGTAGAAGAAGACATTATTTTTGCTTTAAATGAACTTCGTTCTAAATATGATTATGTGTTTACAACTGGTGGTATTGGTCCTACACATGATGACATTACTGCTGCCTCAGTAGCTAAAGCTTTTAATGTAAAGCTAGAACGTAATGTTCAAGCCGTAAAATTAATGGAAGCTCGTTATCTAGAAATGGGAAAGATAATGCATAGTGCTAGCTATAAAATGGCTGAAATGCCAGTAGGGGCTGAATTAATTCTTAATCCAGTAAGTGGTGCTCCTGGATTTAGAATAGAAAATGTTTATGTAATGGCTGGCATACCTAATATTATGCGTTCAATGTTTGATAATATAAAAAATAAACTGAGAGTTGGTAATAGATTTGTCACTAAAAAGCTTAAATTAAATGTTGGTGAGAGCCAAATTTCTAAGTTGTTGGAGAAATTGAATCTAGAATATAGTGAATTATCTATGGGTAGTTATCCTTTTCAAAATGATGCAAAGTGGGGAACTAATTTAGTAATTAGAGGTAATAATAAGAATTTAGTAGAAGAAGCTTTTACGAAGTTAAAAGATTATTTAAAATTAGAGAATATAGAATTTACTAATGAGAGTTTAGGATAAATGAAAAGAGTAGTTTCTGGCATACAGCCAACAAAGGATTTGCATATTGGTAATTATCTAGGTTCAATTAAAAATTGGGTGGGTCTTCAAGACCAATATCAATGTATGTTATTTGTAGCAAATTTACATGCCATGACTATACCCTATAACCCAGATGAATTAAGAAATAATACTCTTAATGTTACTGCGGCTTATTTAGCATGTGGGATAGATCCAAAAAAATCCATAATTTTTGCTCAGAGTGCGATTTATGAACATACACAATTAGCTTGGATTTTAAATTGTATTACTCCAACTGGTTGGATGAATCGTATGACCCAGTTTAAGGAAAAATCTGAGAAATATAAAGAAAATAGTTCACTAGGATTGTATTGTTATCCAGTGTTAATGGCAGCTGATATTCTGCTTTATAAAGCTAATTTCGTTCCTGTTGGTGAGGATCAGAAGCAGCATTTGGAATTAACTAGAGATATTGCTGCAGCCTTTAATCGGTTAGTAAATAAAGAATTTTTTACGTTACCTGAACCAATGATTATTGGGAATGGGGTCAGGATAATGAGCCTGAAAGACGGAACAAAAAAAATGAGTAAATCAGATGATTCTGATTATACACGTATCAATCTGACAGATTCTAATGAAGAAATAGAACTTAAATATCGCAAAGCTAAAACAGATTCAATTGCAGAAATATATTATGATAAAGAGAAACGGCCAGAAATCAGTAATCTCCTCAATTTATATGCTGCCTTGTCAGGAATGAAAATAAAAGCTATTGAAGAAAAATATCAAAGTATAGGTTGTGCTACATTTAAAAAGGATTTAGCGGAAATCACTATTTCTGTAGTCTCAAAGATCAGGTCTGAACATGTGCAGTTAATGAAAAATTTAGATTATGTTGAACAAGTTTTAACGGATGGACAAGAAAAAGCACAAAAAATTGCTGCTGATAATATGCTAACAATTCAAAAAATGTTAGGAATATCTCATCTTTAATAAAAAATTAACTATAGTTTATTAAAATTAATATGAAGAAGAAGGTTATTATATATACAGATGGAGCATGTTCTGGTAATCCTGGTCCAGGTGGATGGGGCGCTTTATTAATGTATAATAACATCCAGAAAGAGATATATGGTGGTGAAATAGCAACTACTAATAACAGGATGGAGCTAATGGCAGCAATAAAAGCATTAGAATTATTGAAAGAGTCTTGTTTAATAGAGTTATTTACTGATAGTATATATGTTAAGAACGGCATTACGTTATGGATAAAAAACTGGAAAGAAAAGAATTGGCGGACTGCAGATAAAAAAGAAGTTAAAAATATTGATTTATGGCAAGAATTAGATTTACTTACTAAAAAGCATCATATAAATTGGCACTGGATTAAAGGCCATAATGGTGACAAGTTTAACGATTTAGTTGATGCCTTGGCTTTGAAAGGCAGAGATGAGATGAAGGAGAAAATATAATTTAAAATGCAAACAGTAACAAAAATTTTATTATGGTTGAATTTTCAGTTTATCGGTCAAGATAAATTTGGGAATAAATACTATGAGTCATATAAAGTTAACCAAAGTCTTGGTCGTAAAACTAGAAGTGTAATGTATCAAGGCATGGCTGAAACTTCAAAAGTTCCTCCAAGATGGCATGCATGGCTTCATTATCTATCTGATGAAATTCCGTATGATAATAAATTACAGTATGGATGGCAAAAAGAATATTTACCTAATTTAACAGGGACAAAATATGCCTATAGACCTAAAGGTCATATGACATTGGGAGGAATAAGGAGCCCTGTAGCAAGTGATTATCAAGCGTGGAGACCTTAATTTAATTAGTAAGTAAGAGTTATTATGAATAGAAGTATTATAGAAATTTTTGTTGGATTTTTTGTGTTAGCTATTGCTATAGGGTTTTTAATTTTTACCTACAAAATCTCAGATGTAAAAAAATTAGATCGAACTTATCAAGTAAAAGCAAGGTTCAATCAAGTGGATGGGGTAATTATTGGCAGCGATGTTTCAGTTAGCGGAATTAAAGTGGGCTCGGTAGCAGATTTATTTTTAGACCCAGAAACTTATGACGCTGTTATGATTATAGCGATTAGAGATAATGTAAAATTACCTGTAGATTCATCCGCGCGTATAGTGAGTGATGGATTGCTTGGAGGTAAATATGTTGAAGTTCAAGCTGGTGCTGATGATCGAATGTTAAAGAATGATGATATTATTCAATATACTCAATCATCTATCAATTTAGAGTCTTTAATTGGTAAATTTATCTTTAATTCAGCAAGCAGTAATGATAGCAAAAATCAAGAAAATAATAAAAATCCGCAACCAAGTAATTAGTTTATTTGGTTTATTTATTATTTTTGTTCTAAATATTGCATTAGCAATTGAAGATAACAAACAACATAATAATTTAGCAGAAAATGGTTATCATAAATATGCTTTAATTCGTGGGTTAAATAAAATTACTGGTAAAAGTTTGATTTTAAAAATACCGGTGGGAGATGAATTACACTATTTTGAAAAATTAGGTATTTTTGTAAGAAAATGTTGGAAAGATAACGAAGAAAGTCTTCCAGAGAGTAAGGTTTTAATTGAGGTGTGGCATAAGGATAGTAATGGGGATATTGAGAGGATATTTTTTGGTTGGCTCCTCTCGCTAAATTCCTCAGTTTCTGCTATTGAACATCCAATGTACGATCTTAGTTTAGTTGAATGCATAAATTGATAGACAAATTCTCATTAATAATTTAATTATATTTAAACTTGAATTTGATTAAGGAGGTTGATTTGGCAAAGTCTAGTGGCAAGTCTAATGACGCAGTAAAGTACTTGCAGTTTTATAAACAAATGGTTTTAATACGTAGATTCGAAGAGAAGTCAGGTCAGCTTTACGGTATGGGCAAAATTGCAGGATTTTGTCATCTTTATATAGGTCAAGAAGCAGTAATAGTAGGTTGCATAGCTTCGTCACAGTCAGGAGATAAATTTATTACTAGTTATCGTGATCATGGTCATATGCTAGCACTTGGTACAGACCCTAAAGTTGTTATGGCTGAATTAATGGGTAGAGCCACGGGTTGTTCACAAGGTAAAGGTGGCTCTATGCATATGTTTGACTTAGAAAGACATTTTTATGGTGGGCATGGTATTGTAGGAGCCCAGGTGCCAATAGGTACAGGTCTAGCATTTGCAGATAAATATCTAGGTAAAAACAATATAAGTTATGTTTTTTATGGTGATGGTGCGGCCCATCAAGGTCAGGTATATGAATCTTTCAATATGGCAGCTCTATGGCAGTTACCGGTAATTTATATTATTGAAAATAATCATTATGCAATGGGTACCTCTGTTTTGCGTTCAACTAAGGAAACAGACCTCTACAAGAGAGGCGAGCCATTTGGAATTCCAGGTTTGCAAGTAGATGGTATGGATGTATTAGCTGTTGAAAAAGCATTAAAGGAAGCTGCGACATATGTAAGAAGTGGCAAGGGACCATTTATAATTGAAGCTAAAACCTATCGTTATCGTGGACATTCAATGTCAGATCCAGCTAAATATCGTACAAAAGAAGAAGTACAAGAGCATAAGGAACTCCGTGATCCAATTAACAATTTTAAACAATATATTTTAGATAAAGCTATTGTCACTGAAAATGAGTTATCTGCTATTGATGCAGAAGTAAAAAACATTGTTAATGAGGCTGTTGAGTTTTCCGATAAAAGCCCGGAGCCAGATCCAGCAGAACTTTTTACAGATATAAATTAGATTAGGTTGTAGGTAGTAATATGAGTCAAATCACTTTAAGAGAAGCGTTACGTGATGCAATGGCAGAAGAAATGCGTGCAGATCAAAATATATTTGTAGTAGGAGAAGAAGTAGCTGAATATCAAGGTGCGTATAAAGTTACACAAGGATTATTAGATGAATTTGGGCCTAAAAGAGTAGTGGATACTCCTATTACTGAGCACGGGTTTACTGGGCTTGCTGTTGGAGCTGCTATGGCAGGTTTAAGGCCAATAGTAGAATTTATGACTTTTAATTTTGCTATGCAAGCTATAGATCAAATCATTAATTCTGCGGCTAAAACTAAATATATGTCAGGTGGATTAATTCAATGTCCGATAGTATTTCGAGGTCCGAATGGTGCTGCTGCAAGAGTTGGGGCTCAACATTCTCAATGTTACGCTAGTTGGTATTCGCATGTTCCAGGACTTAAAGTAATTTCTCCATATTTTGCAAGTGATGCTAAAGCTTTACTTAAAGCCGCTATTAGAGATAATTCTCCAGTAATATTTTTAGAAAATGAATTGTTATATGGTCAAAGCTTTCCGATAGAAGAGAAAGAAGTTGAAATTGGTAAAGCAAATATTGTAAGGGAAGGAAATGATATTACAATTACAGCATTTTCCTTACAAGTAGGAAATGCAATAAAAGCTGCAGAAGAACTTGCTAAAGAAGGCATAAATGCAGAAGTAATAGACTTAAGAACGATTAAGCCATTAGATAATGAGGCTATCATTAATTCAGTGAAGAAAACAAATAAGCTAGTAACTGTTGAAGAAGGTTGGGCTTTTGCAGGGATTGGTGCTTCTATAGGTGCAATCGTTATGAAAGAAGCATTTGATTATTTAGATGCACCAGTCATAAATGTCGCAGCAAAGGATGTGCCATTACCATATGCAGCTAACCTTGAAAGACTTGCTTTACCGCAAGTACACGATATAATTAAAGCTTGCCAAGAAGTTTGTTTTAGAACAAAATAAGGATAATTTTTTAACTAAGAGGTGACATGCCGATCAATATTCTAATGCCAGCCCTATCTCCAACTATGACTGAGGGAAATTTAGCAAAATGGCACAAAAAAGTTGGTGATAAAATTAAAGCAGGTGATTTACTTGCTGAGATTGAAACTGATAAAGCTACAATGGAAGTAGAAGCAGTTGATGAAGGTACGCTTGGCAAGTTAATAGTTGCAGAAGGTGCACAAAATGTTCCAGTAAATTCTGTTATAGCAGTTTTGTTAGAAGAAGGTGAGGATAAATCAGTTTTAGATAATATGGATTTTCTGGCTATAAGTCCTTCTGTTATAGAAAAAGCTGAACCAGAAATGTTAGATGAGTTAGAAGTTTTAAAAGAAGACCTTGAGCAACAACCTGCTTTACCTAGTCTATCTAAATCTGCTGCTGTATCTTCAGTATCAAGTAATAGAGTTTTCGCTTCTCCTTTAGCAAAAAGAATTGCTGGAGAAAGTAACGTAGATTTAACTAGAATTTCAGGTACTGGTCCACATGGACGCGTTATTAAGGCAGATGTACTAGAGTTTTTAGAATCAGGTCAAGCTAAGTCTTATCACGAAGGCCCAGTTGTTAGAATTTCTCAGGAATATAAAACTATTGCTAATAATAACATGCGTAAGGTTATTGCCCGGAGGCTTAGTGACTCTAAACAAAATGTTCCACATTCTTACCTATCAATAGATTGTAACATTGATAAGCTTTTAGAACTTAGGCATGATATTAATCATGTGCGTAGCCTTGATAAAAATGTAGCAAAAATTTCAGTTAATGATTTAATGATTAAAGTAGTAGCTTTAGCATTAAAACAAGTGCCTGAAGCGAATGCTGCTTGGACAGAAGAAGCTATTTTACAATATAATAATATCGATATTTCTGTAGCGGTTTCTATAGAAGGTGGTTTAATTACCCCTATTATTTTTAACGCTGATCAAAAATCAATTTTTACTATTTCTACTGAGATGAAAGAGTTAGCTGCTAAGGCTAAAGCTGGAACTTTAAAACCTCATGAATTTCAAGGAGGAGGATTTAGTATTTCAAATTTAGGAATGTTTGGTATTAAACAATTTAATGCGATTATAAATCCGCCACAAAGTTGTATACTTGCTATAAGTAGTAGTATACCTACTCCAATTGTAAAGGATGGTAAAATAGAAATAGCTAATATTATGTGTGTTACTTTGTCCTCTGATCACCGAGTACTTGATGGAGTGATGAGTGCTAAATTCTTGCAAGCCTTTAAAGAAATTATTGAAAATCCTGTAAGATTATTGTTAGGTTATTAAAATGGCAGAAAATTTTGATGTAGTAGTTATAGGCAGCGGCCCAGGGGGTTATGTAGCAGCAATTAGATCTGCGCAACTTGGTATGAAAACCGCTGTAATTGAAAAAGATGCGTTGGGAGGTATTTGTTTAAATTGGGGATGTATTCCTACCAAAGCTTTATTACGTTGTTCCGAGATTTATCATTTATTAGAAAATGTAGATAAATTTGGTTTCTCTGTTTCTGGAATTAAGTTTGATATTCAAAAAATCGTGGAACGTTCAAGGAAAGTAGCTGATCAATTATCTTCTGGTATTAGTCATTTACTGAAAAAAAATAAAGTTACAGTAATTAAAGGTCACGCTAAATTAGCCGGTAAAGGTAAAATTACTGTTGAACAAAGCGGTAATAAAAGTGAAGTGTTAGCTAAGCATATAATTATTGCAACTGGTGCTCGTGCTAGAATTTTGCCAGGATTTGAACCTGATGGTAAATTTATTTTTACCTATAAAGAAGCAATGTTACCAAAAGAATTACCTAAAAAACTATTGATAGTTGGTTCTGGGGCAATTGGGATCGAGTTTGCAAGTTTTTATCACAACCTTGGTTCAGAAGTAACAGTGCTTGAGGCAATGGATAAAATATTGCAAGCAGAAGATGATGAAATTTCTACCTTAGCAAGAAAATCATTTGAAGCTCAAGGGATAAAGATTTGCACTAGTGCTAAAATCCAATCAGTTAGCAAAAATAAAAATACGGTGACTGCCACAGTAGATATAAAAGGTAAATTAGAAAATTTGGAAGTGAATGCCATAATTATGGCTGTAGGAATTGAAGCCAATACCGAAAATTTAGGATTAGAAAACACTGCCGTTAAAATAGAAAAAGGCCATATTGTAACTAATGAATGGTTAGAAACTAACGAAAAAAATATATATGCTATTGGAGATGTAGCAGGTGCTCCTTGGCTTGCTCATAAAGCTAGTCATGAAGGCGTAATATGTATTGAAAAAATTGCTGGTAGCAAGGATGTGCACCCAATGTGTCGAACAAAAATTCCAGGATGTACTTATTCTATGCCGCAAATAGCAAGCGTCGGCTTAACTGAAAAACAAGCTATTGAAAAAGGTTATAAACTTAAAGTGGGACGTTTTCCATTTGTTGGTAATGGCAAAGCAGTTGCTATGGGTGAAACAGAAGGTTTGATCAAAACAATTTTTGATGAAAAAACGGGAGAGTTATTAGGTGCTCATATGATAGGTGCTGAAGTTACTGAAATGATTCAAGGTTTCGTGATTGCTAAAAATTTGGAAGCAACCGAGCTTGATTTAATGCATACTATTTTCCCTCATCCAACATTATCTGAGATGATGCATGAATCAGTGCTAAATGCATATGGTAGGACGATACATTTTTAACCTCTTAATATTAAGTAGGTAAATTTTGAAAGCAATAGATATAAAAAAACTCGCTAATCCTAATGCTGAAAAAACTACGCTCCAACGTCCAAGTTGGATTAAGGTTAAAGCTCCTATTTCACAAGAGTATAAAAATACGCGAGAGTTAATCCATTCTTTAAAGTTAAATACTGTTTGTGAAGAAGCAGCTTGTCCTAATATTGGGGAGTGCTGGAGTCAGAAGCATGCTACTGTAATGATTTTAGGCTCAGTTTGCACTAGAAATTGCTCATTTTGTAATGTTGAGACTGGTATGCCGGATTTGCTTGATCCACATGAGCCAGATAGGTTAGCTGAAGCTGTATCTAAGCTAGGATTGTCACATGTAGTTATAACTTCGGTTGATCGAGATGATCTTGATGATGGTGGAGCAGGGCATTTTGTTCGATGTATTGAGCGCATACGCGCGCTTGCCCCTAAGACAACTATTGAAATATTAACTCCTGATTTTCTTAGAAAAGAAGGAGCTTTGGAAAGGGTTGTGGCTGCCAAGCCAGATGTATTTAATCATAATATTGAAACAGTGCCTTCGCTATACCATAATATAAGACCAGGTGCTAGGTATTTTCATTCTGTAAATTTGTTATATAAGGTTAAGAAGCAAGATCCTACTATTTTTACTAAATCTGGTTTAATGGTTGGTTTGGGGGAGACTAAGGCTGAAATTTTACAAGTTATGGACGATTTGCGTTCTGCGGAAGTGGATTTTTTGACTATTGGCCAATATTTACAACCAACTCCAAAACATGCTAAAGTCGAACGATATGTTGAACCAGAGGAATTTGATTATTATGCGCGCATGGCTAGATTAAAAGGATTTTTAATGGTTTCTTCTAGCCCGCTTACTAGATCTTCTTATCATGCAGGAGATGATTTTGCTCAGCTTAAGGCAGAAAGAATAAAAAGATTTTCAAACAGTAATTAAAAAGGGTCTTGAAATAAATAGTCTTTTTCTTGAACATCTCTGAGAACTTCTAAGGTAGCTTTACCAAACTCTTCTAAATAATCTAGTCCTTGTGAAAAAGAATTAGATGCAACCTCGAAGGTCTTAGTAGATGCATTAATTACTGTTTTTGCAATGTAATCTTTGTTAGCGTCAATCAGTTTTGGAAGCATTAAGGATACAGGGATAACAGTTCTTAATATTGGATTATTAGAGAATTTCCATGCTAAAATACCAGCTACTGCTTCACCTGCATATATACATGCAGTTCTTGAATTTTCTAGTTGAGCGTATACGTTAGCTGTTATTACGCTTATGCCAGCTTTATGAAGCATAGGTATATTGCTCATTGAAAGCGCGCTTCCCAATAATATGCCTACCAAAAAATCTCCATTGGTAATTGTAGATTTTTGGTAGTGTTTTTCTGTTTGAATAGGGGCGAGCATTTATATATCCTCTACGATATTGTCTAATAAACCGGCTAGTGTTGTATCTAATATACTCAGTACTGTCGTGCTAAGTTCAGGATATGCTATATTTGAAACGTCAATGCCAAATAATTCTCCTATTAACAATGCACCTTTTTCATCATTATTGTTACCACAATAATGAGTAAGAACAAAGGTGTTACCAATGCTAATAACATTATTTATAGTTAAAGGCCATCTTGGAATAGGAAAGGAATTACTGACTGCAGATGTTGCTATTCCAGCTAATAACCCGCCTACTAGGTATGCTGTGTTGGGAGGCAATTCAAAAAGAAGCCAGCTTTGATTTGAGTCAGGTTGGTTGTTTTCACCACGAAGATGCATTTTTATTCTATGCCTTCTGCAGGATGCATATCAGCTGCTACCCCTGCAGGTTTCATTAAATCTTCGAAAGTTTGTATAGTGTAGCCAATTGTTGAGTCATATAATTCTTTACGGTAGTAACATGCGCCTGCGCCAGCTGCTAAACCTAACGCTAGCAATGGGTGAGCTGCGATAAAACTAGAAGCTATTCCTGGGAGTGCTTTAGCGGTGATAAAACCAGCAATTTCTCCTGCAAACAAAGAAGCTTTTTCATCATTAGTTTTGCCTCCTATTTGAGGTAATGCAAGACCTGTTCCAATGCTAATTACGGGACTATAGTCACCAAGAAAAGCTACGCCTGCACCTACTAACATTCCTGTTTTAAAGAACCCAAAGTTAAGGTGAAATTCTGTTTGTTTACTTGGAACCGATTGTTTAATAGCCTTACCCATTTGATCGCCTCTTTATTGATTAAAATTAATAAATATTTTATATATTTCTTAGTTTTGTCAACGAATTCATCATTTTATACTAAAGTGTATTATTAAGGTTTAATTAACTTATTAATGTTATATTTAAAAAGGATTAAAGATAATAATATTATTTTTAATTTATAATTAGGAGAAATGTTATGGCAAAGAAAAGAGGGATTGCAGCAGAAACGAGAGCAAAAGCTATCGCTGGAACTCCAAGCATTGCTCCTCCTAAAGCACATAATGAAGCTGCATTAAGCTCTATAGCTTCTCCTATACATTCAAGTGTTGATGTTGCAACTCAAGTTGCTCTTGGTGCAACTTTATGGCAATTGGCAAAAAATGTTACCGGGACTTTAAGAGGATATGTTGCAAGAAATTTTGGTATGGATGCTACTCCTGAAGAAAAAGATAAAGCTATGAGAAGCGCTGAAGAGGCGTTTAAGCGAATATCTGCAGATAGGATAAGTGAAACTATAAGAGCAGCTTATGACACAACTGTGGATACACTTAACTCTTTATATAATGCTAATACTAAAATAATGAATAATAATTTATTAAGTGTAGGAATCACTAGAGAACAATACGATCAATTAAGGGAGTGGTCTAGGGCTTTAAGAACGTTAAAAGATAAAGCTTTTGAAGCTAGTTTAACCAAAGCAGAATTACAAGGCAATTCGGAAGAAATTAAAAAAGCTCCAAAATTAAAGAGTGCTTACCTTGAAAGTTTTCTTGAAAAAGTAGATGGTATTGCTTCAAATGTAAGAGATATAAGTTCAGCATTTATGGCTCTAGATAAGAAGATGAAAGAAGCGTCAATAAGAGTATTAGGTGACAGAGACCCAGGAATGAGAAGGATTATTAGTCGTGCTCCACAAAGTAAACTATTAGCTGGTTTACATGAAGTAAAGGAAACCCACAGGGTTGAAGCGCAAAATAGGTCAGCTTTGGCTTCACCAAAAGCCGGTCATAGAAGATAGTTAATTTATACCTCATTTAAGCGTTTTATAAATCTATTAATTAACTCAATCCGTTTAATTGGATTCTCAATGCTATTATTGAGTAAAACTTTATTTTCTGGTTTAAGCTTCACCTGATCAGGATTGGTTTTAACAAGCTTCAGCAATTGTTCAGTTTTGTCAAAGTTTTTATCGCTAAATTCTAGCATAATGGCTTTTGGCCCAGCATCTATCTTTCGTATATGATTTTGTATACATAGCCTTTTAAGTTTTACTATTGAAATTAAATGATCAAATTCAGCAGGAAGTGGCCCGAAGCGGTCAATCATTTCTACAGCAAAAGCTTCAATTTCTTTTTCATCTTCTAAAGATGCTATTCTTTGATATAGATTTAAACGCAAATCAAGATCTTGGATATAATTTTCTGGAATTAAAACGGATAACCCCAAATTTAATTGAGGAGTCCATTTTTCTTCTATTTCTGTTAGTTTATTATCAGTTTTAAGGGCTTTTAGAGTTTGTTCTAGCATTTCTTGGTATAATTCTATACCTACTTCTCTTATATGTCCTGATTGCTCATCACCTAACAAATTACCAAAGCCTCTAACATCCATATCATGGCTGGCAACTGAAAAGCCAGCTCCTAATGAATCAATAGTTTGCAATATTTCCAGGCGTTTAATTACATTGGGTTGAAGATTATGGTTTGGAATTGTGAAATAAGCATATGCTTTGTGTTTACCCCTTCCTACCCTGCCGCGCAGTTGATAAAGTTGGCTTAGACCAAATTTATCAGATCGGTGGACAATAATAGTATTTACATTTGGTAAATCTAATCCTGATTCTACGATTGAGGTGCAAATTAAGATGTCGAATTTATGATCATAAAATTCATGCATGGTTTTTTCTAATTTATCAGGGGTCATTTGGCCATGTGCAGAAACTATTCTCAATTCAGGGGCTAAACTTGAAACTATTTTTATTACATCATCCATGTCGCTTATTCTAGGGCACACGTAAAATATTTGCCCACCTCTATGGAACTCTCTTAACATTGCTTCTTTGATAATAATAGGGTCATATGGTAATACAGAAGTTTTAGTAACCAATCTGTTTACAGGAGGGGTTGCAATGATACTTAGATCTTTAATGCCAGTAAGTGACATTTGTAAAGTTCTAGGGATTGGTGTAGCTGAAAGAGAGAGCACGTGCACATTAGATTTTTTTTCTTTTAGTTTTTCCTTTTGAATTACCCCAAAATGTTGTTCTTCGTCAATTATGATTAATGCCAAGTTGGAAAATTTTATTTTTTGATTAAATAATGCATGGGTGCTAATAACAATGTCTACAGTCCCATTATTGATCCCTTCGATGGTTTGCTGCATTTCCTTTTTTGAAATAAAGCGAGACAGTTGTTTAATAGTAATATTAAAATTTTTGAACCTATCAGCAAATACCTTAAAATGTTGTTTGCATAACAAAGTGGTTGGACAAATAACAGCTACTTGTCGTTTAACATTATCATTGGCTTTCATCGTAATAAAAGCAGCGCGTATAGCAATTTCAGTTTTGCCAAAACCAACATCTCCACAAACTAAGCGATCCATAGGCGTACCTGCAGATAAATCTGATTGTATTGCGCTCATTGTTGTTAATTGGTCCTCTGTTTCTTGATAAGGGAAAGTAGCACAAAATTCATCATAAATGCCAATACTTGGTATAATTTCATCACAGGTTTTAGTTAGCCTTTCAGCGGCAATATTTAATAAATATTCAGCAGATACCTTAATGCGATTTTTAAGTTTTGCTTTTCTAGCCTGCCAAGAAGCGCTGCCAAGTTTATCTAATTTTACTTCACCTTCTAAGCCATATTTGCTTACTAGTTCAACATTTTCAATGGGTACATATAAAATATCTCCACCATCATAGCTAATTTTTAAACAATCATGTTTAGTTGAAGAAAGAGCAATTGTTTCTAAGCCTTCAAATTTTCCTATTCCATGATCGATATGCACTACTATTTCTCCAATGGAGAAATTATTTGCTTCTTGTGTTAATTGCTTAAATTGTTTTTGCTTTTTAGTAGGAGCATTTTGAATTCTTTCACCAAAAATTTCTTGTTCAGTTATCAACCTAAAATCACTAGTAGTGAAACCCTTTTGTAAGGAAGAAATAATTAAAGTAGGGGTAGAAGAGGCGATGGTAGTTTGATTATCCCATTTATCTTGTTTAGTTGCTATTATATCGTGATCTTGTAGTATTCTTTCTATACGGTCTCTTGAGCCATTACTTAGGGAAGAGATAATCAAGTTTGTTTTAGAAGAAGCAATTATGTTATGTAATATACTTAAAGCTGAGGTACTATTTAATTTCGCTAAATGAAAAAGATTTTCTGTTGGCTTAATGTCAGTCTGAATTTGAGCAACGGTTTCTTGATGATGAGTAGGTAAGCTAAATATCTGTTGGTATTTATTAGTATATTTATTTAGTTCTTCTCGATCAAAAAATAAAGCAGAAGGTTCTAGAGGTTTGTCATATAGCTTTTTATCTATTGTAACTTCAGCTAATCTTTCTTTATAATAATGTTGTATTTGTTCAAATCTTTCGTTTAATGCTGGCTCGGTGAGGTAATCAAATATTATAGCAGTTTTTTGGCTTAAATACTCAAAAAAATTAGTTAGCTGATTATAAAATAAAGGTAACCATTGCTCAACACCTGTAAAATGTAATTTACCCCTTTCTATATTTTGTAAAATCACAGAAGAGTTAGCATTAGACCCATACAGTTTAATAATATTACGTTTGAAATTATCAATTGTAATTTCTGATAAAATTACTTCAGACGGAGGCATGATAACTATGTTTTCTGTTTTAGAAGTAGATAATTGTGATTCAACATCAAAAATTTTTATTTGTTCGATAGTATCTCCAAAAAAATCTATCCTATAACCAAAAGCATCGCTATTTACCACTATATCAATAATATTACCTCTTACTGCGAATTCACCAATAGCATTAGCAGTTGAGGTACGGATATAATTATGATGGATTAAATAGTTAATTAATTTTTCACGGTTATATGTTGCATTAGTTTTTAGGTTTAGTATGGAATTAGATATTTCTATAGGTAAAGGAAGTTTTTGAGTGATAGCATTAGACGATGTTATTATAATTTTAGGCTCAGTAGGGTTTTGTATAATATTTGTAAGTGCATAAATGCGTTTAGCCAATATATGAGCGGAAGGAGAAGTGAGATCATAAGGTAAGGTATCCCATGCAGGAAAATATAAAATTTTTTTATTAGAAATGAATGACTGGCAGGCGGTATATATAGTATTGGCTCTTTCATCATCTCTAGCTACAAAAATTATATCTTTATCAGTATTGTTTGCAATTTGTGCAATAACATAAAATTCACTACCATCAATTACGGGGGCAATGTTAATGAGTTGATGTTTTTTTAAGGTATGCTTGATATTAAACAATATTTTTAATTCGATTAAAATTAATAATTTTTTCCATTAGTGAATTTTTCCATGAAGATGGAAGAATAGTTTGTCCAGTAACCCACTTATAAATATCAGTATCAGATTCCTTTAATAAGTCAGCAAGTAATTGAATTTCTTTTAAAGTTAAATTATTGATATTAGCTGTTACAAATTTGCCTAAAATAAAATCTGTTTCCTTACATCCTCGATGGCAACTTCTATATATAAGTTTTTTTTTCAGGATTAGCAACTCTTCGTGATTCATTTTAATATGTATATTTAGTATTTAAATAAGTTGTTTATACAAGATATAGCATCTGAGAGATGTCAATTATAATATTTTATTAAAAAGAAAAAAAATCTATTTACTATATTTTTTTTATAATGCATCCTAATCTTCCTAACAGATAAAATACTATTAATAAACGAAATCTTTATTTACTAAAAAGTTATTAAATAATTAATTAAAGTTGTATATAAATCAATGAATTTTTTCAATAACTACTTATCATTGTGGAGTCTAGTGTGAGTGTAGCCGAAGCAATAATTATTGACGAGCCAAAAAGTGAGACGGGGTTTAATACGTGGAGATTAGTACTTAATGCTTTAAAGAATGAATATGGTGAAGAAACTTTTAGGAGTTGGCTAAGTAAATTAGAGTTCTTAGATAGTAGTGCTAATGTTGTTAATTTTGTTGTTCCAACTAGATTTATTAGAGATTGGATAGTTACACATTATGAAAAGCGTTTACTAAAATTATGGCGTCAATATGATGCTAATATTAGTAAGATTAATGTTACAATAAATGCCAAAAAGGAATTTAGAAGTGAGATAAGTAGTGTCCCTACAGATAATATAAAATCATTTAATAGTGAACTTACTTCTACGACCGAACAAAATAATAATTTGGGGTGCAATTTAGATCGTAGATTTACCTTCGAGAACTTTGTTGTTGGTAAGCCTAATGAATTAGCATATGCAGCAGCTAAAGCTGTAGCTGATTCTACTAAAGGCCAAGCTGGATCTAACCCATTATTTTTATATGGTGGAGTTGGTTTAGGTAAAACTCACCTTATGCATGCTATTGCTTGGCATATTTTTCATACCAATCCAAAAAGAAAAGTGGTTTATATTTCTGCAGAGAAATATATGTATCAATTTGTAAAAGCCTTACGTAACAAAGAAATAATGAATTTTAAAGAACAATTTCGTTCAGTTGATGTATTGATGGTGGATGATGTACAGTTTATTTGTGGTAAGGACAGCACCCAAGAAGAATTTTTCCATACTTTTAATGAGTTGATTGATAATAATCGGCAAATAGTAATTTCTTGTGATCGTTCGCCATCAGATTTGGAAGATATGGAAGAAAGGATTAAATCAAGGCTTGGCTGGGGGCTAGTTGCTGATGTTCATAGTACAACTTATGAGTTAAGATTAGGAATTCTTCAGTCCAAATTAGACCAAATGAACATTTCCATACCTCAAAACGTTATTGATTTTTTAGCTGCGAAGATTACTTCTAATGTTAGAGAATTGGAGGGGGCCTTAAATAAAGTGATTGCTCATGCTAATCTCATAGGACGTGAGGTTACTTTAGAAGCAACTCAAGAAATTTTAAGAGATTTATTACGTTCAAATGAAAGAGCCATTACTATTGAAGATATTCAAAAGAAGGTTGCTGAAAGATTTAATGTAAAAGTATCAGATATGTCTTCTGCAAGAAGATTAAGGACGGTAGCTAGGCCAAGGCAAATAGCAATGTATTTATCTAAAACATTAACTCCACGCAGCCTTTCAGAAATTGGTAAAAAATTTGGAGGTAAAGATCATACAACAGTAATGCATGCTGTAAAAAAGATTGAAGAATTAATGATTAGTGATGCAGAATTTAGTGAAGATATAAGATTATTAAAGAAAATTTTACAATGTTAGTTATATGAATTTGATTTTTTCGCTTGATATTAAAAAACCAGTATTAATTAAAGCTCTATCCCATATGCAAACAGTGGTAGAGCGCCGTAATATTATTTCAATACTATCTAATATTAAATTAACTGCAACTGGTGATGGTACTTTAGAATTAACAGCAACAGATATGAGTATTGCTGTAACAGAAAAAGTAGCGGCCCAAGTTAATCATGCTGGTTCTTTAACTGTTTCGGCACATATGTTTTTTGATATAGCACGAAAACTTGACGATGATACTTCAATTAAATTAGAAATTACTAGTGAAAACCCTACGACCTTAAATATAATATCCGGTAAAAGTCAATTTGCGTTATCCACGTTGCCAGTTCAAGATTTTCCTATAATAGATAGTGATAATTTTAGTCATAAATTTTCTCTAACAAGTAATAAATTATGTGAGATAATTGATAAAACTAAATTTGCTATTTGTAATGAAGATACACGATATAATTTAAATGGTATGCATTTACATTTTCATAAATCTTTAAGTGCTGTGACTACAGATGGCCATAGATTATGTGTATTAGAAATACCAGAAGTTGCAGATTTATCTGATTTTCCTCATATAATCATCCCTAAAAAAACGGTTATTGAATTAAGGAAGATAATAGATGAAAGCAAGAATAATGTTGAAATATCACTTTCGTCACGCAAAATTCAATTTGAATGTAATGAAATAATAATTATTTCGAAACTAGTGGATGCCAAATTTCCTGACTATACAGGATTAGTCCCTCATGATAATAATTTTAAAATTGAAGCTGATAGTAAATTATTTGCTAAAGCCATAGATAGAGTCTCAACAATTAATGACGAAAAGTTTAAAGGTATTAAACTAACAATAGAAAAAGATACTCTTACTTTTTCTGCTAATAGTGATTTTGGAGGAAGCAGTAAAGAAGTGATAGCTGTGCATTCTAATGTTACTGAGAAAATGGAAATTGGTTTTAATGCAAGATACTTATTAGAAGGTATGATGGCTATTAAAGGAGAAAAAGTTATTCTACATATTAAGGATGCTTTCTCTTCGATCCTTATTCAAGATAGTGATGATAAATCGTTTAAGTATATACTTATGCCTATGAGGGTATAATTGGTGGCTGCTGCAGCAATTAAAAATCCAAATTCTAAATCTATTGCTAAGATTTTAAAATTAAATTTAAGTTACTTTCGTAATTATATAAATTTAAATCTCCAACCAGATGTTCAATCAAATATTATTGTCATCACAGGACCCAATGGTTCCGGAAAAACTAATATTTTAGAAGCAATTTCTTTATTAAGTCCTGGCAGAGGTATTAGAGGGTGTAAACTTTTTGATATGCAGTGTAATTTAAATAATTCAACTAATTATTGGTACCTAGATAGCCAAATAGATGGTTTTTATGGACCAATGCGAGTGGAAACCTGGCTTGATAAACATGAAAATATCGTGAATGATGAAAACAAAAGTAAGCGGTGCATTAAGATAAACGATAACAACGTGAAAAACCAGGCAGAACTTACAAAATTGCTATCCATATCGTGGATCACGCCTCAAATGGATCAAGTGTTCATTAGCAGTTCCTCTATAAGAAGAAAATTTCTCGATAGAATAGTCCTAAATTTTGAAGTAAATCATGCTAAACATTTAATGGCATATGAGCATTCTATGAAAGAAAGGGCTAGACTGTTAAAAAATAAAAATTATGATATGGCTTGGTTAAGTGCTTTAGAAAATAATATGGCCCAAATGGCAATCCTTATAGCTACAAGTAGGGTACAAATTACAGAATATATTCAAGAGGTGATGTTGGAAATAAATCACCCTTTCCCAAAAGCGAGAATATCTGTACTTGGGGATATAGAGCTAAAGGTTCATAAGGTGCCAGCTGTTCAACTAGAAGATGAATATAAAGATGTTTTACGTAAAAATCGTAATATAGATGCAGCGACAGGACGTACAAATGCTGGTATACATAAATCAGATTTGGTAGTATATTATATAACAAAGAATTTGCCAGCAGATAAATGTTCTACTGGTGAACAAAAATCTTTGCTATTATCAATTTTTTTAGCAGAGATTTTTGCGCAAATAAAATGGCGAGGTCAAACACCAATTTTGTTGTTAGATGAAGTGTTGGCTCATTTAGATGAAGAAAGACGAGATATTTTGTGTCAAATAATAAAAGATATTAAGGCACAAACTTGGATAACAGGAACGGATAATGATATATTTGTTCCGATAAAAGATGAAAGTCAGTTTTTTGGAATAAAAAATTCGCAATTGATAAGTTATTAGTAAAATTTAGGTGAAATATGACAAATAAAGAAGCAGAAAATAATTATAGTGCAGAATCGATCAAAGTTCTAAAGGGTTTAGAAGCGGTTCGTAAGAGACCAGGGATGTATATTGGTGATACAGATGATGGGTCTGGTTTGCACCATATGGTATATGAAGTAGTTGATAATGCTATTGATGAAGCATTAGCTGGCCATTGTGATCGAGTAATAGTTATTTTAAATGCTGATGGTTCTGTTTCAGTTGAGGATAATGGTAGAGGTATACCAGTTGATATACATGAAGGGGAAGGCGTTTCAGCTGCTGAAGTAATTATGACTCAACTTCACGCTGGTGGTAAATTTGATCAGAATTCTTATAAAGTTTCTGGTGGATTACATGGGGTAGGGGTTTCTGTAGTTAATGCTTTATCTGAATGGTTAGAGGTAAACATCTGGCGAGAAGGTAAGGAACATTTTATTAGATTTGAAAATGGTGTAGCAGTAGCTCCGTTGAAAGTTGTGGGCGAATCCAATGGCAGAAAAGGGACAAGAGTAGTATTTTATCCTTCTAAAGAAACTTTTAGTAATATTGATTTTGTTTATACAACTTTAGAACATAGATTACGAGAACTTGCATTTTTAAATTCTGGTGTCCGTATTATTTTAGAAGATTTAAAAAGCTCTGAGCCAGCTAAAACTGAATTTATGTATCAAGGCGGGATTGAAGAATATGTTAAATATATAGATCGTACTAAAGTTGCACTTCATGCTCCTATAGTGGTTAAAGGTGAACAAGATGGTATAGTTGTTGAAGTAGCTATGGAATGGAACGATAGTTACCATGAAAACATATTATGTTTTACTAATAACATAAGACAACGTGATGGTGGTACTCATTTAATTGGATATAAAACTGCTTTAACTCGTACCATTAATAAATATACTGAAAATAATAATTTGGCTAAAAAGAGCAAGTTAACCTTAACTGGTGAAGATGCTCGTGAAGGTTTGAGTTGTGTATTATCAGTAAAAGTGCCTGATCCAAAATTTTCTTCACAAACTAAAGATAAATTAGTCAGTTCTGAAGTACGTCCTGTAGTTGAAGGAGTAATAGCTGAAACTCTTGATAAATGGTTTGAAGAGCATCCAACAGATGCTAAGCAAATTATAGCTAAAATTATGGAAGCTGCTAATGCTAGGGAGGCGGCCAGGAAAGCTCGAGAACTTACCCGTAGAAAAGGTGTATTAGATGTTGCTAATTTACCTGGAAAATTAGCAGATTGCCAAGAGCGCGATCCTGCTAAATCAGAATTATTTATTGTTGAGGGAGATTCGGCTGGTGGTAATGCTAAGCAAGGTAGAAGCAGGTTATTTCAAGCTATCTTGCCATTACGTGGCAAGATACTTAATGTTGAACGCGCAAGATTTGATAAAATGTTGGGTTCAGACCAAATTGGCACATTAATTACGGCTCTTGGTAGCGGTATTGGCCAAGATGATTTTAACATCAATAACGTCCGTTATCATAAAATTATTATTATGACTGATGCGGATGTTGATGGTGCTCATATTAGAACTTTATTATTAACATTTTTCTATCGTCAAATGCGTGAGCTTATCGATAAAGGCTATCTCTATATTGCTCAACCACCACTTTATAAAATTAAGCGTGGTAGTAGTGAAACTTACTTAAAAGATGATAAAGCTTTACAAGATTATTTAATTACTGAATCTACTAGTGAGTTAAGAGTAACTTTTAGCAATAATACAACGCTTGCAAATGAAGAGCTTAAAGCATTTATTAATAAACTTGCTAATTATAATAATCTATTGTTGAACTTAACTAATAGAGCTCCAGCTAGTTTAATGGAATTATGTGCATTAAACGGACTATGTGAGGAACAATGCTTAGATAATTCTGCAACTCAAGAGGTTTTAAATAAGGTTGTAGCTATTATGAATTCTAATGTTGGCGAAGATAGTAACATTAAGTGGGCTTATGAATTTATTGAGAAAGAACACATAACTTTCATTAGGCATTTCCGAGGTATTAGTGAAAAGTTTGTTTTTGATAAACCTGTTTACCAACTACCTGAATTAAAGCGTGTAAGTGAATATGGTGCTGAATTTAAACCAGCTTTTGCTACTGGTTGTAACATTGAGCATAAAAATAATCGCCTTACTGTGGCTTATCCGTCTGAGTTGTTAAGTTATGTGCTTGAATTAGGCAAAAAAGGTTGTACTTTACAACGCTTTAAAGGTTTGGGAGAGATGAATGCCGATCAGTTATGGGAAACCACACTCAACCCTGAGCGTAGAACATTGCTTAAAGTACGGATTGAAGATTTTGATTCAGCAGAAGAGATATTTTCTACATTAATGGGTAATGTGGTAGAACCACGTCGTGACTTTATTCAGTCTAATGCGAAAAAAGTAGTGAATTTGGATGTATAACTAAGGTCAGTTATAATTCTTCTTTAAGTTGACCAAGTAGACCTTGATCTTCGAGTTGTTGTAAGATGTTGAATCCTGCGCATGAACCAGGATGTTTTAGCTCTGTAATGTAATTATCACGTTCTGCTTTAGCATTCTCATGACCTTGTTTGAATGCTTGATCTAACAATTTTATGCTTTTTACAGCATTCCTACAGTAGTCGGTCATTTTATATAAAATGCTAAGGTTAAAGGTTGATTCAGCATGCCCGAGTTTGGATGCTTGGTCATAATATCTTATAGCTTCTTCTAAATCACTTGTATTTTTTGTTTCTCTATAAGTTTGTTCATAAATGACAGCTAGGTTAAAAGCTGCACACCATTGCTTTTTACCATCAGTACCAAAATGATTTTTTTTTGCTACTACTTTATAATAGTGTGTGGCCTTTTCAACATTAATTTGAGTGTTGCCATATCCTTTTTCTAGGATAACTGCTAGATTGAAAGCAGCGTCTTGATGATCTTGATTTGCTGCAATGGTATAATAATGAATAGCAGTTGGAATATCAATCTGAGTGCCACCATAGCCTTTCTCTAATAATACAGCAAGATTGAATGCAGCATCTTTATGCTGTTGGTCAGCAGCAGTAGTGTAGTATTTTATAGCGATTGCTACATTAATTTCAGTTCCACCATAGCCTTTTTCATAAATTACTCCAAGGTGAAAAATTGCATCTAAATGGTTTTGTTCTGCTGCTTGTTGGTACCAATATAATGCTTGGTTGTAATTTTGAGCTGCTTTTATGCCTTGCTCGTATAACAGTGCCAGTTGGAATTGAGCTTTAACATGACCTTGATTAGCAGCTTGGGTATAGAGCCTTATGGCTTCAGTAATATTTGTATTTGCATTTTGGTTAGCAAGTTGGAATAAATCTTCAGATGTGGCCATAATCTTCCTTATATTATAGAATTAAGGATTAAGTCTAAAATAGCCTAATTATTAGGTTAGCACAACGATTTTAAATTCCCAACAAACTTTTACTAAAATCCTCAGGTTTGAAGCTATTTAAATCATCGATATGTTCTCCTACACCAATGGCATAAATAGGAATATTAAATTTTTGGACTAAAGATACAACGATACCAGCTTTGGCAGTACCATCTAATTTAGTTATAATAAGGCCAGTAATATTAATAAATTTATGGAAAGTTTCAAGTTGTTGAACAGCATTTTGGCCGGTGGTAGCATCAATGACTAAAATAGTTTCATGCGGTGCAGTTTCATCGTGCTTTTTTAGGATACGAACGATTTTGGATAACTCTTCCATTAAATTGGTTTTATTGTGAAGTCTTCCTGCTGTATCAATTAGGACAATATCAGTCTTATTGTTTTTAGCAGATTCGATTGCTTTAAAAGCAACACTTGCAGGATCAGAGTTTTCAGGGCCACAGATAAAATCTGATTTTGACCTACTTGCCCAAACTTTAAGTTGTTCAGTAGCGGCAGCTCGAAAGGTATCACATGCTACTAAAGATGTGGTATGTCCGTCTTTTGCAAATTTAGCAGCTAATTTACCAATAGTGGTAGTTTTACCATTACCATTGACTCCACACACTAATATAATTTGAGGTTTATTATTAATAACAAAGCTTTTAGCTGCTGGAGAAAGTATTTCTTCAATTATTTTAGCTAAATCAGCTTTTACTTCCTCAATTGAAACTTCTTTATTAAATTTTTGTTTAGCCAATTGATTGATAATGTATTTGCTTGTATGTACTCCTAAATCAGCAGTAATTAAAACTTCTTCTAATTCATCTAAAGTCTCTTGGTCCAGTTTTTTCTTGATAAAAACTGTCGTTAAACCTTCACTAATTTTATTAGAAGTTTTGCTAAGACCTTGCTTTAATTTTTGTAGCCAACTCATTGTTTAACTTACCAAAATTGCGTTTAAAGTTTTATTTTCGTAACTAGTTATTTTTGCTGTAACTACTGACCCTGGTATTAGATCTTGATTAAAATGTAATTTCAAGAAATTTTCGGTATGGCCATAATTATTCTGCTCAATTATTACTTGATGAGTTTTACCAATGTTTTGTTTAATGAATTGATTCAGTTCTTTTTGACCGGCTTTACGTAATAATTTAGCTCTTTCCTTACGAACATGTAAATCAACTTGCGGCATTCTAGCAGCTGGCGTATCTTCACGTTCAGAATAAGTAAAGATATGAGTATATTGGATACCAGCTTCACTAATAAGGTTTAAAGTATTATTGAACATCTCTTCCGTCTCAGTTGGAAAGCCAGCAATAATATCTGCACCAAATGCTACATCTTTTCTTTGAGCACGGACTTTTTGGCAGAATGCTATTACTTCATCACGATTATGCCTTCTTTTCATTCTTTTCAAAATCATATTGTCACCAGATTGAACGCTAATATGAATATGAGGCATTAACCTTGGTTCATTAAGTATTAAGTTCATTAATTCTTCATCTATTTCTGCTACATCAATTGAAGATAATCTTAATCTCAACAAATGTGGTACCAAATTTAATACCCTTTTGATCATTTGGCCGAGAGTTGGTTTTCCTGGTAAATCTAAACCATAATCTGTAATGTCAACGCCAGTCAGCACTATTTCTTTAAAATTTTGTGAGACTAATAATTTTACTTGTTCAACTATTGCCCCAATAGGTACGCTTCTGCTATTGCCTCGACCATAAGGTATAGTACAAAAAGTACAGCGATGATTACATCCATTTTGAATTTCAATAAAAGCCCGAGTTTTGCCCTCAAAACTACTGACTAAATGAACGGCAGTGTCAGTAATGGACATAATATCATTTACTTTAACTCGTTCTTGGTCAACTGGTAGATAATTTTGATATTGCAACTTTTCTTGATTACCCAAAACTTGATCCACTTCGTTCATAGCAGAATATTTTTGAGGATTAATTTGAGCAGCGCAGCCAGTGACAATAATTTTTTTATCAGGATTATTACGCCTAGCTTTTCTAATAGCTTGCATAGCTTGTCGCTCAGCTTCTTTAGTAACCGCGCAAGTATTAAATACTATAACATTTTCTGTTTGAGATTTTTGTAAGGCTTCTTTGATTACTTCGCTTTCGTAAATGTTGAGCCTACAGCCAAATGTGATAATTTCTTGTGACATAATTAATGTAAACAATATTCACCGGCAAAAGTTATATGTGCTTCACCAGTCATTTCAATTGATTTATCTTTTAGCAAATTAATATTCAAAGATCTATCTTTAAATAAAATATTAACATTGTTGTTAACCAATTTTTTATGATAGGCCGCTGCTACCGTAGCACAGGCAGCTGTTCCACAAGCTAGAGTTTCACCAGCACCTCTTTCCCATACTTTTACAGAAATATTATTTTTATCGAGGATTTTAGCAATAGTGACATTAACTCTAGACGGAAACAACTTATCATGCTCAATTTTAGGTCCAAGCTTTTGTAAATCAAATTCATCAAGATTTTCTACAAAAAATATAGCATGTGGGTTACCAACATTAACAGCTATAGGTAAGGGAAGAGGGCTAAAATAATTAGCTAACAATTCTTCTAAAGGTTGAGATAATGGTATTTTGTTCCAAGTAAAATCTGGTTTACCCATATTGACAGTAATATTATGATGATTGCGATGAATTGATAGTACATTATTATTAACTTCAATTTTTATATCATTTCGTCTTTGCTCATTCATTTGAATTAAAGCTACGCATCTAGTAGCATTACCACAAGCTTCAGGGGCACTACCATCAGAGTTATAAATGGACATTTTACAATCAGCTTCAAGTGAATGTTCTAGTAATATTAATTGATCACAACCTATGCCGAATTTTCTATCACAAATAGTACGTACTTGCTGTAAAGATAGATTTATAGTTTTATTAAAGTTGGGTATGATTACAAAATCATTGCCTAAACCATGAGCTTTAATAAATTTAACTAATTGCATAATAAACTACTTGAAACTCTGATATTAAAAATACTATAATCTTCTAACCTTTAAATCAAAATAGCATATTTATTGAAATAATGAAAGTAGCAGATAAAGATCAAAATCTTCTTATAAGAACATTGCCTCAAAATATTATGGCTGAACAGATGTTATTAGGGGTGATTTTAACTAATAATGAGTCTATTCACAAGGTAAGTGACTTTTTATTGGCAGAGCATTTTTATGAACCTGTACACCAACGTATATACGATGCTATTTTGTTATTTTTAGATAAAGGTATTGTTGCTAACCACATTACTTTAAAAAATTATTTTGATAAGGACGAAGCGTTACTTGAGAAGGGTGGGGCAGCCTACTTAGCAGATTTAGCCAGTTTAGCAGTAACCATAATTAATATTACGGATTATGGTAGAACAATATATGAATTGGCATTAAGGCGTAACTTAATCAATATAGGTGAAGAAGTAGTAAATGATGCTTTTGATAAAGAGATAGAGCTTTCAGCCCATGATCAAATTGAAGTTGCTGAACAGAAACTATATGATTTAGCAGTTAATGATTTAGAACAGAACAGAGGTTTTTTACAAATCAGGCACTCTGTTACCGAAGCAATTAATAAAGCTCAATCTGCTTTTCAAAATAAAGGTAAAGTTTCTGGTATTTCTACTGATTTTATAGATTTAGATGAAATTTTAGGGGGTTTTCAAAATTCTGATTTGCTAATTCTTGCTGGCAGACCTTCTATGGGTAAAACTGCTATGGCCCTTAATCTAGCATTAAATTGTAGTCAGGTGCTAACAAGAAATTTTGAACAACAAAAAGCCCTTCATCCGGAAGAATATGCTAATAAGAAACCTGGTGCTGTTGGATTTTTCTCTTTGGAGATGTCAGCCGAACAGTTAGCAAGTAGGATGATTTCGATGCTTTCAGGAATTAGTACTGTTAAGCTTAGAACTGGGCATGTGGATGAAGATGAATTTGTAAATATAGTGCAAGCTGCTAAAGACTTGCAAGGTCTACCATTTTTCATAGATGATACCCCTTCTTTAACTATCTCTGCACTTAGAACTAGAGCGAGAAGATTGAAACGCAAACATAATTGCGCAGTTTTGTTTATTGACTATCTACAGTTATTAAGATCCTCTCTTGGTTCGAAGGAACAAAACCGAGTACAAGAGATTTCTGAAATTACCCAAGGTTTGAAAGCAATTGCTAAGGAATTAAATATTCCGGTTATTGCTCTATCACAGCTATCACGTGCGGTAGAACAACGTGAAGATAAAAGACCGCTTCTTTCTGATTTACGTGAATCGGGAAGTATTGAACAAGATGCTGATATTGTAATGTTTATTTACCGAGAAGAATATTACCTGATGCGTAAAAAGCCAAAAGAAGGTACTGAAGAATATAATAAATGGCAGAGCGATATGGATGCCGTGGGTAATGTTTCAGAGATTATTATTTCTAAGCACCGAAATGGGCCGGTGGGTAGCGTTAAGTTGCAATTCGATAGTCATTTGACGAAGTTTAATAACTATGCTGCAAATTACGAAGGTTAATTGACTACATAAAAATCAACAAAAGAGCAATGCTAAGCATTATGCTGCCAGTGATGCAATCTAAGATTTTCCAAGATAAAGGTTTTTTGAAAAATGGAATTAGGTACCTA
>JAGVLN010000009.1 GCA_020049805.1 Rickettsiales bacterium
ATATGAGTATAGAAGAAACTAGTCTCTACCAAGCAATTTTATTATTGAAAACTCAAGATGAATGTCAGCGGTTTTTCACAGATTTATGTACCCCACAAGAATTAGCAGCAATGCAAGAACGTTGGCGAGTTTGTCAGTTGCTTGAAACAAGTGACTTATCTTATCGAGATATTCATCAAAAGACTGGTACTAGCTTGACTACAATCGGGAGAGTAGCAAGATTTTTACGTGAAGAGTCTTATAAAGGTTATAAGCTTGTTTTAGATCGAATAAATATGAGAAATGCAGATGCTTAGAAAAATAATAAGATTAACAATATTAAGTTTAATTTTATGTGCAATTCAGGTAATGGCAGATGAAGATAAAAAATTTAGTGTTTTTATTAGCCAAATTGTAGAGCATCCAGCATTAAATCGGACAAGAGATGGTATTATCGATGCTTTAAAAGCAGAAGGGTATGAGAATGGCCAAAATCTTATCCTCAAAGTTGAATCTGCACAAGCAAATCCTGCTTTGGCTCAACAAATTGCTAGCCAGTATATTAGTATGAACCCAGATATCGTAGTTGGTATTGGTACTGTTTCAGCGCAGTCATTTAGTAAGTCAGCGTTAACTGGCAAAGTTAAATTGATATTTAGTTCAGTTACTGACCCTATTTCAGCTGGTTTAGTTGATAATCTAACTAAGCCAGGGCGTAATACTTCTGGAGTATCAAATTTTGTAGCTTTAGAACCGCAATTGTCATTATTTAAACAAATATTACCGAAATTGAAGAAATTGGGAATTCTATATAATCCAGGTGAGCCAAACTCAATTGATATTGTAGAAAAATTGATTAAAATTGCTCCTGATTTTGATATTATTTTAGTACCGCAAATAGCAAATAAAACTTCAGATGTTACCCAAGCAACTATTAAGCTAGCTGAACAGGTAGATGCAATTTTTATTAGTAATGATAGCACTGCTTTGGCTGCGCTTGCGGCTGTTATTAAGGTGGCTGATAAGAGAAAAATTCCAGTATTTGTTAGTGATACAGATGCTGTGGAAATAGGGGCTTTAGCAGCACTTGGCCCAAATCAATATGATGTTGGTTTGCAAACTGGGTATATGATAGCGCGTGTTTTACAAGGTAAAGATATTAATTTGCAGCCTGTAGAATTTCCCAGTAAGTCTGATCTGTATATCAATTTGAGCACTGCTCAGAAAATAGATTTGGTAGTGCCAGAAGATATTTTGAAAAAAGCGGTGAAGGTTATAGGAATGCAATGAGTACTATTGCTTCGCTGCTTAACGACTCCTCGCAATGACGAGCGTTATTTTTATTGCATAAACCAATAAAGTGTTGTACAATTTGTACATAAAGTACAATTCTTATAGAAGTTTATATTATGAAAAGTATGACTACTGCAGAAGCTAGAGAAAATTTTGCTGAAGTAATTAATCGTAGTTCCTACGGCAAAGAAAGAGTGGTGCTTACCAGGCGTGGTAAAGATATTGCTGCTATTATTTCAATCGAAGATTTGGCTCTACTAGAATTAGCTGAAGATCGTGTAGATCTTGAGGACGCAAAGAAAGCTCTTATTGAAGCTAAAAATAAAGGTACTACCTCCTTGAGCGAATTTAGAGAAGAGTTAGAGTTGGATGACTAAGAGGTATCATCTTGAGGTGGCTCCAGCAGCAATAAGACAAATTAAAAAACTTCCAAACAATATTCAAAAAACTATCTTAAGCCAACTTAATAAACTGCAATCTGAGCCAAGGCCATAAGGTGTAAAAAAATTAGCTAATTCAGATAATTTTTATCGGGTTAGAGTTGGAGATTATCGCATTATTTATAGTATAGATGACGAAGTACTAATTATATTGATACTAAAAGTAGGAAATAGGAGAGAAGTGTATAGGAATTTATCTTAGATTTAGAAAATATTTTAATTTACCTACTTATATAATTATTTATCAGTATGCTATCATAAAATTACCTAAAGATGGATTGCTTCGTCGCGTAAGAAGGCTCCTCGCAATGACGGAAGGGTGGCAAGAGTACTACCCATCGTAATATTGGAGGATGAGTATTAACTCACTTCTTTAAAAGATAATTGTTTGTTTTTGAAGTTAATAAATACCATATATTTTTCTAGGAAATCGCTACCTAGAATAATATCTGCTTGCATATTTGCTAATGGATAGCTGTCTAATGGTAGCTTTTCAATCATATGGTGATTAATTGTAAAATTGTACCTACATTTTTGCTTATGACTAACTCTCTTGCAGTCAGATAATAACTGGTTAGTAGCAGCAGAGTTTTTATTGATAACGGAAGCTGTGCTGCCGGTATCAAGCAATGCCTTTAAAAAGATATCATCGAAAGTAACGGGCAAAATAATGCCACTATTATTTAGTTCAAATTTAGCTGTATGCCAACTAGTAATATCATACCCTATAGGTTCATAATCTGGCGCTATAATTACAAGTCGTTTATTGCTATAATCAATTAATAAATTATAACCATGGAAAAAATTTAAGCCTATGACTCCATCAGTGGCATATAGTTTATCATTTAAAGGACTTTCTTGAGTAGCAAGATTAGTTGCCCAAGTTCTAAAATCATAGGCTAAAATATTTTTAAAAACTCTATCTTCAATATTTATGCTTGGGACTATAAATTCTGACAAATTAAAAGCATGATTATTAGAATTCCTAAGATGTTTAGTTCTACCAGTTGTACTACAATTGGCATGATATAATAAATGGCTATCCAAAAATAAGCATGATCTTTCCCCTGTATCTAAGAGAAGTTGCACATCACGTCCATTAACTTTCGCTTTTATAACAGGTAAATTATTGATGAATTCTAGGGGAACAATTGTAATACCGGTAGAAGGAGATTCAGCTGCGGAGCTATTAGATGATATAATGATATAAAAAGTGAATATTAACTTTATAAATGTTTTTAATTTCATAAATAATAGCCCTAATTTTTTTATATATTGTATATACTGAACTTATATAATGCATGCAATTTATTAAAGCAAATTTATGTAAATATCGCTAATATTTATTACTTAATTGAGATAAAATAATCTAGAAATATCCTAAATAATTACCAACTATTGTGCCAATCGAAATTATAACTTCGATAGTAATTAAAACAATAATAATCCATTCCAGTCTACTTGAATGTTTGTGTTGGAGCTCCATTGATAGAACATAAAATAATTCGTGAACTATGTTTGACCGGCGATTAACAATTTCTATCCTAGTGGTAATATCCATAAAGTCAGCTGATAATTTATAAATTGGTAAATATTTAGGGCGTTTCCAAAAAAATTCAGGTGTATCTAAGATATCCGCATGCATATTTATAGTATTGCGTTCAGCAAAAAGCATGCCGATTTTTTTAGTTAATTTATTATGTGAAATAGAAATTTTACCGCTTTGAATTAGTTCATCTATTAAATATTGGCTGCGCTGAAGTGTATCTATTCCTGATTCTTCTACTACTAATAATTTTGCTGATTGGGATAAGGCATAAGAAAAAGATAATTTTACTAAAATTTCATTGGATTTAGTTAATACAACAAGATCTTCTTCTTCATGAATTTTAAGATTATCTACTACCCCATATTTATAATTTAGGATGTCCTGATAATCACGGCTAAGAGGTTTAATTTGAAATTGGCTAAGGTATCTAAGTTCTTTGTATGCTGCTTCAGTGGTAAATCCCCACATGATTATGCAGCCATAGGGAAAGTAGAAAATGTCCCCACCATGCTTATCTTCAATAATTTGTTTCTGAATATGAATTACATCATCATAAACATTAGGTTGATAACCGTCTTCCCTTAAAGCTTCAAGTAGTTTATCCATATCGTAAGCGTAAGCAGTACAATAAGAAGAAAGTCTAAGGAATTTTGGATTATGTTGAAGCTTATCTTTGTGTCTAATAGGTAATTTCATAAATTTGTCTAATTTGATTGGTTTCTTTTTTTACGGAACTGATCCAAAGTGATTACATTATTGCTTTGTTCAGGTTTAGAAAGTTTTTCTTTTTTGGATTTCTCCGGTGTAATTTTAGCAGTTTTTTTCGCTGGTTTATCTTGAATCACTTCATGTCTAAAATGCAAACCAAAATTTACGCTTGGGTCAACGAATGAAATTAAAGCTTGATAAGGAATTTCGAGTAGTTCTTTTATACCACCAAAAGTTAAAATAACAGAAAATTTATCTTCATTAACTGTTAAATTTTCAAATTGATGCTGAAGGATAATGGTCATTTCTTCGGGATATTTTTCTAGCAATCTGGAAGATATAGTTACGCCTTTATGCTTAGTAAAAAAAGAGATTAGAAAATGATGTTCACCTGGAATTTGATCATTGTGAATAGATTCTAAAGTTCTCTTCACAACGCTATGCATTGCTTCGTCAATTAATGCATTATAATCAATAGTTTCATTTATCATGATAGTAATATATATAAAATGACGGGTTTCTGTTGCCCGGTACCCGCCAAACCGCGAAAAATTATGCAGCTACAAGAGCTGGATTATTTTTCATAGCAAAATTATCGTTTGCATTTATTGTTTTGATCGTTTGCTAAAAATAGCCAGCCGTATCATACTGAGCAAAAATTGTATTTTTATTACGCGTGTCGATCCTATTTCGCCCCCATAAAAATATTTTTAATTTTAATGGTGGAGGCGCCGGGTACCGCCCCCGGGTCCACTTCGCCTATTCTACACAACGTTTATTGCTATAGTCTATTAAAGACAATTAAATTATATACTATATTATAAATTATGTACAAAGAAAAAATTCTTCACAGTAGATAATAAATAACTATACTATTTATGATTAAGTTTTCAGTTTAAGGAGTTTATATGGCAATAGATGATCAACAATTATTAGAAATTAATGAAAATAGGCAGCAAAAATCTGCAACTGTTAGGGCAACAGTTGAGGCAATGGAAGAGATTTTATATAAGCCAATTAAAGTTCTTGATCATGGTTTTATTCGAGTTGTTGATTATATGGGTGATGATACAGCCATAGTACAATCAGCAAGGGTTTCGTATGGTGCTGGCACTAAAAAAATTAACCAAGATCGTGGCTTAATTCAATATTTAATGCGCCATAAACATACTACTCCTTTTGAAATGTGTGAAATTAAGTTTCATATAAAATTACCAATGTTTATTGCACGCCAATGGATTAGACATAGGACAGCCAATGTAAATGAATATTCAGCACGATATTCTATTTTGGGTAAAGATTTTTATTTACCAGAACGCGACCAGTTAGCAGTGCAGTCAACTACCAATCGTCAAGGTCGAGATGCAGTATTAAATGACAAAGAAGCAGATCATGTTTTAAACATACTTAAGAGCGATTCAGAACAATGTTATAAGCATTACGAAGAGATGCTGAATGAAGATGTATCAGGTAATACTTTAGATGAGTCTAAATCCAAATTAGCACGAGAACTTGCTAGGATGAATTTAACACTTAATTACTATACTGAATGGTATTGGAAAGTTGATCTTCATAATTTACTACATTTTTTACATTTACGTGCAGATGCGCATGCTCAATATGAAATTAGGGTATATGCGCAAGCTATGCTTGATATAGTAAAAAAATGGGTACCATTAACTTATGAAGCTTTTGAAGAATATTGCGTTAAAGGAGTTAATATTTCTAATAATGCAATAAAAGTGATTAAACAAATGCTCGAAGGTAAGCAACCAATTCAGGAAGAAAGCGGGATGAGTAAACGTGAGTGGGCAGAACTTATGGAAATCTTAAATAAGTAAATAAATTATGACAGAATTTGTATTGCCTGACTTAATGAGTTTAACAACTCTATTTGTAGTCAGCATGTGTTTTTTTGCGGGTTTTATCGATAGTATAGCAGGAGGTGGAGGATTATTGATTTTACCTGCATTATTGGTAACTGGTTTTCCGGCTCAGGCTGCTTTAGGTACAGCAAAATTTACTGGCACATTTGGTACTGCCGTTGCAGTGTTTAATTTCATCAAAGCTAGGATGATTATTTGGAAAGTAATTGTCCATGGCATATTTTTCTCTTTAATAGGCGCATATTTTGGTTCAAATAGTATATTATCAATCAAAGAGGAAGAAGTAGCAAAGATAGTAATATTATTACTGCCTATAGCTATAGTTGCTGTTTTTATCCCTAAAGGCAAAATTCATAAGATATCTCATGAATGGTCTAAACTTACACTATATTTATGGATACCAATTGTGTGTTTTGCAATCGGTTTTTATGATGGGTTTTTTGGTCCGGGGACCGGAAGTTTTTTAATTTTGGCTCTTCACTTATTTTTTGGCCTGTCTCTATCTTCAGCTAGCGCAACTGCTAAGATATTTAATTTGTCATCAAATATTGGAGCGGTTATAACTTTTATGGTTGCAGGTAAGTTATTTATAAAGATTGCTATACCAATGGCTATTGCCTGTATGCTGGGTAATTATGTTGGGAGTAAGCTTACTATGAAAAAAGGTGATGGTTTAGTTCGTTATACTCTGATTTTTTCAGTCGCTATATTAATGATCACCTTAATATATAAGTTTGCTTTTTATTGATCCTGCCTGGTTGTGTTACCTCACTCATTGAAATTTATACTAAAAATTATTGAATTAATCCGATAAAAATGTTACAATATAGTTAAGAACTTAATAATAATAAGTTAATTTTTTAACAAAAGGAGGTGGTGAAAATGGGTGAAAACAATTTATCTTCAACATGTAGTTGTAAAGGATATGCAAGTTATTTGTCTGAGGCAGGTAAAGCTTTAGGTATAGCCGTTTCTTTCCCTTGGATAGTTTATTGTGGCTCTAAAGTTTCTTCAACGCTACCATCTCAAAAGTTTACAGTGTGTGCTGGTCCTACTGTTGTTCTTGGTATAGCCGGAGAAGTTGTAGGTTTGTTTGCTGGGCTTGTGGTTGATGTGCTTATCGTAACCGAATATTTAATAATGCACGGTTTATCAGAGCAAGATAGAAGTTTAATATCCAAAGCTGAATCAGGTGGATTAGAGATTAGTATAACTAATGCAACGGAATATGCTGTAGAGAGTGATCTACCAGGGCAAAATAGTAGTGTAACATACGCAGCTGAATTAGCTTAGGATAAGAGCGTTTCTTGTAATGACGAGGGCTATATAAGGATTATACTTAGGATAAAATAATAGAGTTATATTTATCGTATAGTTCTTTAGAATTAGTCATAAGATAATCATCAGTAATTTCGTTCTTGTCTCCTAAAATAAGTTTTTTAGGTTTAACCATGTTGATATATCGTGCTTTAAGATTTTCATATGTATATTGGGTTGCCCATTTACGTGCTGCTTCAGAGTTTTTTAAATAGTTATCATAATTTTCATATACTTTAAGCATAGCATCAGCTAGGTCCTCGACAGTACAGTCGAAGTTATTACCAATAAAAGCATTATTCCATACATCGTAATATGATGCTTGTTCAATATTTGAGTTAACACACTCTACTAAGCCACTGTTACATATAGTTTTTTGGGCAGTATTATTAGTAACGATTGTGGGAGTGCCTAGGGCCATAGCTTCTCTAGGCTGAATCGAAAATCCTTCACCTTTGGAGGGATAAACAAAACAATCAATTTTTTGCATAATATTGGTATATAGTTCTGGAGGCAAGGAATCTACTGTATACTCAACATTTTTAATATGGTTATTAAGGATAAATTCTGTAATTTTTTCCCTAATACCTGGTTTAGTAAATCTAGAGTTAATCAGAAGGAAAACATTATCATGAATTTTTTGAACTTGGGCAAAAGCTTGTATTAGCTTAAGTTGATTTTTATTATCTCTGCCAGCTGATAAATTAGCGAATAGAAATTTATTATTACGTTTGCTTTTTAATGGTAATGCTAATTGTCTATCAAGGTCAACACCTAAAGGAACAAAAAATATTGGTTTAGTAATGCCTGCATTTTTATATACTTCAATTAAAAATGGATCTGGTACTACCACCATATCAAATTGTTGATTAATTCTTTCTACCCATATTCTAGGAATAGAAGTAGATTCAAACATAGAATAAGCTATGAAAATTTGTTCTTCTCTATCAAATAATTTAAAAATTTGCTTATTTTCTAATTCTTGGAGTTTGTCATCCTTACCGCTTATAGATTTGGTCAAATTATCTTCAAATAATATTACTCTTCCTAATTGATTCCCCCTATTAAAGATGCTAGCTGTATTTTTATCTAAATACTCTAGATCTTTATCCCAAATAGGAATACCATTAACTTTAAAATATTTGTCTAAAAGTTTGGCTGCATCTATTGTTTGTCTTGATATGCTATCAGCATATTTTACGCTGCCTACTATGGATATATCATAGCATTTAGTAATTTTTGAAAGGCCGTATATTACGAAGATTATAAAACTCAAGCAGGAAATTATTAGGAAAGAAGCTTTTATAAATTTGGAACGTTTGAGCATTTTATTCCATTTTGAAAAATTAAGCTTGGATATATAGCATGAATGAATAAAATTTAAAACAATTATTTTAGCTTCTGCCAAATAATTTTTCGATATCTTTTAATTTAAGTTCAACATATGTGGGGCGACCATGATTACATTGCCCAGAATGAGGTGTGGACTCCATTTCTCTAAGTAAGTTATTCATTTCCATATAGTTCATCTCTCGTCCAGCCCTAATGATATAATGACATGCATAGGTAGCAAGAACATGATCAACTAGCTCTTTAAGTAATACATTTTCGTCATATTCTTTAAGGTCATCTATAATATCTTGAACTAATTTTTGAGCATCAGAATTGCCAAGTATTATCGGCGTAGCGTGAATAGCTAGTGAAATATTACTATAAGGTTCAATAATTAATCCTAATTTTTGTAACTGGTTTTTTATACTCAATAATTTGCTAATTGTGCTTTCATCAGCTTCAATAATTTCAGGAATTAATAGACGCTGGCTTTCTATTTGGCCATTTTGTAATTGAGTTTTAAGTTTTTCATATATTAAACGTTCATGAGCAGCATGTTGATCGGTAATAATGACACTATCAGTTGTTTGAGAAATGATATAGGTTTTGTGTAATTGGCATTTTGCGGCACCCAATGGATACTCTATAACTGTTGGCTCCTCGGCTAGTTCCTGATAGCTTGCTTCAGCTACTGGCTGAGTAAAAATTGGTGCTAAAGAAGCATGAGTGGTTTTATTATTGTAAGAAGGAGCGCGATATGATGAAGAGAAGCTCGAAGTTGTATTATAATTGTTATTAGGAAGAGGGCTTGGTCGCAAATAATCAAGTGCAGTTTGAGCAATAGTGGAAGAGGTTTGTTGGCCTCGATCTAATATCGCTGATTTTATCGCACTAATAATGTGGTTACGAATAGAAGTAGTATCACGAAATCTTACTTCAGCTTTAGTAGGATGAACGTTAACATCAACTAATTCATAAGGCACTTCTAAAAACAAGGCAATAACCGGATAACGGTCACGACTAATAAAATCGTGGTAAGCTACTCTCACAGCAGTAAATAATAATTTATCACGCACTGGTCGATTATTAACATATAAGTAAGTTTCTTCGGACGTGCCTCGGTGATAAGTTGGCAAGCTAGTATAACCTGAAAGTTTTATTTCTTGATTATCAAGTTCTAGATTAATGGCATTTTCAATGAAATCTTTGCCTAAAATATCAGAAATTCGGGCAAATTTTGGTGCAAGTAAATCCTCGGTCTGTACTGGTAAATTTAAGATGGTTTTATCATCTGAAATTATAGAAAAAGCAACATTATGATGAGCTATAGATATACGTTTGACTATATCGACAATATTTTGAATTTCAGTGCGATCAGTTTTTAAAAATTTTAACCTGGCAGGTGTGGCAAAGAATAAATCTTTTACTTCAATGGTAGTGCCAGTACTGCGAGAAGTAGGTGTTAGATCGCTTTTTTCACCTCCAAATACATTAATTTGCCATGCTTCATCAGCAGCTTGTGATTTGCTTTTTATGGTTAGCCTGCTAATAGAGCCTATAGCAGGTAAGGCTTCTCCACGAAAGCCAAAATGACGGATATTAATTAAATCATCATCTTGTAATTTGGAAGTGGTATGGCGCTCAACAGCTAAAGCTAAGTCTTCTTTAGCAATACCACAGCCGTTATCACTAACAATAATGAGATTTTTACCGGCTGCTTCTAAAGTGATTTTGATCTCAGTGGCGCCAGCATCAAGTGCATTTTCTACTAATTCTTTAATTACAGAAGAAGGGCGCTCAATTACCTCACCAGCAGCAATACGATTAATAGTAACTGGAGATAATTGCTTAATAACTGCCATAATTTAACCTTAGGCCGTTTGGCCATGCAAACGTTTTAATACTTTCTCTCTACCTAGGAGATAAATTAATAATTTCAATTCTGGGCCATGTTCTAAAGCGGTTAAAGCTAACCTAATTGGCATAAATAATTCTTTGCCTCGACGTCCAGTATTAGCAATAATTAGTTTCATCCATTCTTCCCAAATATTTTCATCCCAAGAATTTTCTGGTAAAAGTTTACTGCAAGCGATAAGAAAATCTTGGTCAGTAATTTTTGGAGTAACACTGCCGAAACAAATATCGTACCATAACTTAATTTCATCTAAAATATTTAAATTCTGGCGTACAGTTAACCAAAATTCTTTATAGATTTTGGTTAAGTTCATGTCTTGCAATTTTGGAGCAATTTCTTCAAAGCTAATATTGGCTAAGATTTTGTGATTAATTCGAACCAGATCTTCTTCATCATAATTAGTTGGGCTTTTATGAAATTTTTTAATATCAAAATGTTTGACTAGTTCTTCTAAATTGGTGAAATGAGAAATAGGATCTGAAGTGCCAATAGTTGCTAGAAAATTATTAACGGTCATAGCTTCTATGCCTTTTATTCGTAAACTCTGGATATCAAATCCACCTACTCTTTTAGAGATTTTAGCATCTTTAGAAGCGATTCTAGCTAAATGAGCAAAAGTTGGAATTTTAGCTTCTAAAGTTTCAAAAAGTTGAATTTGCACTGCGGTATTGCTGATATGATCTTCTCCACGAATAATGTGAGTCATATCAAAATCAATATCATCAATAACTGAGCAGAGCATATATGTCCAACTACCATCTTCACGAATTAAAATTGGATCACTCATTGAGCGTTCTTCAAAAAGCACATCACCACGTACAAGATCATGCCAAAAGATTTTTTTATCTTCCAATTTGAAACGATAATGAGGTTTTCTGTTTTCTGCTTCGTACTGAGTAAGTTGTTTTTCAGTAAGTTTTAAAGCAGCGCGATCATAAATTGGTGGTTTGCCTTGGCCAAGTTGTAATTTTCTTTTTAACTCTAATTCTTCTGGGGTCTCGTAACAAGGATACAGCTTGCCTTGTTTAATGAGTTGGTTCTTAACTGCAGTATAACGCTCAAAACGTGAGCTTTGATGCTCAAGCTGATCCCAGCTAAGGCCAAGCCAGTCCAAATCTTCTTTGATTGCATCAGTAAATTCAGTTTTAGAACGCACTAGATCAGTATCATCAATTCGCAACATGAATGTTCCACCATGTTTCCGAGCAAAAAGCCAGTTAATTAAAGCGGTACGAACATTTCCTACGTGAAGAAGGCCGGTTGGGGAAGGAGCAAATCTAGTTTTGACGGTCATTTTATTTCTTAAATTTATTCGTTATTGGATATCTTCTATCAATATTAAAGCTCATTTTAGAGATTTTGGCTCCTGGAGCTGATTGTTGTCTCTTAAACTCTGCAGCATGCAACAATTTTATAATTTTTTCAACTATGTTTTGTTCGAACCCTGCAGCAATTATATCTTCTTGACTCATATTTTGTTCGATTAATTGATATAAAATTTGATCAAGCAACTCATATGGTGGCAAATTATCTTGATCAGTTTGATTGCTTTTAAGCTCAGCTGAAGGTGCTTTATCTAATATATTTTCTGGAATGATTTTAGTAGAGTTGATTAAAGAATTTTCTGGAATATTTTGGTTACGCCAGTAGCATAATTTATAAATTGCAGTTTTATAAATATCTTTTATTGGGTTATAAGCGCCACACATATCACCATATAAAGTAGCATAACCTACTGCAAGCTCTGATTTATTGCCAGTAGTAATAAGCAGGGCCCCAGTATTATTGCTGATAGCCATTAATATTAGACCACGCATTCGTGCCTGCATGTTTTGATCAGTAATGTCATTAGTTGGAGGGATAGTAGTTCTAACTGCATCAACTGCTACTTCTATGGGAATTATCTGATGAGTAATTTTTAAGTTGTTTGCTAATTCTTGAGCATCACCAATGCTGGTTTGGCTGGTATATTTGCTAGGTAGCATAAAAGTCATCACCTTATCAGAACCAAGAGCATCTGCTGCTATTGCAGCAGTTAGAGCTGAATCAATTCCTCCGGAAAGACCAAGAATAACTTTAGAAAAATTGTTTTTTTGGACGTAATCTTTAAGGCCAAGCATTGCAGCTTGATAAATTATTTGTTCTTCAGAGTAAATAATTGGAGCGATGGATTTTAAACTATTTAAATCCAAATGAATAATTTGTTCAGTGAAAAATTTTGCTTGTAACACTAACTCACTTTTTTGATTCATAACGAATGAGCCGCCATCAAATACTAGATTATCTTGACCACCTATTTGGTTGACATAGATGAGAGGTTTTTGATAAAGGTGAGTATATTTATGAGCTAAATTTAGTCTAATTTGGTGTTTAGTAACCTCAAAAGGTGAATCATTGATGCAAATTAAAATGTCAGGATTTTGACTAACTATTTGTTGCATGGTTTCATCAAACCAAAAATCCTCACAAATTATTAAGCCAATTTTTTTACCTTGAAGGTTGCATATAGCAGGGCCATCGCCTGAGGAAAAAATTCTTTTTTCATCAAATACGCCGTAATTAGGTAAATTATGTTTAGTAACAGCAGTAATAATTTGGCCATTATAGATCAGATAAGCAGTATTATATAGCTTACTTTGTTTGTTGCTAACACTGCCAACCAATAGGCCACATTTTTTTGTTGTAGTTTGTTTTATTAGTAACTGTAAATAATGCTCTGCCTCTAGGGCAAGAGCTGGTTTTAAAATCAAATCTTGAGGTGGGTAACCAATTAATGAAAGTTCAGGCGTTATACATAAGAAAGAACCTTGCTTTTCTGCTTGCTCGTAATAATCACAAATTTTTTGATAATTACCTGCCAAATCACCAACGATCGGATTAATTTGGGCTAATGTATAAAGTAAAGACATGCTATTAAAAGGATGATCAGAGCTTGCATTGCTACTCTAAGGGTCATTAATTTATTGCTGTATTTTTTATTCAATTTTTGGTTGGTAGAAAGGATAATAACTCCTACCATAACAATCGCTAATGTTAAGACCATTAGGATGATAATCACGCTTTTAAAAAAATCCATGACAGCAATTTATTTTAGTTTATTTTTATCATAGATGTTATGTGGATGATGGCAAGTGGAAAGTTGCAATATTGAGTTATGAGGTGGAGATTGCTCGTCGCACTATGGTGCTTCTCGCAATGACGAGTAGAAAAGGAGTTTCTTCCAATGACAGTTAGTCATTAAGGTTGGAGTCTTTGATGATGCCAGGTGTCATCAATCAGGTCATAACGTAGTCTTTGATGAAAGCGGTCTTTGTTGCCAATCCAGAATTCGATTGAGCTTATATTTATCTGGTAGGCATGCCACGCTTCTGGTCGATTAATTTTTTCATTGCTGTTTATTAACTTCGTTACTTTATCTCTAAGCTCTTGTTCGTTAATCAAAGGAGAGCTTTGTTGAGAATTTGCAGCTATCGCTTGAGCAGGGCGTGGTCGTGCTTGAAATAATTCATCTGATTTTTGATCAGATAGTTTTAGTACCTGACCTTGAAAATTGATTTGTTGGATGGTTTCACGCCACCATAATGTTGCTGAAACCCAATGGTTAGATTCTAAATCTCGGCCTTTCATACTATTTTGACTGGTAACGAATACTACACCTTGGTCATTACATTCTTTAATCAAGACCGTTCGACTTGAAGGATGACCAGCGCTATTTACAGTTGCTAATACCATACCTTTAGGTTCTTTTATACCAAGTGCTTCCGCCTTTTCTAGCCATTTTTGTAAAATAGGAAGAGGATTGCTGGGGGGATTAACGAAGTCCGGATCATTTAATGTAGGGTTTCCATTTAGGGACATAAAATCAGCCACATATATTTTTTAATATTTGTCTTGCTAATGAAGCTAAAACAGGGTTTGTATTCTTATAATAGGATAACATGATTAAAGCAATTGATAAGGCCCGCCCTTTACCTCTTTCCCAAGTGTTATCATCAATATTTTCTAAATTTTCCCTAAATATTTTTCTTGAATTTGGTTTAAGTATACACCAAGCAATAATTAGGTCACAGGCAGGATCTCCTATGCCAAGGTCAGAAAAATCTATTACAGCACTTAGACGATTATTTTGAATTAAAATATTTCCTGGCAAAAAGTCGCCATGTACCCATACCGGATCTTTATTCCATAATGGTACATTCATTGCTTGATGCCATAAGAAAGTTATTTGCGGAACGTCAATTTCTCCTTTTAATTTGCTAATAGAGCTTTTTACTTCAGTATCTACTTTTTTTAAAGGGAGACCACGTCTGGAATATGGGCCATTATCCAGCCTTATAGAGTGTAATTCATTTAAAAAATGAGCTAAATCTTTAGCAAGCTGTGCATGCTCGTTTTCTTTTTCAAAATTTGGGTTATGGCCTTCATTCCATTTATTTATCATCCAAGCCCAGGGATATGATTCGCTAGGGCTGCCTTTAAATAAGGGTTCGGACAAAGGTGTTTTTAATAATTGAGAAATTTTGGGAACCCATTCGTATTCTTTATTAAGATTTTTAGTTGCGCCGTCAATTCGAGGAAGGCGCACTACATATTCATTACCTAAACGAAATAAGGCATGATCTGTGCCGCTAGATGTCACAGCCTTTAATGGTAAGTGTGCCCATTTAGGACATTGGCTTTCAAGTAGGGCACGGACAAGATGTTCATCTATATCGAGCTCATTTTCATGCATTTTTGGCATTTTATTTCCATTTATCGGTAATCTTAGCTTTACCGATATATTCTAAAATTCTAGCGCGAGTGGCGGGGGTGGTGTCTTCTGGTAGTTCGGTGAGCTTAAACCATTTTTTTTCAGCGATTTCTACTGGGCAGATATAATTCTCTTCCTCAAAATCATTACATATATAAAGAGTAATATAATGCTGCTCGCTTTTTTTCTCATCTTTATAAATATAAATATTGTATAGTTTTGGCGGAGTAAGGCAAGTGATGCCAGCTTCTTCCTTAAGCTCCCGAGTAATAGCTTGCAAAGGTGATTCGCCCATATCAACGCCACCGCCAATATGATACCAACCATCCATATAGGTATGTTTAACGAGAAGAAATTTATCATCCTTAATGACTATGCATCTAACCCCAAAGACGGTTCTAGTGGTTAAAGAGGTGATGAAATTTTTGGCTTGAAATGCAAGCTTGATGATCAGGTTTTTTAATTGCATAAATTTTATTTATTATGTTCTTATTATAATTTAGTATAGTAATTGTAAGCATTAAAGCAAGACAAGAAGGAGGTTATTATGAAGGATTTCGAAATTAGATCTTCAGCATTTAAACCGAATGAAATTGTTCCTAAGCCATATACTTGTGATGGCTTGAATATTTCACCACCACTTACTTGGTCTGGGGTTCCAGCAGGGACTGAGTCATTTGCTTTGATTGTTGATGACCCAGACGCACCAATGAGAGTTTGGGATCATTGGGTGCTTTATAATATTCCGGCAAATGTTACTGCTATTGATGAAGGTGGGGCAAATGTGGCTCAGGTTGGCCAAGGTTTAAACAGCTCTAATAAAACCGGTTATTATGGACTTTGCCCGCCAGATAAAGAGCATCGCTATTTTTTCAAGTTATATGCGCTTGATGCCATGTTTAAGCATTTGAATAATCCTACTAAGCAGGAGTTGCTAGAGGCTATGCATGGGCATGTGTTGGGGGAAGCGGTGCTGATGGGGAGATACGACCGTCCACGACGAAAGTAATAAAAATAGATTGCTTCGTCGCGTAGAAACGCTCCTCGCAATGACGAATGGGCATAGGATGAATAATTATTACTAAGAAGCGCTAGCTGCTTTTTTCTTTGTAGCTTTAGCTGCTGGTTTTTCAGCTTTGGCAGTTGTTTTTTTAGCTGGCGCAGCTTTTTTTGCTGGGAGTTTAACACCGGCAGCTTGGAATAATTTTAAAGCACGATCACTAGCTTGAGCGCCAGTAGATAGCCAATATTCGATTCGTTCATTTTTAAATACGGTTCTTTCAGCATTATCTTTAGCAAGTAAAGGATTATAAGTGCCAAGTTTCTCAAGGAATTTACCATCACGTGGAGAACGAGAATTAGTTACAACGAGCCAATAAAAAGGTCTTTTGGTAGTACCGCGTCTGGAGAAACGAATTTTTGTTGCCATATTTAAAATTATCCTTAAGTTACTTCAATTTGGTTTCAGTGAATAAAACATGCTTCCTGGCTACAGGATCATATTTTTTGAAAGAAAGTTTTTTAGTAAGTTTTTTAGGGTTTTTCTTGCGTACAAGGAAATACCCGGTGTCTTCACTACTTGCTAATTTAAATAATACAGTATTTTTCTTTGCCATAATTTTTAAGCTTTTCTATATAAAATTATAAGCTGATAAAATTACATGATGTGCGGCTTATGTCAAGATAAAATTGTTGGAATTATTAGATATTATTGTTACTATGAAATTAAAGGCTGAATTTACTAATGGTAACACTATGAAAAATCAGCATGAACTTGTGAATAATCTTATTGTATCTGGTGCTCTTAAAACCAAGAGAATAATCGAAGCTTTTTATAAGATAGATCGAGCAGACTTTGTTAGCCCTTCAGATAGGAGTAACGCTTATGTCAATCATGCTTTAGGTATTGGTTATGGTCAAACAATTTCTCAGCCGGAGGTAGTGGCTTTTATGCTTGAGTTGCTTGACCCTAACCCAGGAGAAAAATTTTTAGATATTGGTTCAGGCTCTGGTTGGACAACAGCATTGCTTGCAGAGATTGTTGGCTTAAAAGGGTGTGTGTTGGGGTTAGAGCTTGTATCAGAGTTAGTAGAATTTGGTCAGAAAAATTTAGAAAAATATAATTTTGAAAATGTTCAAATAATTCAAGCAAAAGAAGGAGTTTTGGGTTTGCCTGGAGAGATTTTTGACAAAGTGTTGGTATCAGCTTCTGCTTCTTCTTTGCCACAAGAACTTATCGAGCAATTTACTAAAAAACTAGTAATACCTATAAAGGATTCAATTTGGTTGATTAGTAAAAATCTTAACGGTAATATTAAACAACAAAAATATTATGGCTTTAATTTTGTGCCATTAATTAAAAAAGGTTATATATAAGAAATCATGAAAAAACTACAGCAAAATATAATAAATTGCTATGGTGAAGAGGGAAAGAAGTGGTTAGCAACACTTCCTGATTTAATAGAAAAGTTGGCGATCAAATGGGGGCTTTCTGGCCTTAGCCCAGTTGCAAATTGTAGTTATCATTATGTGATGACAGGAGATAGATTACCCGATCATTTTCCTATAATACTTAAGTTAGGGATTGATAAGGAAGCATTAAAGCGAGAATATGAGGTTCTTAAATTTTATCAAGGGCGAGGTTGTTGTAAAGTTTTAGATGCTGATTTTAAAAATAAAGCAATGTTACTTGAACGCTTCATTCCTGGAGTCTCTCTAAAGAATTTTTTTCCTAGGGCTGATAGGCAAGCGGTCATGTATGCGGCTAATGTAATTAAACACTTGCATTCAATGCAGCTTGAATATGCTTATTCTTTTTCAACAGTACATGATTGGTTGCAAAGTTTATATAAAGAGAATGAACTGATACCCAAAGAGATGCTACACAAGGCTAGAGAATTGTCTGATCAGCTTGTCAAAACTAAATTAAATTTAGTTTTACTTCATGGTGATTTACATCATGATAATATTTTATCAAATGGTAAAGATGGTTACCGGGCAATTGATCCAAAAGGAGTTATTGGGGAAGCAGCTTATGAAGTTGGGGCCTTTATTCGTAACCCCATGCCTGAATTACTTGCCCAACCTAATCCAGTACAAATTATTAGACAGCGTTTAGATCTTTTTTCTGATTTTTTAAATTTAAATAAAAGGCGTTTGCAAGATTGGAGCTATGTTCAAGCAGTTCTTGCTGCTTGTTGGGCTATTGAAGACGGGGGAGATGAGAAACCATTTTTGCAAGTGGCTGCAATAATCGAGGCAGCTTAAGATTTATTTCTTAGCATCCAAATTGTGCCATCATCTAAGGTTTTAATAATCTGAAAGCCAGCTTTTTTATAAGCAAAAATAGCTTGAGTATTTTGAGGATCGACATCAACAAAACAAGCATCATATTTTGGCCAAATATATTGTTCTAAAAATTTTTCGAGAGCAAGATGACCAAAACCTTTGCCAAGATAATTTTCTTCACCAATATAAATATCAATAGCGGCTAAATTTTTTGGTAAATTTTCTAAAACATAGCCTTGTTCACGAGGAAAATCATAAGCATCATAATACTGGATATAGCCGATATGTTGAGTCTGGTAATTTATAATAAATGCATAAATAGGTTTTTTAACACCGTCGATTTCTTTGCAGTTATTAGTGTAACTAAGATATTTTTCTTCAATCGCAGATATTGGCCATAGCTTATTTTCTCCCCACCAACTAGTTACATGTGGAGTATTGATCCATTTATATAATAAGTAAAAATGAGATTGAGAGAGAGGAATAAAATTTAAAGATGAAGATAATGGTTTTTGGTTTGCCACTTTAATGTCCGAATTATCTGGTGTGTTAAGTAGGTTTTGCATAAAAGCTATTAAATCATTTTGCTTATTACCTAGTATACCGAAAAATTCCTGATCAACATTTTCTACATCTTTAATGCTAGAAGCTAGTTTATTTAAACCTTCATCAGTTAAAATAGGATATTTGGTTCGGTCATCGCCAGCTTTTTGTATGCGGGTAATGAGTTGTTTTTTTTCTAGTTCACGTAACACTTGTGAAGTCATGTTAATATCGCAACTGGTAAATTTAGCTAAATCCTTTTGTGAGGCAGAAATCCCTTTCTTAGTTAAGTAACCAAGACCAGCTAATAATACAAATTGAACATGAGTTATATTATGCGGTAAAAGAGCTGCTTCAATTTTACGTTTCCAAAGCAGATAAATTTGCCATAATAAAAATCCAGGGCTATCACTAGATTCTTGAAATTGACTAATTTCTTGCCAATCATTTTTTTGCATAATCACTATTTTCCGCTACTTCAGCAAGTTTTTTCATGGCAGTAGGAAGACCAGCTTTAATTTTGCGGCCAATAACAAAAGCAAAGAAAAAGCTTAGTAATCCCCACATTTCGACACGATGGTTTATTTCTAACTTATCAGATTTTTTAGTTAAGGTGTGAGTAAATTTTAATTTAGTTAAAGGTAGCAAAGATATATCACTAAATTTTACCTTTGGAATCATTTCGATTATTACAAATTTAACCTCTGGTCCGCCTCTGGGTCTTAATATACCTTTAGTTCCTATTGCAAAAGGGCCTTTTAAGCTGGCATATTCTATTTCATGATCCCAAATAGGCCAAGTGGTTGGATCTTTATATAGTTTCCATACTTGTTCAGCTGAGGCTTTAGTAAACACGCTATGATCGATAATTAACATTTAACTCTCCTTAAAATGATATATATACATATTATATATATACATATCATAATTAAAAGTCAATATTTTTTAAAGATAATAAATTTTAAGGACTGCCTTCATTTTGAACTTGCAAAAATTATTGAAAATTTTTATTTACCGATATTTAGTATGTAGTATAAATATATTTACTATTAATAATCAAATATTAGAGGGATTTTATGAAAGTAAATAAACAAGCTTATAACACATGTAAACAAACAGCTCATATAGTAGGTAGTACAGCTGTAGGAGGTGGCATAGCTTCGGCAGTTTTAATGCACGTTTTGAGTGGAGACAAATCTGTTATAAATAAAGCAATATCCACAGCTGTAGCTGGATTGACAACGGGGCCTTTGATGGCAGCGGCTGATTTATTTGTAGCTTCGACATGTCCAATATATGCTAAAACCATTTATGCAATACCAGGGGCGGCAGATATGCTGAAATTATCAGGTGAAGAAATGAATATAGATATATTTTAAGCAATATACCCGTATATTTAAATATATTAATGACTATAGCCATTAAGCTTTGTATACTTGATACTCAATAATATTATCTTATAGAGCATCAAGTATGACCCATCATTTATTTGATCTTACAGGAAAAACAGCATTAATAACTGGTGCTTCTAGCGGTTTGGGGCGGCGTTTTGCGCATACTCTTACTACTGCAGGTGCTAAAGTTATAATTACTGCTCGCAGGTTAGACAAATTAAAAGATTTAGCTGCTGAAATTCAGGCCCAAGATGGCCAGGCAATTCCTTTAGAAATGGATGTAACTGATCAGGAAATGGTGAATTCAGTGATTAATTGGTTGACTGAGCAAGGAGAACGTATCGATATTTTAATTAATAATGCTGGCATTGCTGGTGCTACACCAATTTTTGCAACTGAAGATAATGGTGAATTTGAAACTCTTATTAAGACCAATCTCATGGGTGTTTGGTATACTACACAGGCAGTAGCAAACCATATGAAGGAATTTAGAATTCCTGGTTCGATTATTAATATTGCAAGTGTCTTGGGTAATGCTGCACCATCATATAATTCAGCAGCTTATTCAACATCTAAGGCTGCGGTTATTCAATTAACCAAACAACTAGTTGGTTCATTGGCTACATATAATATTAGGATTAATGCTATTGTTCCTGGTTTATTCTATACTGAGATGTCTCGGGATAGAATTGCGCAGGATAAGGATAGAAGCATTTACAATCCACTTGGTTTTGTAGCAAATGTTGAAGATATGGACGGTGTAATTTTGCTTTTAGCTTCAAATCTTGCCTCACGCTACATAACTGGCAGTTATATTACTATTGATGGCGGTAGATCTTGGGGTGGCTAGTTAATGTTATCCATATTAATGATATAAATTAATCCAAATTTTATTCAATATCTTGATGACACTAGTTCATATCTTTTGTATATTAATTTTATTATCATATCTTTTTGAGTACTTATCATGACTCATCATTTATTTGACCTTACAGGAAAAACAGTATTAATCACAGGGGCCTCTAGCGGTTTAGGATGGCGTTTCGCGCGTGCCCTTAGTGAAGCCGGCGCTAAAGTTATAGTTACTGCGCGGCGATTAGATAAATTACAAGATTTAGCTACTGAAATTCAGACTCAAGGTGGGCAGGCAATTCCTTTAGAAATGGATGTAACTGATAAAAAAATGGTGAATTCAGTGGTTAATTGGTTGACCGAGCAAGGTGAGCATATTGATATTTTAATTAATAATGCTGGTATTGCTGAAGCTACACCTATTTTTGATAACGATGGCGATAATAAGTTTGAATCTGTAATTCAAACTAACTTGATGGGAGTTTGGTATACCACGCATGCGGTGGTGAACCATATGAAGATATGTGATATTGCCGGATCTATTATTAACATTGCAAGTATAAATGGTGCCGCGTCACCTGCACTTAATGCATCAGCTTACTCTATATCTAAAGCTGCAGTTATTCAATTAACTAAACAACTGGTTGGTTCATTAGCTCCATATAATATTAGAATTAACGCTATTTCACCTGGGGTATTTTACACTGATATGACTAAGGAGATGATCGAAACTCATGAGAACGAACTTATCAAAAAAACACCACTTGGATTTATAGGTAATGATGATGATTTGGATGGTGTAATCCTGCTTTTAGCTTCAAACCTTGCTTCCCGCTATATAACTGGTAGTTGTATTACTGTGGATGGCGGAATGTCATGGGGTGGTAGAAATCCTACTTGGAAAGACAACGAATAGTGATATTAATAATTTTTATTTAGTAAGATTATGCGAGTTATAAAATTTATTCTTCGGGCAGCTTACCCGTTTAGATTTTATATCTTAGGCACAACAATAGTTATGTTGATTTATGCTATTGATGGTTCTTTGCGCCCTTATATCATTAAGTTAATAATTAATAATGCATCTGATTATCATGGAGCAGAAGCGGTATCCAAGCTATGGAGTGTTACACCTTATTTCATTTTTTTGCAGTTTTTGATTCCACTTGCTTGGCGATTTTTTGATTGGTGTTTATTGAAATATGAACCAGCTTTAAAAAATCGTACTGCTAAATTAATTTATGAATATTTACTAGGCCATGATTATCATTTTTATCAAAATCATTTTGCTGGATCCCTTTCCTCTAAAATTAATGATTTAGCTGAAACTATTCCTTATATAATAACTACTATTATTAATTGTTATTTCCTAAATATGATAGCGATAATTATCGCTATCGGTGTATTATGGTATGTTCATGCATGGTTTGCTCTAATTATGACTATATGGACAATTTTCCTAATCATTATTTCTGTTGGCACATTAACTAAGTTTAGTTTTATGACTAAGAATGTTGCTGAAGTAGCAACTAAGCATAACGGTAACATTGTTGATGTATTAGGAAATATATTAAATGTGAGACTTTTTGCAGCTCGTAAATATGAATTAAAAAGGTTAGATCAAGTACAGAATGAGTATTTAAACTTATCTTTAAAGCGTCGCTGGTTTACCCTTAAATTTTACGGAGTGCAAGGCTTTAGTTTTGGAGTTTATCAAACTATTTGTTTGGCGTTGCTAATTTATTTATATGGGCAAAATCAAGTTACAGCGGGTGATTTTGCCTTAATTTTAACCATTAACTTTTGGATTATGGATGGTCTGTGGCAAATGTCAGATCAAATGCGAATGTTTAGCGATGGTTGGGGTAAAGCGGACCAAGCACTAGAAACATTTAATAAGCCTATTAAAATTTTAGATAAACCAGCTGCTAAACCATTAGTTATTAAAAAAGGAGAAATTGTTTTTGATAAGGTAAAATTTCATTATTCAGGTACAGAGCCTTTATTTGAAAATAAGTCAGTTACAATTAAAGCAGGTCAAAAAGTAGGTTTGGTGGGGTATTCTGGTAGTGGTAAATCAACTTTTGTGAATTTAATTTTGAGATTATTCGATATCAATGATGGGCAAATTAGGATTGATGGTCAAAATATAAATGATGTAACTCAAGATTCCTTAAGGCAGGCTATTGGGATGATTCCACAAGATCCTTCATTATTTCATCGAACTATTATGGAAAATATTCGTTATGGGAATATAGAAGCTAGTGATAAAGAAGTGATTGCTGCAGCAAAACGAGCCCATGCGCATGAATTTATTGAAAGATTACCGCATGAGTATCAGTCATTAGTTGGGGAGAGGGGAGTTAAACTTTCGGGTGGCCAAAGGCAGAGAATAGCTATTGCTCGCGCGATTTTAAAGAATGCACCGATTTTGATGCTTGATGAAGCAACCAGTCAATTAGATTCTGTTACTGAGGAATATATTCAGGATAGTTTATGGAAATTAATGCAAAACAAAACTACTCTCATTGTTGCACATCGTCTCTCTACATTATTGAATATGGATAGGATTTTAGTTTTTGAGCAAGGCAAAATTGTTGAAGATGGAACTCATAAAGAGCTTCTTAAAGCTGGAGGAATGTATAAGACCCTGTGGGATGCACAAGTCGGAGGATTTTTACCTTATAAGAGAGAGGGTAAATGATATTTATAAATAAAACATAGGTTAATATATGACAGAAATAATAGGTTACACTGATAATATAACAATTTATTCTGATAAAGAACAGCAGATAAATTTGCGAATTACCCTTGCTGATGAAACTTTATGGCTCAGCATGAGCCAAATTGCTGAACTTTTTGGACGTGATAAATCAGTTATTTTTAAGCATATTAAAAATATTTTTGATGAAGGAGAGTTGATAAAAGAGTCAACTATTGCAAATTTTGCAATAGTTCAAAATGAGGGTACAAGGGAAGTAGAAAGATTTGTAGAGCATTTTAATCTGGATGTAATCATTTCAGTAGGATATAGGGTAAATTCTAAACAAGGTACCAAATTCAGAATTTGGGCCACAAATATTCTTAAAAATTATTTATTAAGTGGTTATACAATAAATAAGACAAGGTTATTAGAGAGAAATATAAAAGAATCTGAAGAAATAATAGGTTTGTTAGAAAAATTATCCAATAATGATAAGTTTCTTATTAATGTGAAATTTGGAACCGTTATAGACATTATTAATAAATATAATAAAACTTGGAGAACACTACTGGATTATGATAATTCAAATTTACAATTTCCTAAAAAATTAAGAACAACAAATGATGTCATATTAGAAAATGAACAAATAATTAGTTTAATAAATAATTTTAAAAATGAATTAATAGGTAAAGGAGAAGCATCTAAGTTATTTGGTATAGATACCAGTAATAGTTTGAGTAGAATAATTGCAGGAATAGAACAAACTTTTGATGGAAAACCTTTATATAAAACAATTGAGGAAAAGGCAGCTCATTTATTATATTTTATAATTAAGGATCATCCATTTATTGATGGCAATAAAAGGATAGGAACTTTTTTATTTATCTATTATTTAAATTTTTATAAATTAAATACTGAAATTAACGAAAATACATTAATCGCAATTGCATTAATGATAGCCGAAAGTGATCCTAAACAAAAAGAACTAATGGTGAAATTAGTGGTAAATTTGATATGTCCGTAAAATTAGGAGAAAGATATGTTTGATCATGTATCATTAGCAGTGAATGATTACCCTAATAGTTTAAAATTTTATGATGAGAGTTTAAAACTACTTGGTTATGAAAGGATCATGACTTTTGATTCTGCTGAAAATCAAGCGGTAGGTTATGGTTGTGATGGTAAGCCAAGTTTCTGGATAGTGCCAGATGGTAGGAAAGATGAAGAAGTAGGAAGAGCTCGAGGATTTCATATAGCTTTTAAAGCAAAAAATACTGAAGAAGTGCAGGCTTGGTATAAAAAATGCTTAGAATTAGGTGGTAAAGATAATGGAGCTCCAGGTTATAGGCTAGAATATTATCCAGGTTACTATGGGGCCTTTATTATTGATACTAATGGTTGGCGGATTGAAGCCGTCTTTCATGATTTGAGTAAGGTTTAGCATATGATTAAAATTCAAGAATATTCACCGGAATTTCATTTGGCTGTAGTAGATTTAGTTACTTCAATTCAGCAAAAAGAATTCGGGGTGCCAATTACTTATGAAGATCAGCCAGATTTAATGGATATTTCAGGTTTCTTTCAAAAGAATAATGGCAATTTTTGGATAGCATTAGATGGAGAAAAAGTGGTCGGTTCAATGGCACTTATTGGTCTTGGAAGTTATGGAGTGATGAGGAAAGTATTTGTACATAAAGATTATCGAGGTCAAGAATTTGGCATTGCTAAATCTATGCTTATGAAGTTAGAGCAATGGTGCCGTTTGAAAAATATGAGTCATATTTATCTTGGTACAGTAGATACACTAAAAGCTGCTCATCGATTTTATGAAAAGAATGATTACATTGAAATTAAAGCAGATCAATTACCTAAAGATTTTCCTAGAATGGAAGTTGACACTAAATTTTATTTTAAAGAGTTTTAATTGTGGATACATTAGTTGAAATTTTTACGGAGCGTTGTGTATTGCGTTTACCTATAAAAAATGATGCTGTAGTAATGAGAGATTTTGTTATTAAAAATAAAGAATATCTTGCGCCCTTTGAGCCTTTAAAAGACGATGATTACTTTACCGAGGAATATTGGCAAACAGCTATAGCTAAGATAAATGATGATTTTATCAATGATAAATCCTGTTGTTTGAATCTTTATTTTAAAGGTACCAATGAATTGATTGGCATGATAAATTATAATCATTTTGTACGAGGTGCGTTCCATTCTTGTTTTCTTGGTTTTAAGTTAGCTTATTCTATGCAAAGGAAAGGGCTAATGACCGAAGCGTTAAAAGCCAGCTTTACTTATGTTTTTGAGACTTTAAATTTGCACAGAATTTCGGCTAATTATATGCCGCATAATATTGCAAGCGCTAAGGTACTTGCTAAATGTAGATTTAAGGAAGAAGGGCTTGCTGAAAAATACCTTTATATAAATGGCAAATGGGAGAATCATATCTTAGCAAGTTTAATTAATGATAAATGGCAGAAAGTTTAAATATGAAAATTGAATCCACTAATTCACCTGCTATTGAAGATATTACTGTTCTCACTGATAATATTAATCAAGAATCTAAAGACCAAGGAATAGAACAAGAAGCTTCAGCTTTTGGATTCTTTATTCGTAATAATGATAGTAAGTTGATAGCTGGAGTTAATGGATCAATTATTTATGGATCTATATATACTGATCAGTTGTGGGTTGATACTAGCCTGAGACATCAAGGTATAGGGCGCATGCTTATGGAAAAAGTACATGAACTAGGAAGCAAGAAAGGATGTAAAATGGCTACCGCGTGCACTATGAGTTTTCAAGCTCAAGAGTTTTATGAAAAACTTGGTTATGAGTGCGATTTCGAGCGTAAAGGTTACGCTAATGGTAGTAGCTGTTTGTTTTTGAAAAAAAGGCTGCTAAGGTGACATTGTGTTAAAAGGGAAAGTATGATTGGAAAAAACTTTACCATTATTGATCTTACGCATACTATTTCTTCTTACACCCCTACTTGGAAAGGTAATTGTGGATTTGAGCATAAAATGGTCAGAGATCATAAAGATTGCTCTACTAAAACTAAATTTAGAAATCATTTTATCCAAATGGAAGCTGGAATTGGTACGCATATGGATGCTCCAGTGCATTGTATTGCGGGCGGTAAATCAATTGCAGAGCTTTCTCTTGAAGAATTAATTTGCCCATGTGTAGTGATTGATGTCTCTGAAAAAGTTACAGAAAGCTATAAATTTAGCCCGAAAGATATATTAGATTTTGAAGAGAATCACGGTAAAATACAACCGGGTAGTTTTGCGATAATTTATACTGGGTGGGAACGTTTTTGGTTTGATCCAGAAAAATATAGAAATAATTATGTATTTCCGAGTATAACAAAGGAAGCAGCAAGCTTATTACTTGAAAGAGATATCGGTGGTATTGGTATTGACACCCTTTCTCCTGATTTGCCAGAAGATGATTATCCCGTGCATCAGTTAATTTTAGCTGCAGGCAAATATATTGTTGAAAACGTTGCCAATGCTAGTAAGATGCCACCTACAGGAGCCTACTCTTTTGCTTTGCCAATTAAAATTGAAGAAGGAAGTGAAGCGCCGGTAAGGTTAATTGGAATGTTGTTAAAAGAGTAAAACTATTAATTTAAAATGGAGGTTTATGATTAACAGGTTTAAAAATATATTTGGAATATTTGTAGTTATTTTATTTTGTAATAAGGCTTTAGCAATGATGGATACCAAATAAGAACTTAAAATCACTAAATTATACGCTGCTGCTAACGGAGACTCTAAGTTTGAAGAGTTAATAATTAATGTTGATCATAAACATCAATTAGGTTTTTATTCTGATCCTTATGCTGTTAAAGGATTAATATTTCGTAAAATGATTCCAAGTACTTATTATTTACATACTGCACCTAAAGAACAATATATAATATACTTAAAAGGTACGGCAGAAATTGAAGTGACCAGTGGTGAAAAAAGAATTTTTGGTCCAGGTGACATTTTGTTAGTAACAGATACAACAGGTAAAGGTCATAAAACTACTATTTTGACTGAAGGTGTTTCTTTAGTTATTCCAGTGCAGTAAATAATCTCATGTTAGAAACTGAGCGGTTGATTCTAAGAAAATGGGATTTGGATAAAGATCTAGTAGATTTTGTTGGGCTTAATCAAGACCCTAGAGTTATGGAATTTATGCCTTCTTGTTTAACAGAAGAGGAATCTAAGAATCTTATTCTTAAAGCTAATAATCATATTGAGCAACATGGCTTTGGTTTATTAGCTTGTATTAAAAAAGATAATCAAAAGTTGATTGGTTTTGTAGGATTGAATATACCTACTTTTGAATCACATTTTACTCCTTGTGTAGAAATTGGTTGGCGACTGGCATTTGAAGCTTGGGGAAAAGGTTATGCTACTGAAGCAGCTAAAGAGGTGATGAAAGCGGGGTTTGAGCATTATGGACTGACTGAAATAGTTTCTTTTACTACTGAAAAAAACTTACGTTCACGACATGTGATGGAAAAATTAGGAATGAGTTATAATCCCAAAGATAATTTTTATCATCCTAAAATTCCATATGACCATCCTTTAAGTAAGCATGTGCTTTATAGAAAAAATTTCTTTATTAATCAATAATTTATATTGAAATCTTTTCATCATGGAACAGTTTGTAACATGCCCACATCCCAATCATTATTGATAATGACATAGCAGCTCCTAAATGAGAGAATGAACCATTATAAAAATAGCTTACAATTTGGATGAGTATAGCAGTGACGATTAATCGCGATGAAATCATAATGGCTGCCATACGCCCTTTAGAGTCAGGAACAGCTTCTAATGCTAAAGGCCATAGAATATTAATAGGGAATATATTACCTAGGGATAATAATAGGCAAACTAAAGTTATAATTAAAGGATTATGTACGTTGAAAAGTATTAAAATCATGCAACCAATAACAAAACAAATCAGTGAGTAGATACTGAAAGCAAAGCATCTTTTTTTACCAAATTCATTCATAGCATACCCAGATAAGAAGCTTAATACTGCAAAAAAAGCAGCCATTGCACCTTGATAAAAACCAAAATGTTCAAGGGATACAGCAAATCCTTCCATGTATAAAATCGGAGCTATAGCAATGAAAATCCAATAAGCCTGGGTAAAGAAATTCATTAATATCATGTAGTAGATTGCTCTTTTAGATTTAAATATATGTAAATATGCTCTTAGAGATAATGTAACTCCATGGTTAACTTTACCTTTTGGTATGAAAAATATACATAATACTAAGCTTAAAATTCCTAATCCTAACAGAATCATAAAATTACCACGCCAACCATAATATAAAGTTACATAACTACCAATAACCGGGGCGCTTGCCATGGCAATTGTTACTACGCCATTAAATAAACCCATAATCCGTTGTTGTTTATCAGTAGTATACATATCAGCAATAACCAAATAAGCTAAGACCATGGGAGATGCTATGCCTATCCCTTGGAAGAATCTGCCGAAAAGTAAGATCCAAAAATTATTAGCAAATGCGCAGCATAAACTACCTATTACAAAAATTATCAGCCCTAGAGTAATAATAGGCTTACGTCCGTAACGATCACCTAAATTCCCTACTACCAAACAACTAATGCAATGAGCAGATAGATTTACACCTAAAGTTAATTCTACCATAAAGGGAGTAAGATTAAATACTTGCCGTAGTTCGGGGAAGCTAGGCACAAATATATCAATCTCGGCACCAGCCAAAATTTGAATAATAAAAATAGTAATTAAGGTTATAACTTGCATAAGTAATTACACATTAATATTATAAGTTTTTAAAATCTCTTTACATTCATCAGCTGTAGTAAAAATGGAAGCGTGGATTCCAACCTTTTTAGCGCCTTCTACATTGCGTTCTATATCATCAAAAAATAAAGTTTCCTCTGGTATTAGCTTATAGGTATTCAATAAATGAAGATAAATTTCAGGCGATGGTTTTAAAAAACCTATATCAGCTGATACTACTGCTCCTTTAAACTTTTCCCAAAAATTATACTTTTGTTTAGTATAACTTACCAATTCTTTTATGTTATCAGTAATTGTATATAAGGGGATATTCTGGATATATAGTTTATCTAATAATTCTATACTGCCAGGAAGAGGCACAAGAGACTTTTTTACATTAGTTATAAACTCTTCAAGTTTAGAAATGCTTATTTCTAATTCTTTGTGGTAAAGAGCAATGGCCTGGTTTTCATTAATTTTACCTAAATTTAAGTCGAACCAAATTTGTGATTTAACAAGGTCTAAAGTAAGTTGCTGATGGTCAGGATAATCAGGAAAGGTTTTGGTAACGATCTCTAAAGGCGCCCATTTTAATAACACATTACCGATATCAAAAACAATGTTTTTTATTGCCATGTTCACCCTAAAGATTGATTACTATATAAATATTAAGTTATTAGTAGATTTTTATAATGTAAAGTTAATTGTTGATCAACTATAATTAAGCTACCGGGTAAGTATCAGGAGTTATGCCTATAGTAGTAGTAATTACAAATTCCTGACCATCTATATTATAATGTAATTCTGCAAAAGAAGCTTGCCAACCTTTATCAAATTGATTTAAGGGTACATCTATGTTGCATGGTTTATCACTTTCACAGTTAAAAGTTACAAGCCTTTCTTCATAACAAGTGTCGCAAACTGAAGCTTTAATTCCTAATTTTTGTGTTAACCATAACCAAGCTGTTTTTAATCCTAAATGCCATTTAGTATATGAAGTTAAATATCTAAAATCTCGTTCGTTTTCATTATGGGCAACCCATAATTTTATAGCACTAGGTACTACTGAGCTAGTAATGTGAATAGAAGATGGTGAAAAATTCCATGTAACTTTAGGGAGATCTGTATTATGTAAGATAAAGTAAAAATAGGAGTTTATAGCATTGTTAATAGTAACGTTATTGCCAATCGCATCACTTATAGGATTACCTGCAAAATAATGCATTGCTGCTGGTAAATACCTTACATAATTATTACCGGGCAATTGGTGGTAATAAAATTTTGCAGAATCTGGTACATAAAAATCATCTCCACTAGCGTTAATTATGTATTTTGGTATGCTAAATCTTGCAGCGTATTGAGGGTAAGGAAGATAAGCAAATGGATCTTCAATTTGCATTAAATCTGCAAATTCTGTGGAATTAAATCGCTCATCAAGCCCTTCTGCGTGATAGTCTCTTAAGGCGGGAGGACAAACATTTTTATATGAACCACAGATATGATTAATATTGGCTTGGACATTTAATATATCAACAACCATAGGGATAATTGCAGATATCCTTTCATCTGATAAAGCGGCTAACCATAATGCCCAGCCACGTTTTGATGCGCCGGCAACTATAAAGCTTTCAGTTGATAAATTATGCTCAGTTTGCATTATGTCCTGAGCCGCATCCATAGCTTTAATAATAGCTTTAGCCATAGGTAAATGGCCAGCTAAATAAGCATTTCTATAAGGATCTTGCATAACTTTTTTATAAGTAAAAGCTAAGATTTGATCTTCTTTTTTAGGTTTGCCGTCAATTAATAAATATTGATTTGGAACATCTTCTAATACTACGACTGGAGCGTGATTATTTGAGGCAATTTGTGCATAATTAAGTACTTCTTTAGGCGAAGTAAAATGTTCCTTTCCTTCTTGATCATTATTATAACCTCCAGTTACATAAAGCAATGCTTGATTATGGCTTACAGTAGTTGGCACATATAGAACCAATCTATGTTGCCAAGTAGTTGTAGCAATATCCTGATCATGAAAAGGCGGCCAATTTTGGGAATTTAATATATAAGTTCTGATAGTAAGGCCAGGGGTTGAAACATCTTCTTGCGCTAATTGATATTTATATACACCATCATCAATGCTAATGTAGCATCCTAGAGCTTCACTTAGGTTAGTATAACATCTTTGACTAGAAGAAGGCAATAATTCTCCTGTAGCTGCGATATCGGCAAACGAGGTATTAGTTAAGCTAGATTGCATATTCAAATTAAGAAAACATATAAAAAGAATGATATTTATAATTGAATTTAGCAATATTTGCAATTTAATACCTAGGATTTTTGTTGTTCGATCCATCTGGTAATCATTTCTAAAAACTTTTGTTTAGTTGATTCATCGATAGATTTAATGAAGTTTATAGTTTTTTGATCTTTAATGCAAGCAGCAGCAACAATCTCGGGCCCAATATACATAACAAAATGGCGTAAAGTTGGATTTAGGTCAATCTCTGCATTGGTGAGTTTTTTGTAAGAGCTTATTTCATACGCGGTAATAGGTTCAACAATTACAATACCTTTATAACCAGCTTTTCTTAAAATTTCTTTTACTAGGTCATCTTTTGCTAAACAATAAGCTCTGCTATCTTCAGGGTAGAGTTTAGCTAACTTTAATTTAAGTTCTTCGTAACGTTTATAATCATCAGGATGATTAACTATATATTCTTTAAATAATAAATGCTTAGATATCTCACCACTATTTTCTTCCCAAACATGTAAATGATGAGTGCGTTTGGAACTTCCTTTTATAAAGAATCTGCGAAACATCATGCCATCCTCACCATGGGGCTTATAGTCAAGTTGTTCCATTTGTTGATTGCAGTCATCAACTTTGGTAATATCTTTAACGATGGCTAGCATATCAATGATAGGTTTAGCTGCAAGTCCTGGGATTGAAGTTGAGCCAATATGCAATATATATAAACAATTATCACCAAGTACTCTTTTTACATTTGGTGCTTCTTTCTTGAACGATTCGCTCCAAGCAGAATTATAAGGCACTACTTCAATTTTACCAACCATGATTTTTCTCCTCTAATTCTAATTTCATTCCTTCATGTGTCGCTTTGAAACCTAAAGATTGATAAAATTCTTGAGCATGCAATCTCGATTTATTAGTAGTAAGTTGTGCAATTTTACATTCTCGTGTTTTAGCTATTTCTAAAGCACGAGTAATTAATGAGCGGCCAATCCCTCTGTTTCTAAACGATTTATCAACTCTAACGCCTTCTATATTCATACGTGTAGAACCTTGATGTGTCAGAGAAAACATAAAAGAAAGTTCACATGTAGCTATAATTTTATTGTCCATTTCTGCTACTAGTATGATCTGGTTCGGATTGTTTAGTATTTTATCTAAAGCAATTTCATAATTAGAGTTTAGAGATGTAAGTACGACTTCTCTAGTAGATCCCAATTCATCATCAACAAGCAATTTAACTATTGCTGCTAGGTCTTTTGCAGTAGCAGGACGTATAATCATATATTTAGTTTAAATTAAGGCTTATGCTAATTCTTTTAGCATCAAATAGCTCTTATTACTAATAAAATAATCTTCCTCCATAGAAAATTCGCTTAATTTATGAAATCCAGCCATTTCGCAAACATAAATAGTTTTTGAGTTGTTTGCGCCCGGATCAATGAAAAGCTGGCAAAGTTTAGGTTCACAGCTCTTAGCAAATTTAGAAAATGCCTTAAGAATTTCGGCGCCAAGTCCTTTACCAATATAATTCGGATCGCAAATAAAAAAATCCACTATCCAAGATTTACCATGGGGAGAAAGATATGATTGATAGAGAGTAGCAGGCCCTTCATCTGCATCAGACGTAATAATCAAACAAAAGGGCGTGTTATCAATATAACCAACCCAATAATCGAGCAATTCTTTTTTACCTATCAAATAGTTTTTAAAATTCTTTTGAAGGTAGTCGAGGTGGGATGTATCCTTACCATAGCAGTTATTGAGCCAGTTATGGATCAAACTTTGATGATTAGTTAAAGCGAGTTTAAAATGAATATTTTCCATAATTTTCACTCCGCAGTTACATTTTAATAATAACAAATAAAAAACTCGGGATCAATATAAGATATTAATAAAAAGTTAACCTATTTATCTAAACTAAATTGATTGCCGTTATTGTGTTTTGCTAGGTATTATATTAAGGTGACTGTAATTAACTGTTAGGAGAACGGCATGAAAAAAGATTTAGTACAACATCCAAGTATGGTTTTAGTGGGGTTAGTTATCAGGACCAATAATAAGGATGAGTTCAATCCAGAAGTAAGGAAAATTGGTAATTTAGTAGCGCAATATTTTCAAAGTAATATTGCCGCACAAATCCCAAATCGTAAAAACCCAGGTGTGACTATAGCAGCTTATACTGATTATGAATCAGATGAGCATGGAGATTACACCTATTTTATTGGTGAGGAAGTAAAAAATACAGATACTTTACCCAATAATTTAGTACAAATTACAGTGCCAGCGGGTAAATATCAAAAATTTACTACTGAAGTTGAAACAATGCCTTCAGTTGTAATTAATGCTTGGCAAGAAATTTGGAAAATGGGCAAATCGCAACCTGATGGTGAACGTGCCTACTTAACAGATTTTGAGGTTTATGATCATAGAGCACAAGATCCAAATGCTGCTGTTGTGGATATTTATTTAGGACTTAAATAATATTATTTAACGTGACTTCTTAACATCCAAGCCATTTTTTCATGGGCTCTTAAGCGCTCTATAAAAAAGTCTAAATTGCCTTGATCTTCAGTATTTTCTAGCGCTTTAATTCCTGATCTTATTTCAGTAATAATTTGCTCGTGGTGTTTCAAAAGGTTTTTAACCATTTCAACACCGGTTCGAGGTGTTCCTTCTTCAGAAAGAGAGGTTAGTTTTATAAGTTCAGAAAATTTAGCTGGTGTAGGTTGGCCTATCATTCTTATCCTTTCAGCAACTGCATCGACTGCTTCCGCTAATTCTTCATACTGCTTTTCAAAGAAAGCATGAAACATGTGAAATTTGTCATCTATAACATTCCAGTGGTAATTCTGAGTTTGAAGATAGGTTAAATAGGTATCTGCTAAAAGTTTTGCAAGCAATTTAGTGGAAGTGGTAATAGTTTCAGAACTCAAGCCATTAAAATTTGTCATTTTGTTGTCTCATTTAATTAGTTAACTTAATTTAATGCTATCATTTTTATTTAATTTTCAAACTAAAAATTGCATATGAATAATATAATTCTTATCATTAATATAAAGAAGGTAAGAGGAGAATTATGCCTAACGGATATTTAGACTATGCAGAGCATTTTGCTGGTAGCCAGGCTAATGAAGCAGGTGGCAAAACAGGAAGTAAGAGAGTAAAAGATAAAGTTGATGGTGCTAACTATCAAGTTAAATTATCAATTCTTGATGCAGCACCAGTAAGACAAATTAAAGCTGGTTCATTGGATCGCGAAAATTTTGGTGAATTTATAGCTTCTTGTATTGGTAGAGCAGTTACTGATTCTGATAGAGGAACAGAATTTGTTCCTAGGGTATCTCTAGTTTATGATAAAGAAAGACATAGGTGTTTAGTTGCTTCACGTTATCTTCCTGATGTTGAAGTTGGAAATTTGAACGATTATGCCCATAAGGTTAAAGGGGCTGAAATTCATGATAACCAGGTATTTGTTAGCACTAGGCGACAAAAAAATGGATATTGTTACATCGGTGGAGATCAAGATAGATTATTACGTGCAGATTTAGCAAGGGCTATGGCAGTTTCAGCGCTTGTAGGTGATCATGATGTTAATCCTGGCAATATGATGATGATTAAAGATGATAGTGGTGCAGTAAGGGTAGCACGTATTGATTTTGGCCATGCTTTTAATGATTTGTTGGGTGCATCAATTCTATTTGGTGGCCAGGTTCGTAATAAGGAAAATAATATTTTAGATTATGTTAACCGTCAAACCGTTAGTCATGCGCTTGCTTGGAGAAGAACAGCTAAGTTATGGAGGCATTATGAAGGTATCATTCCATCGATAGAGATGATAAATGCTTTTAGAGAAATTGCTGATTCTCCAGGCCTAAAAGCAGGATTAGACAATGCTAAACAGTCTTTCGAGTCTTTGGTAAGCGATCTGTTAAGAGATCCTGAAGGAAATAAAGCAGTACTTAATCATATAAAAAAGTCACTAATAACTATAAGTGATAGTATTAGTAAGCACAAAATTGATCCTAATTTATCTATTCAAGAAGTATTGAGCCAAACTTTTAAAAATATTAGTGATTTTTGTAGTAAAGGACAAAGACAAATGCGGGAAGTTGCTGATCTAATGCAACTTCAAATGGATATAGATAAAGTAATAAAAGATAAAAGAAATGGTCAGGATATTGAACCCGCATTGATTAATAAAATAAAAACTCAATATGATTTATTACTTCAAGCAGAAGGTATTGGCTTGAAAAAAAATCGAGGTATAAGATGGGTTAAGCTTTATAGGGATAAACCAGCATTTAAAGGTGATTTAACCGACTATATTCTTTATCGAAGTAAGATTTTAGGAATGGGTACAAAATCCAGAAAAGCGCTTATTAATGTAACTTTTGCTCTACCTAAAAAACCAACCTTTTTGAGTAAAATATTAGTTTGGATGGGAATTAAAAAACGTACTCCTACCTCAATTAAGCCGACACAACGGCAGGTTATAACTACTAAGGGTAAGCCTATAGCAACTTCAGTCTTATCTCTGCCGTTAAGCCAAGAACTAGCGGAGGCCTTGAGTTTGGAAGCAAAAAGGTCAACTGATGCAAGAAGAGCGGCGTTAGTAGCTGCTTCTAAAAAAGTTAATCCTGCACAAGGAAAAAGGCAGCAACAGACAGTAAAAAGGGCAAAAGGTTCGGCTTTATCCGAATGACTTTAAACAGCTTTAGTGTTTTTGAAGATAAACTGATGAATCTTTCTGTTATAAATTTTTCCGTGCATTTCAGAAGTTGATGTTTTTAATTTATGACTTTCTAATGTAAAAATCGGTGAAAATTCTTCAACTAAATCATCATAAGAATATAGTATTGAGGCTATATTATTACCCGGGTCAATTATAAGATTTTTCAAGTTATTATTTGCTACAAAATATTGACTATAATAACCATCCTCAATATCTGCTAGACTAATTGCTAAATAACCTCCCACTTCAAGGGTACGGGCTAACTCTTTTTTATAGCTATTGCGATCAGAGGATTCAATTATATGTTTGAAGCAGAAAGCATCATAAGCATAATCAAAATTATTATCAGGAAATGGCCAGTTATGCGTGACATCCATAGTATAAGCTTGAATATTATTAATATAGTTTTCTGTGCAATATTTCTTTAAATATTCAATGTTATCATTTACCAAATCTATTGAAGTAACATTTAAGTTTTGGCTTGCTGCATAAATGCTATTTCGCCCTTTGCCGCAACCTATATCGATAATATTAGAGTTAGTTATATTTTGATTTTTATGGGTTAAAAATTCAAAGAAATCTAATAAGGATTTTGAAGGTTCGTTCCTTACTGAGGATGGTATGCCGCCTTTACAGTATTCTTTTTGCCAATTAGCTAGATTTTGATTCATTTCAGCCATGTTTGTATTACTAGGCTCTATGTTATACAATGTTATGAAATAATTACAGGGTTTTTTAATTGTTTTTCACGTGAATGATATAAAGAAGTAAAATGAAAAACTGACTTAGAAAGCAATAATACTTTAGTATGAATTAATACCGAAATAAAGAATATGGCTATTATTAATTATACTAGATTATACGTAATCCAGGATTCATTTGCAAGTGTAGGAGGATTATGAAAAATAATATTACAATTATCGAGTTTGGTACTTGCAAGCTTTAACTGTTCTTGAATGATCCAATATATTCCTCCATGCGAAACAATTAAAACAGGCGCTTGATAGGTTAAAGCTTTAAGTAATCCATCTAACACACGTTGGCTAAATTTATGATATTCTTCAGCGCCATCAATAAGAGTGCCTTTGCGCCAATTATCTATGTAACCATGTTTTTTATGCTGCCCCTCCATACTGCCCCAGTTGCATTCTTGAAGTTCAGGGATGATTTCAATAGGTTGAGGATTTTTTTCGGCAATAGTCTTCGCGGTCATTAAAGCGCGACTGAGAGGGCTTGATATAATAGTTTTAAAATTAGTGTTTTTAAGGATGTCAGCAGCTTTTTTAGCTTGAGCAATACCGGTTTGATTTAAAGGGATGTCTTTTTGTCCCATAGCCCGATGTTCTTTATTCCAATCCGTCTCGCCGTGACGGATAAAGTAAAAAGGTACGTGAGGGATCCCAGAACTCATTTTTTCATCCAATAAGGCTTTCATTAATTGATTGTAGGATAGTATGAAATATTAAGTCAAACATATTGTTATAGTTGTCTTTTATGATTTTTATTTGCATAATTATTTCTTTAAAAAGGAGCTATAAATGCAACAAAAAATAATCATTTGGGATAATGATGGCACTATTATGGGTTCCAAAGATCCAAATGATACTGGTAGTAGTTCTAAAGTAATCTTGCCTAATGTCAAAAAGACTATGAATGAAGCAAAATTTAATGCTATTTGTTCAGGGTGCCGTACTGATGAGAGCGAGAAGCAAAATTTTGATCCAAGTAAGGTTATAGAGAAATTTAAAAGATTAATGGGTGAATTACCAATTCAACTAGTAACTTTTTCTCCTACTATTGGCGGGATTCATTGTTATGCTATTATAAGAGAGCGTGAAACAAAAGATTTTGAGATTAGAGTGGCCCATGAACAAAAACGTTATAGCAAATTCATAGGTCAATTTAAGAAACCTGGAATTGGAATGTTAGTTGTCATTAAAGATATATTAAAGGAAGATTTTGGCATTGATCTTAGTGCTATTGAATCAATTATGATTGGTGATACTTGGCATGATGAAGCAGCAGCTAAAGATTTCGGTATTGCTTTTTTGAATGCTAGCCATATTCATAACTTAACTTGAGTTAATGGGATATTGTAAAATTGTATCTAAGATATTTGATTTTTATAGATTTTTTAGAAGGTAATTGACCTCTAATCTGACATATGCTTCCATTAAGTGTGTTTTTAAAATTAGGTACTAACATTGGATAAGATCGAAAAAGAAATAATAGCCCTTTTTGATATGTGGAATGCAGCTTTGCAAACTGGCAAAGCAGAAGAGGTGGTAAAGTTATATGCTAAGGATGCGGTGTTACTTCCAACAGTGGATAATGCTGTAAGGGTTGGCCCAGAACCTATAAAAGGCTATTTTCGCGAGTTTATCAAGCTTAAGCCTAAAGGTAAAATATTAGAAAGATATATAACTATTTTAGATAAAAATAATGTAGCAGATGATGGTGTATATGCTTTTGCAGTAATCAAAAATGGAAAGCATGAAACTATTAAGGCTCGTTACTCTTTTATTTATGAAAAAACTAAGGGTAAGTGGCTAATTAAGGTGCATCATTCCTCAAGAATGCCTATTCCTTTGAAAAAGCATTATAGCATATTCAACCCAAAAAGTTGGATTATTTGGTTATATTCAAAAATTGAATAAATAGAGGAAAAATGAAAAAAATTTATTTAAGTTTAGCTGTAGTATCAATTTCAGTTAATTATGCATGGGCAGCTCCTAGCGAAAGCGAGGTGGTAGCGCTTTTTGACCGTTGGAATAATACTTTACAGACTGAAGATCCAGCTAAAGTTGCGGCTCTATATGCCAATGATGGAGTATTATTACCAACTGTTTCTAATACAATGAGAATAGGGCATAACGCTATTCAAGATTATTTTGTGTCATTTTTAAAATATAAGCCAAAGGGCAAAATCGTTCAAAGATATATAGAAATTTTAGATGATAATACTGTTGCAGATAATGGTATATATGAGTTTTCGTTAACTGTAGATGGCCAGCCACAAGAGGTTATGGCCCGTTATACATATGTTTATGAAAAAGTGCAAAATGATTGGCTAATTAAAATACATCATTCATCACAAATGCCAGAATATGAACGTGTGAAACATAGTGTGTATAATCCAAAATACTGGTTTGGATTAATGTGTTCATGGATAGAAGATTAGAGTAAAATTTTTTAACGCAGTAGTTCGAAATTTAAGCAATTAATAGTTGAAATTTTCTTTTAAAGCACGTAGCTTTGATCAATGAATTTAATTTATCTATAAACAAAATGAAAGTTGTAGAAAGAATGCAGTTGATTGAGGATATAGCTTGTACATTACGAGACAAGTTTACCTTTAATGATATTGATGTTTTTTTAGCTGAATTTAATGTCAGTGAAGCTGAGAAAGGAATCTCTAAAAAGGTTTATGTTAAAGATCGGCTTAGGAAAAGTAGTATCAAGGAATTAGCAAAAATTGCTGAAGAACTAGATATTCGTTTGCCAAAAGTAATTAAGATGCCCCCTAAAAATTGGGAGAATTCTTGTTCGATCAAGGCCTTTATTAGTCATGCATCGAAAGATAAAACTATTGCTAAAAAACTTCGTGATGCTTTAAAAAATTACAATATTGAGGCATTTGTTGCGCATGAAGATATTAAGCCAACTGAAGAGTGGTTGATCGAGCTTAAAAATGCCTTAAACACTACTGATTTTTTTATTTCTATTCATACCAAGGGTTTTAAAAATAGCATTTGGTGTCAACAAGAAATAGGCTATGCTATAGCTCGCCAAATTAAGTTGATTCCAATCAAATTTGATGAAGATCCAGAAGGTTTTATTGGAAGGTACCAAGCGCTGATTCGTGGTAACAAAAGTGCATTAGAGGTAGCAAAGGAGATATTTGATATTATCAGAACCGATCCTTTGACCAAGGATATTTGTCGAGAAAAAGTGGCGATGCAAGAAAAGAAATCAGTAGAAAAAGTAGAAGCTTAAATAGGAAAATAGTATGAAAACGCGTATTGAGGTAATGAAAGAGGCAGGTTTAGATCCAGAGCTTATAGCAAGATATGAGAGAAATCTTGAACAAGCAAGATCGGTATTTGAAACTAGCATAAGTAAGGTAATTATATATTTGGCAACTGTACAAAATATATCTTTTCCTGATAAAGTTGGTGGGCATAGTAATATGAGAGGTAAAGATGTTGTTTCAGGACAAATAGGTTCAGGCAAATCTGCTTCTGATCATGGTATAAATCAGGCTAATAAATGGTTAGAATTTGTAGCTTTAATTGATCAATCTACAGAGAAGAAGGCGAAAGCTGAGGAATTCTTAAGGAGGTTAGATAAAATTGACAAAGATAGTGAAGAAATTTCTAAGCCACAAAAACAATCTGGAAGAGAGCATAGTCCAAATACACGTAAACGCGTTGCAGAAGAAAAGGTAGAGGATAAGAAGTTGAATGCTATTAAAAAGCGTCGAAAATGGGAAAAAGAAAATAGTTCTAAACTTTCAACCTCTTTTGTAGAAAAGCTTAATATGGAAAGGATGAAGGAGGTAAATTTAGGTTCTCCTACTGGAAGTGGCAAATTTAAGAATTAAATTTTGCTGCTAAATCAAAGATAATAATTTCTGATTTTTCTTTGGCCTGAAACTTTAAAGCCGATTCTTGGCAAATTTCAGCGCCATCGCCTTGATTAAGTGTTTGATCGTTTAAGGTAATAGTGCCACGAGCTATTTGTAGCCAAGTTATTCGTTCTGGATCTGGTTCATAATTAAAAGAATGATCTGGTTCGAGATCAAGTACATACATGGATGCGTCTTGGTGAATAGTTAAACTATCATCCAGGCCATCATGTGAAGCAAGCAGGGTTAGGGTATTTACTTGCCGTTTTTGGGAAAAATCCTTTTGCTCATAACTTGGCGGAAGGCCAGTTTTTTCTGGTACAATCCAAATTTGTAATAAATGGACGGGCTGATCAGGTTGAGGGTTAAATTCGCTATGAATAATGCCAGTGCCGGCTGACATACGTTGCACTTCTCCTGGTTTAATAATGGAACCGGTGCCTAAAGAATCTTTATGCTCTAATGATCCTTCTAAAATATAAGTTATGATTTCCATATTGCGATGCGGATGCGAATCAAAACCAGTTCCGCCTTTGACGATATCTTCATTGATAACTCTGAGCGCCCCGACGTTAGTATATTCAGGATCATAATAATGGGCAAAGCTGAAAGTATGTTTACTATCTAACCAGTTAGTTTGGGTTTTTCCTCGGTCTTGGCTTTTACGGATTTTGATCATTAAGGAGCTCCGTTAATAACATTAATATTATATTGTAAAATTTTCATTTTTTATAGCGATTATTTATAAATTTAGTTCAGTTATTTGTCTTGCTCCCTCATCTAAAATAAGAGGCATTTCTGTTATCATGGGACTGAGTAAAATTTCGTTTAACATGACAATAATATTATCAAAAATATCTAGGCAATCATTAATACTAAACACTATAAGTTTACCTTTATCATCTACTCCATTATTATGAGCTGAATTTCTAATATTAGTAAACCTTTTTAAGATTGTAATATGTTTTGAAGAGTTATCAATTCTATAGAACTTTAAAATCTTCTTTGCTTTGCTAACAAAGCCTTTGGGGATATCTGGTAAGTCTTTAAACTCGTATAGTTTTCTTTGGAATGCTTCATAATTATTATTACTAATTTTTTTTAGTTCACCCAAAATCTGTTCTGCTTTAGGTATTATTAATTCATTAGGTGTTCTTTCATTTGATGGTAACAACTTACTGAATAGGTGGTCTATTGCAAAGTAAGATTTTTGAATTAAGCTATTAATAATAAAATTTTCTATTAATTTAGCAGTAGAAGATCTATTAAATTCTGATCCAATAGTATTTGGTAGTATATTGCTATATATTTTATTTTCATCTGAATTGTAATTTAATTCTAGATAGTACCATCTGTTAAAGCAATTGAGTATGGTACTAGAGCATAATAGATATTTACTCAAAGCGGACAAACACACGAGTCGTGCTTCATTTGGTTCATCTCCCCTAAGTTTTTGATTGCTTTTTAATACAATGCTTTCTTTTAATTGTTCTACGCGTATACGTCGTTCTTCTATTGTTAGTGCATACACTGGGAATCTGCCATCGCTTTGTTTTTTGTGTTTGATCTCAGTCATAAATTAATAGCCTTTAGAAAAATTATTTAACGTAAATGTTTTATGTCTAACTATTTTTTATTTCTCTATTATGTAATATAAGTAAGTAAAATATCTCTGGCGGAGAGAGAGGGATTCGAACCCTCGGTATAGCAAAGCTATACAACGGTTTTCGAGACCGCCCCATTCAACCGCTCTGGCATCTCTCCTAATTTTGGTTACTCTAACTAAACAAGGAAGTTTTTGCAAATATATATCTTATGAAGATAAATTTCAAATCTGCTCATAATTATATTATAATTAACTTAAGCTTAATTGTAGTAGGTAACTATGAAATTTTGGGTTGGTACATCTGGATGGAGTTATAAAAATTGGCAAGGAATTTTTTATCCAAAAGGAATAAAGTCAACACAATGGTTATCTTATTATGCTGATCATTGTAATACTGTTGAGCTTAATTCGAGTTTCTATAGATTGCCTAACCCAAAATATATAGAAAATTGGGCTAATAATACGCCGGATGATTTTTTATTTGCAGTTAAAGCTTGGGGTCTAATTACTCATCGGCGAAGATTGATAGATTGCCAAGAGAATATTAAACAATTTTTATCTAATATAAAGGGTTTGAAAAATAAATGTGGTCCTATATTATTTCAATTACCCTATAGTTTTCATAAGAATTTTGATAGGCTAAAAGATATTGTAGGTATTTTACCCAAATCTCATAAATATTGTTTTGAATTTCGTCACCCTAGTTGGTGGGATGAGGAAGTATATTCATTACTCAATGCTCACAATATTAGTTTTTGCATTTTTGAAATAGCTAGTTTATTATCGCCACGCATTATTACTGGTGATTTTATTTATGTAAGATTGCATGGGTATGAAGAAGCGTATAAGGGTAGATATAGTGATTCCGTTCTATTAGAATGGAAGGAATGGATTAAGCAACAAGCAAAAGATACTTATTTTTATTTTGATAATACAATGATAAAAGATGATGCTATTCAGAATGCGCAAAGTTTTTATAAAATGTTAAGTAAGAAGTGATGAGTGCGTTAATTTTAGGTTTGATTTCTGGAATGATTTTTGGCTTTACTGGTAGTGGAGGAGGAATTATTGCAACTCCATTTTTAATGTATGGCTTAGGAATGAGCGTGCATAATGCTATTGGTATAACTTTATTAACTTTGAGCACTACTGCGATAACTGGTCTAGTTCAAAGATTTAGATCCAAAATAATTGACTGGCAGGCAGGTCTGATTATTTCGTTTTTTGGATTATTCTCTTCTGCTCTTGGTTCTTACTTTAAATATACAATGCCCGCAAAATTGCTTACTATATTACTAGCGCTATTATTCGTGATAATTAGCATTTTAGTATGGATTAATTCTTCTAAAATTTCTGTGCCGGATTTATCCATACCCAAAAGGAAGCGTTATATTGTATTAGCTTCTATAGGGATAGTAGCAGGGTTTTTAAATGGGTTATTTGGTATTAGCGGTGGGGTAATAATTGTACCTACTTTAACATTACTTCTATCTTATACTATGCTTCAGGCTAGCGCGGTATCTATATTAGTTATTTCAATAATCTCAACCATAAGTTCTGTAATTCATTTTTACTTAATTTCATCTTCAGAATGGAATAAGGCTTTATCATTTGTTATTGGTAGCATGGTTGGTATGATAATTGCTTCTAGATATGCTAATAAATTATCTGACAAACTTCTTAAAAGAATGCTTGCGACACTAATTTTTGGGGTGGGCGTAAGTATGTTTATTAATAGCTTCTTTTATTCTTAGTAATTCGATCTTTTATATTTAAAAATTAGGCTGTGTGGTGAGTAGTGCTTAAACTCTAATAAAGCATATTTTCGACATTTTGTAAAGTAATATATTTTATAAAATAGTTAATTTTTTAATTATTTAAATTGCATTTTAACGATTTTGATGTTACTATTAAATTAAGTCAGATGGTTGTAGAGATTGGCTTATAGGAGGATACTATGAGAAATTATTTTAAAATTGTAACATTATTTTGTTCGGCAATAGTTATTAATACAGTTACTTATGCAGCCGATATAGATACTCAAGATTATAAAGCAAAACAAAATATAAATGCCAAGATGGAAGATTTTGTTTTGAGCAGTAGTTTTACTTTCGCTCAGCTCAATAGTGATGCGCAAGCCGGAGTGAAATCTCAATTTGGTCGTGCTAATATTGAACAAGCTTTGGGGGCTAAATTTAAATCCCAAGAAGAATATGAGAAAAAGATTAATCAATTTCTTTATTTCTTCGAAAAAGGCAAGGGTGGATATAGAGTAAGCTTTTTAGGATTTGATGAAGAAGGATATCCAGTAGAAGGATTAGCATTAGATTCTAAAGCTCCTAAATGGCATGTAAATCCAGATGCTTTTGGTGATAATAGTCAATCAATAAAAACAGTTGCTGATAATAACATACAATATGAATCAACACCAAGCGCACGTAAGGCGATTAATGATTCAATTTATGCAGCTAATATGTCCTTACTCGACTAATTTATAAGATAACAAGAGTTGCTTTCCTGATAAGAATTTAGTGATAATTCTCACTAAATTCTTATCATTTTAATAATATATCAAGTAAATTACCTTCTAAGTCCTTAATCTTAGCGCGATTAGAGAGAAAGTTGTTAGTCATGATTACAAAAGCATATTGGGGATTATTAGGAGGCAAATAATAGCCAGCAAGGGCTGAAACATGTGTAAGGCTGCCGGTTTTAGCAAATATATATTCACTCTTTATTTTTTTAAAAGTACGATTTTTAACTGTTCCCTCAATACCGCAGATAGGGAGAAGCTCTTTTAAATGAGTGTGTAATATTTTATTTTGGTAAATATGATCTAGTAATGAAATTAAATCAAATGGCGAGACCAAATTATGTCTAGATTCACCTGCGCCATCGTATAAAGCTAATTCTTCACGATTCACATGGTTTTGATCCAGGACCTTATATAGAGCAGCTACGCCGTTTTTATCAGAAGCTTCTTGACCAGTATATTTTGCTCCAACAGTTCTAAAAATATTACCTGCAGCTACATTATTTGAATCCTCTAGGACTAATTTGAGTAAGGTTGTTAAAGGAGGGGATTGATGTGTATAGAGTATATCTGTGCCCGAAGTAACCCCAGGAATGATTTTACCTTCTAGCATAATATTTTTTTGCTTTAGTATAATGTTAATATAATCTTCAATCATCTTGTGATTATCAGGTAAGGCAAAGTTTAATTTCACCGGATCCCAATTTTTGGGCATACATCCATAAAGTTCATACTGGTTATTCCCTAAATATTTAGATTCAAAGGGGCAGTTACAATCAGTGGAAGCAGTTTTCATATTATTATTTATAGTAAGAGCAATAGTATCTTTATTGGTAATATTAACCAGAGAATTTATTTGAGAAGGTTGGACTGAGCCTTCAGCACAATTATTATTCACTACAATAGCGCTTTTTGGCGCAGCATAACAAAAAGGCTGATCATCCCATGTAAAGCCGCCAACAGCACTATCATGATTGTCAAATAAACTGCTATCGATAATAATATCTCCGACAATTTGTTTGATTTGTAATTGCTGTAAGCTAGAGAAAATAGTTTCAAGATTTTCTTTAGTTAAAGAAGGGTCACCACTAAATTTTAAATACAAATTTGAATGTAAAATTTGATCTTGAACATCATGATTATCAGCTAATAAGGTGGTCGTAAATTTATAATCAGGTCCAAGATATTTAAGAGCACCATAAGTTGTATATAATTTAGCTACACTTGCTGGTATAAATGAACGATGAGGATGGCGTTCATATATAATTTTGCCGTTATCAAGATTTTGGACTAAAATGCCGACATTTATATCCCCTTGTTCAGCAATAAGAGTCTCTATTTGAGAATTGAGGTTTTGCTCAGCATTTGACCAGGTTGGCAAGCAAAAAGCTAAATATACTAGTAATAATAGGTAATTTGGCATATGATTTATTTTTTATATAGTTGATATATGTTTACTGAATTATACCCTTTTAAGCAAACTTCTGATGGTATTTATTTGAATATCAAGGTTACACCAAAAGCTTCTCAAAATAAAATAGGAAAAGTAATAGCTAGTGAAGAAATAACACAACTTAAAATTTATGTGACTGATCCGCCGCAAGATGGCAAAGCTAATGATGCTATTATAGCTTTACTTGCTAGAGAATTAGGAATTGGTAAATCTTTAATTACTATAATAAAAGGCCATAATCAGAGGAATAAAGTTTGTTTGATTAACAATACTGAGCCACAAACAATATTAACTTTACGTAGTATTAGTTTTTAAGAATAATATTATCAAACTTTCTAGGTTTGTATCCAAAATCCTTAGTTGCTGCTTTATAATCAAATGTTAAATCTTGATTCATACGAGTTGCAATGTTTTTATTCACGCCTGGGTTACTCATTATTTTTCCGTATAAATCCATCATCCATCCTAACAGTTTAGTTTTAAAAATTAGGGGTTTTTTGTTCATTATTTCAAATACACGTTTTACCATTTGATGATAGGATAGAATCTCGCCTCCGCCCAGGTTATAAGTTTTATTTTTTATTTTGGAGTTGTTAAGGCAGCAAATTGCTGCCATTGCCAGGTCGTCAGCATGTACTGGCTGTCTTTTGCCTTTAGCCGGCGGATGAAGCAAAAAGAATTTAAATTTTTCAATGAATTTCTTTATAGCAGTAATATTTTTATCCATACCTACTCCATAAATTAAGGTAGGTCTTAGAATGACTAAATCGAAATTCAATTCCTTAGCAATATCGCTTATATTTTTCTCAGAATTTTTTAAAGAAAGTACGAGTGCTTGTTCATAAATATTGCTGCTACTGGCTTTAGCAATAACTGAAGTAGAGCTGAAACAAATAAGTTTCTTGGTATGTATAAAGTGACTTTTATAATTTACTATATAATTAATTGGTGAAACAAAAATTATATATTTAAGATGGGCTTTATAATTATTTAATTCTGAACTATGACATGTTGTAACATTGGGATGAGTAAAATCTAATTTAGTATTATTATATACTATCAATACCTTAATTCCTAAACTTATTAAGCGTCTTAATATGCATATTCCAACTTGGCTACTTGCACCAAATAAAGCTACTTCTTTTACATGCAATTTTAAATCCTTGCCAAAATAGCGATGGTCTAAAGTAGTTATATTAGCTAATAAGGATGATCTTATAGCTTTTAAATCACTTACTTTATTTCTAAAAATCATTAAATTCTCCATATAGTACTATCAATTTAACAAAATAATTGCTAAAATTGAGGTTTATTAATTAAATATTTAAAAGATGAAGCCTGATATCAGCCATTTTAAGCATTGTATGGCCAAATTTGCAACTGGAATTACTGTTGTTACAACTTTAGCTGAAAATAATAAGAAAATAGGAGTTACTATTAACTCTTTTAATTCGGTTTCACTTAATCCTTTTTTAGTTTTATTTAGCTTAAATAAGTTCTCACATTTTTATTCTTACTTTGATCAAAATCAGCATTGTACAATTAATATTCTAGCTGAAGATCAAAAATATTTATCACAGTTATTTACTAAGCTTGTAGATGATAATTGGCAGCAAGTTAAAACTGCTGAAGGCACTTTTACTAGTTCTCCTGCTATAGCTGATACCATGGCTTTTTTAGAATGTGAAATTTACAGAAAATATGAAGGAGGAGATCATACAATTTTTGTTTGTAAGGTGGTTAATTTAGTTGAACAAAAGGGCAAAAATCCTCTAATATATTTTGGAAGTGAATATCGGGCTTTGGCTTCTAATAAAAAGCTAGATTAATCTCATATAAATTATCTACAGAGTCTATGAATTTATTCTATATCACTCCTGAGAGTAATTTTCTTTTAGAGCTTGTAAATGGGATATCAAAGAGGTTTCCTAATATCGAGTTATCTAAACTCACCATACTTCTTCCTTCACGAAGGTCATGTAATCAATTAGCTGATCTTTTTATTAACCAAAATAAGGGTCCAATATTATTACCTAAAATTATTCCTATAGGGGATATGGAGGAAAGCGAGATTCTTCCTAGTGATTTAATCGATGATTTTGACCTCACTATACCTCCAAGCTTTACTTCTACTGAACAACTATTACATTTAGCTAATGAATTGAATAATATGCCTTTAATTAAGGCAATTGATATAGTTCACGGTTTAAATGAATTCCTTAAAAGATTACATCGGGATGAGCTTTCAGTAAAAATATTATCTAAAATTTCTTTTGGAGATGTCCCGCAGCATGTAACTACATTGATTGAATATTTGCACCTTCTTGCTGTTAAATGGCCTCAAATTACTAAATTATATAATAAACTCGATTTTATTGAGCGTCGTAACTTACAAATTAACAAGCGTATTGAAAATTGGCAAAAAAACGAACCTGAATATCCAATAATTGCTGCTGGCTCTAATGGAAGTATTAAATCAACAGCAAAACTTCTCAAAACCTTAATAAAAATGAGCAACGGATATGTGGTATTGCGAGGTATTGATCCAGGAGACGATCAGGAAAATTGGTTAAACATAGATTGTTATCACCCATTATTTTATCTTAAGTCATTAATTAGCGATATCGGGGCTAATTATCAAGATTTAAAACCTTGGAGTAGAAATCAGACGAATCCCACAGTACGTCATAAGTTTTTACAAGAAGTAATGCGCCCAGCAACAATGGTTGATAAATGGCAAAAATTAAACCCTCAAGAGTTCGTGGATTTACAGAATTTTGAAATTATTCAATGCCAATCTCAATATGAAGAGGCAACAGTCATTGCTCTGAAATTACGAGAAGTTTTATTGGATAACAATAAAACCGTAGCAGTGGTAAGTAGTGATCATAATTTGCTTACTAAATTGCGTAGTATTATGTGCATTTGGGATGTTAATTTAAATTGCTCTTATGGGGCTCTCATTACCGATACTGCCCAAATTGGATTTTTAAAATTAATCATTGATGTTATTAATGACTTTTCAGCTGTGAATATACTTTCTTTGTTTAAGCATGAATATTTTTATTTTAACTATCTTAAGTCTGAGTTATCAGATCTAATAAGTAAATTAGAGTTAAAATACTTTAGAAGGGTATGTAGTTTTACTTCTTTGCAAGAATTAATTGGGCAAGTTAAAGCGCGAGGAGATATTGAAATTGCCAAATTACTTACTGATTTTGCTGTTATTACCCAAGAGTTTTATACTAAATTACAGCAGCCCAAAGGGGAGTTTTACGATTTACTATCTTTGCATATTTCTTTAGCAGAAAAATTAGCCACAAGTAAGGATCAAGATGGTATACAGGTTTTATGGGGTAATGAAATTGGTGAAATAGTAGGAGGGGAATTAAATGAAATTATTAGTTATGCAAAAATCTTGGATTATGTTGGTACCAAAAACTATTGGCAGTTATTTCTGAACCTTATTCAAGGCAAGAAATATTATCCATCAACTACTAATGATTTTCCAATTACGCTATTAAGTTCAATAGAAAGCCGATTATTATACTTTGATGTAGTAATTTTAGCCAGTTTTAATGAAGGGGTTTGGCCAGCTAATATAGAAATTAATCCTTGGTTTAATAGCGCTACATGTTATGAAATAGGATTAACACCAGAAGAGTATAAAATTGGTTTGACTGCCCATGATTTTTATTGCTTAGCTCATATGCCAGAAGTTTTGATTACCAGATCTACTAAGGTGGGTGGCTCTCCTACTACTCCTTCCAGATGGTTAATTAGGTTAGAAGCATTATTAGGTAAAATATCCAAATTAGAGCAGGTTAAGCCTAATAGGCATAAGTTACAATATTGGGCAGAAAAACTATTCTTACCTCCAGAATCTATTAATTATCAGCCGGAAATGCCAAAACCTCCGGTAGATTTTAGGCCAAAAGAACTATCAGTAACGCAAGTAGAAAAACTAATGCGCGACCCCTATGGATTTTATGCTGATAAGATTTTGAAATTAAAACCTCTTGAACCTATAGATAAAGAACCTGATCAACGTGATTTTGGTAATTTTGTTCATTTTGTAATTGATGCCTTTAATAAACAATTTACTGAATTAAACCCAACACAATATTTGCCTACTTTACTTAACCTTGCTGAACAACAAATAAAGCATATTATAAATAGGCCTATTATTCACCAAATATGGTTACCTAGATTTACTGAAATTGCGAAATGGTTAGTAGAGTTTGAAAAAATTAGACGCAATAATCCTAATAAAAAAATATATAGTGAAATAAAAGGTAAGTTTGTTTTTACCACTAAATATGGCAGTTGTGCTGTTAAGGCTAAAGCTGATAGGATTGAGACGGAAAATGGTTTAGTAACTATTATGGATTTTAAAACTGGGATCATACCCACAAATGTCGATATTTTGATTGGTCATTCTCCACAATTAATTTTAGAAGGGTTGATTGCGGAAAAAGAGGGTTTTATCGAAATTATCCAGGGTAATGCCAACCACCATCTTATTGTCCAAGAATTAATTTATGCTCAACTTGCTAGTGGCAATAAACTTGGGAAATTAACAACAGTAAAAGCTGATGTTAGAAAATTATTACAGGCGGCTGAAGAGGGTATAAAAAAGTTATTCGAAATATATCTAGATGAAAATACGGCTTATATTATTTGCCCAAATAATGAACAAAAGCCAAGCTATAATGAGTATGAGCATCTAGAACGATTGGAAGAATGGTTGTAAATTTGTATTTTAATCTTTTTTTAAAAAAGTTTATCAAATTAACTTTTCATTAATCTTTTTTCTTTAGAATAAAACAACTAACTATTAAAAACTAAAGAACATGAAACAGAAGATAAAACATCTTGCCCTGCATAGAGCCTTGTACTCTAATGATATACGCAAACTAACAAAGCTGCTTGCTATGGGAGCGAATATAAATGAGCAAAACAGTAATGGGTTGACTGTATTACACTTAGCTGCTGAAAAGAGTGATGTTGAGGTTATAAAATTATTGCAGTCATATAAAGCTAATGGGGATATAGCTAATAGATATGATGAATTACCTTTGCATTTAGCGTGTAAAAAAGGTCATTTAAAGACTGTAAGCCGATTAATTAAAATGACTAATAACATTAATAAACAAGATAGATATGGTAATACTGCCTTACATTTCGCCATAGAAAATGGGGAAGCAGAGATAGTTAAATTATTACTTAGATCGGGTATAGTTATTAACTATGTTAATGAACAAGGTTTTACAGCGCTAGCTTTGGCGGAATATAATCAACATACTTATATCGCTAATTTGTTAAAGCGTCATAATGCAAAAAAGACAATGGATACTATTACAGCAATAAAATATGCTTATAAAAGAACTCATATTTCTAGGAAGTTAGCTATTACCATTTTTGCGATTTTAACCATTAGCCTTTCTACTATTGCAACTATTGCTACTGGTGGTGAATTAATTTTATCTGTCTTTGGTTCGTTAGGAGCCTCTCTAGGCATGTTGATGGTATGTTTAGAAAAACCTTATCGTGAATTACGTTCTTTAGAACGCTATAAATTTAATCAGTCCTATGATCCTCTGATATTATGAAAAGTTCTTTAGTTGCAGATGAACATCCAGGCTACTCAACATCTAAAGAATATCTTTTAAGTTTGTCAAATCCTGATGGCAGTTGTAACCTTGGTCGTCATACTTTAATTAATAACGCCATAAGGGAAGAAAGTGAAATAGCTGAATTATTGGTAGCTACAGGTGCTCAATTTGTAAAGGATGTAGTAACTTTGCCCTTAGAAAGATTGGCTTTAATGCATAGTATTGCGGTATTGCAAACTGAAGTTCAAAT
>JAGVLN010000031.1 GCA_020049805.1 Rickettsiales bacterium
AGATAAGTTGGACGTAAAATTAATTATAGAGCAATTTGATCGTCAAACTATTAAATTTGTAACACAGCTAAAACTTGAAGAATATTTTCATATAATTTGTATACCTGCTAGCAAACCCAAAACTAAACCCAAAGCATGTACTTATGCATTACAATTTGCTAAGGGAGAATATGTTACAGTATATGATGTCGAAGACAAACCAGATCCCAATCAATTACAGGAAGTTTTGGCTGCATTTGAAAATCATGATGATAAATTAGTTTGTGTTCAAACTAGATTAAATTTTTATAATCAGCAAGAAGGAATGTTACCTTTATTTTTTTCGATTGAATATTCTATGCTATTTGATTTTTTTCTTAAGAGTTTGGAAAAACTAGGTATACCAATTCCTTTAGGGGGTAGTAGTAACCATTTCAAGTATAATAAATTACTGGAGCTCGGGGGCTGGGATCCATACAATGTTACAGAGGATGCTGATATTGGTTTTAGATTAGCTTTACATGGATATAAAACAAAAGTTATTTCTTCACTAACTTTAGAAGAAGCTCCTATAAATTTAAAAGAATGGATCAACCAGCGCTCTAGGTGGATTAAGGGTCATTTACAAACTGTTTTAGTCCATAGTAGAAATTTTAAATTAGCGAGACAAACAATAGGGATAAGTAAAGTTTTAGGATTTTATTATTTTATGGTTTTGCCAATTATGTCTTATATGTTGCAATTTATAGTCTTTATTACTGGAAACGCCTATATATTTACAGGTGTTTTCAATAATTATCATAATAAAATTATTTTATTTTCTTGTTGGAATATTGGCTTATGGTTATTGATATCTTATACTTCTGTTTTAATAATAAAATGCACAAATAATGAGTTAAGGTTAGGATGGAAAGTGGCTTTATATCCATTTTATTACTTATTACACCCCGTAGCAGCTCTGAAAGCAGTTTGGCAATTATTAAACAACCCTTATTATTGGTATAAAACTAACCATGACTATCATAAACGGAAAAAAATAATTATTTAAGTGACAGTAATCTTAAAAAGCAGCGTTCAACTGAAAATTAAGTTTAATATTCCAATATTATCCATATATTATAATCTCTGAGATAGCCAAAGGTATTTTTGATGAATAATAGATTTATAGCATTCTTTCTCTTTTTTATAATTATGGCATGGCCTTCATGGTCAAAGCAGGATACTTGTAACATACCTCCTGTGCAAAAATTTTATGAAGCATATCAGATAATAAAAGATAATTATGTGACTTCTATTGATGATACTGATTTAGTTGATTCAGCAATTAGTGGTATGTTAGCTTCTTTAGACCCGCATTCTGGTTTTTTAAATAAGGAGATGTATGGTGAGCTTAACTCTTATTCTAAAGGTGAATTTGGTGGAATTGGAGTTGAGGTTGTACCTGATAATGGATTAATCAAGATAGTTGCTCCTTTAGATGACAGTCCTGCAGCTCAAGCTGGAATTCAGGCTGGGGATTATATTATAGGTATTAATGGAGAATCAATTTATGGTAGTGATGTAGCAAGTGAAATAGCAAAACTTAGGGGCGAACCAGGTAGTTTAATTAAGTTATCAATATTACGTAATAATAATCCACCTCCTATAGAGATTGAAGTAAAAAGATCTATAATAAAAATTCTTTCAGTTAAAGCTCGAGTGATCAATAATGATATTGCCTATATTAGGGTTAGTTCGTTTTCAGCTAATGTTGCTAAAAATATAATTAAAGATTTGAAAGAACTTACTAGTCAGCATAAAAATTTAAAAGGTATCATATTAGACTTAAGGAATAATCCAGGAGGTTTGTTACTTCCAGGTATTGAAGTAGCTGATATTTTCCTGAAAGATGGCGAGGTTGTCTATACGAAGGGAAGAAACGCTGATGATGACGTTCATTATGAAGTAACTAAGAATGGTTATAAAAATACTTCTTTACCAATGGTGGTATTAATTAATGAAGGATCTGCTTCAGCTTCAGAAATTGTAGCAGGCGCTTTGCAAGACCATAAAAGAGCAATAATAATGGGCGCCAGGTCTTTTGGTAAAGGTTCAGTACAGGAAATTATTCCATTAAAAGGAGGAGTAGCTATCGGTTTGACTACTGCACTGTATTATACACCTAATGGTAGATCTATTCAGGCTGAAGGGATTATTCCAGACATAATTGTTGAACAATCGGTAATTAAGGAAACTGAATATGGTGATAATAGCGCACGGGAAGAAAATCTAATTGGTCATATTAACAATAATGGCACTATAAAAAAAGATAGAAATAATTTAATGCTTGATAAGCTTAAAAATAAAGGGAATATTGTTAAAAAAGTTGAAGAAGATTATCAGCTAGAAAGAGCGATAGATCTAATTGAAGGTGTTAATATTTATAAAGATAGTAAAATTAATTATGAATAAAAAGGATCATTCTTATTTATTAGGGATTTTATCTTGTGCTTTGGCAGTATTGTGGGTGTATTTAATTTACCTTGGGTTAAATATGCAAAAAGACTTGAATACTAATAAAATTATTAGTAATCAGAAATTAGTATTAGTCATTCCTGGAGCAAAGGCTCAGTATGATAAAGAGGATTCAGATACTAATGAGGTCATTAATCAAGATAAACCAGCTCCTTATACCTCAAATATAGCTCTATTGCTTGATCAAGTTGAATTCACATCAGAATTTACCAATGGTATTAAAACTTTGCCTAAAGAAATTACTATCGGTATATCTCCTTATAATGGAGCTTTGAAAGAGCTTGTTAAGGTCGTTAATGAAAATGGTAATGATATTTTTATGGAATTACCTTTTGTTACCCCAAATAGCGATACAGCGATAAAGGAATATGATTTAATATCGACTTTTAATACAGAAGAGATCCACCATCGTCTAGGAAAGATGCTTAATAAAATGGAGCATTCTGTGGGCGTATATAATTTAGGAAATGAGGAATTTTTAAATTCAGTGAATGCGGTTTCAACTATTGTAGATCATTTACATAAAGCTAATTTATTCTTTTTATATGGTATAAATAATAAAACTACGGTTCTTGAATCAGACAATGAAAGCGTGTTTGCAGTTGAGGCTTGTGATATAGTTATTGAAAAGAACCAGCCTGTAACTGAAGTCACTAGAGAATTTCAGGAATTAGAAGAAACTGCCCAAAAAAATGGCAAAGCTATAGGGGTAATAAGATTTGATAATAATAATATTGAGATGTTACACAAATGGCTTAAAACCCTGGAAGATAAGAAAATTAAATTAGTATCAATTAAAGCTTTACCCAAGAAGATTAAAGTTTCAGGTTAGATTGATGCAGAATAGTAAAGCTAATTATCCTTCTAATACTCTCTTACCCTATCGTCGAGGTGTAGGAATATTTATACTAAATCATGAGAAAAAAGTTTTCGTTGGTAAGCGTCTTGATAGTAAAACCAATGCTTGGCAAATGCCTCAAGGTGGTATAGATGGTGAAGAAACTATTATTGAAGCTGTTAAGCGTGAAACTTATGAAGAGACTGGGATTAAAAGCATACAAGTGCTAGCAGAGAGTGAGTATTGGTATTATTATGATTTGCCAGAGTCATTAATACCAAAATTTTGGAATGGCTTATATCGAGGGCAGAAGCAGAAATGGGTACTTTTAAAATTTGCGGGTCAAGACGATGAGATTAATATTGCTCAACCTTCAGCAGAATTTTTAAAATGGAAATGGATAGAAATAGATGCTTTACCTGCTATTGTTGTGCCATTTAAAAGGCAGTTATATCACTCTGTAATAGAAGAATTTCGTCCTATTATTAATAAAGTATATAATGAAAAATAGTATAAAAGGGTTTTTAGGGCTTTCTGCTTATATAGATAAATGTTTGCAAGATATTTATAAGGAAAAAGGCCTTGCTTTAAAAAAAATTATCTATGATTGGGCTAAAATTGTTGGTAATGATTTAGCTAATTATACAATTCCTTATAAGATTAGCTTAACTAGGAAAAATAATATTTCAGAGAGGGTGCTGCATATTTTGGTAGCTAATAGTAGCTTTTCTTCTGAATTATATTATATGTTAGATATGATCTTAGAAAAGATAGCTTTTTATGTAGGAGCTGGGTATATTACCCAACTTAAATTAGATTTAAAACCTTCATTTAGCTTGGTTCACCGCTCTGAAGAAATAGTAATGACAGGAAAATTACCAGATATAAAAATTGAAGGAATCGAAGATTCAGATCTAGAAAACTCCCTTGGTAAACTTGGTCAAGCTATTCACACGAAACAAAAATAAATTTTACATTTCAGTTGAATTACTATAAAAATAAACCTTTTATTACAAATACATATACTAATATCTTATTCTTATGAGTAAATTTGACGTTATAGTGATTGGAGGGGGACACGCTGGCTGTGAAGCGGCTGCGGCTTCTGCTAGAATGGGTGCTGCTACGGCTCTGATTACTTTGAAATTTACAAATTTGGGAGAAATGTCCTGTAATCCAGCCATTGGTGGGATAGGTAAAGGTACCATAGTTAAAGAAATCGATGCATTAGATGGTATAATGGGTAAAGCTATCGATATGGCAGGGATTCATTATAAAATGCTTAATGCTAGCAAGGGCCCAGCTGTTTGGGGGCCTAGGGCTCAAGCGGATAGAGATTTGTATAAAAAATCTATTCAAGATATCCTGACTAATCAAGAAAATTTAACTATCATTGAAGCATCTGTAGAAGACTTAATTATTGATGGTAACAAAGTTATTGGGGTAATAACAGCCAATAACCAAAGAATATTAGCTGGTAAGGTAATATTAACTACAGGAACATTTCTAAATGGTTTAATCCATCTTGGAGAGAAGCAAATTAAAGCAGGGCGAGTAAATGAAGAACCATCTATCGGCTTATCTAACAGCCTGAATTCTTTGGGTTTTCGTTTAGGAAGGTTGAAAACTGGTACTCCGCCTAGGATATTAGCGAGTTCAATTAATTACGATATTTTAGAGCCTCAACCGGGCGATGCTGAACCAAGACCTTTTTCACATATGAATGAACGAGTTACAGTTCCACAAATTTGTTGTTATATTACTAAAACTACTGAGAAAACTCATCAGATTATCAAAGATAATGTGCACCGCTCTCCTATGTATTCTGGTCAAATTAAATCATCTGGCCCAAGATATTGTCCATCTATTGAAGATAAAATTATGCGGTTTGCGGATAAATTAAGTCATCAAATTTTTCTTGAACCAGAAGGTTTAAATTCAGAATTAGTTTACCCGAATGGCATTTCAACTTCTTTACCTGAAGAAGTACAGGCTCAGATAATCAAGTCCATACCTGGCCTTGAACAAGCTGTGATTGTACGACCTGGTTACGCAATAGAATATGATTATGTTGATCCTAGAGAGCTAACTCATAGTTTACAAACCAAACGAATATCTGGGCTTTATTTAGCGGGGCAAATAAATGGCACTACAGGTTATGAAGAAGCTGCAGGCCAAGGTATTATTGCTGGTATAAATGCAGCTTTGTCTTTAAAGTCTAGTAATGAATTTATATTAGACCGTTCTGATGCTTATATTGGAGTAATGATTGATGATTTGGTTTTAAACGGTACTCAGGAACCATACCGTATGTTTACTTCTAGATCTGAGTATCGTTTGTCAATAAGAGCGGATAATGCTGATATTAGATTAACTACGCGTGGTTATCAAATAGGATGTGTATCGGTTTCTCGCTATGAAAAAATTCAAGAAAAAATAACAGAAATAGCGCAAGTTAAAGAGTTTTTATTAGCTAGTAAATTCACTCCTAGTCATTTAAAGCAATTAGGAATTAATTTAACTCAAGATGGAGTGAGAAGGTCTGTGTATGAGTTAATGAGCTATCCAAATATTGATATCCCTATATTAACCAAAATTGTGCCTGAAATGAATAATTTTAAACAACAGATAGTAGAGCAGGTTTTGATAGAAGCTAAATACTCAACTTATTTACAAAAGCAAGAAGCAGATATTAAATTATTTAAACGTGAGGAAAGTATAGCAATTCCTAAGGATTTTGATTTTTCTCAAATCAGTAGCCTGTCTATTGAAGTAAGAGAAAAATTAAATAAAATTAAGCCTGCTAATATAGGAGAGGCTTCTAGGATTCCAGGTATGACTCCAGCAGCAATAACAACGATTTTAATTTACTTACGCAGCAAAAACTAGTTAAATCAGATAATAGCAAATGTTTCACGTGAAACATTTTTTATTATAATTTAATCATAAAAATAATAATGTTAGATTTTGCAGACTATAATAATGTCAAAAATTTATTGTTAAGTGAACAAAATGTTTCACGTGAAACATTTTTGCGATTGGAACAATATGTAAATCTATTATTAAAATGGAATGAAAGCATAAATTTAGTTAGCCCAAATACCATTGGACATCTTTGGTCTAGGCATATTTTAGATTCAGCACAGTTATTAAAATATGTTGATTTAGAAAAAATAATTGTTGATGTTGGAAGCGGAGGAGGTCTTCCAGGGCTGGTTTTGGCCATCTTGGGCGCTAAAAATATGCATTTAGTTGATAAAGATACAAGAAAATGTGTTTTCCTACAACAAGCAATAAAATATAGCCAGAATTTAGTGAAAGTGCATAATTGTTTGTTTGATGATATAAATATTGCTAATATTGATATTATTATTGCTCGTGCATTTAGTAATATTGCTAAATTATTGGCCATAATAAATAAGAAGATCAATAAAAATACTGAATTATTATTATTGAAAGGGCAAAAATGGCAAGAGGAAATAAAAACGGCAATGATAGAGTGGGATTTCGAATATAGTTATTACCCAAGTATTACAGATAATTACGGAGTAATAATTCGTTTAACTAATATTAGTCAAAAATAAGCGTATGTCAAAAATAATATCATTTGTAAATCAGAAAGGTGGAGTTGGTAAAACTACCACAGCTAGTAATTTGGCGACAGCCTTAGCTGCTACTAATCACAAAGTACTGTTAATTGATAACGATCCTCAAGGTAATGCCAGTACTGGTTTTGGCATTAAGGAAGAAATTAGAGAAAATAATCTTTATCATGTCCTAATAGGAAAAGAAAACATAGAAAATTGTATAATTAAAACAGAACTTAAATGCCTTGATATTGTGACTTCTAATGTTGATTTAGCAGCAGCAGAGGTTGAATTAATTAATCTAGAAAAACCGCAATTTATCTTAAAGCAGCATATAAAAAATTTGTCAGATAAATATGATTATATCTTGATTGATTGTCCTCCTTCTCTAGGACTGCTTACTATTAATGCATTAACCGCCTCTTCTTCCTTAATCATTCCTTTACAATGTGAATTTTTTGCATTAGAGGGGTTAAAACATTTACTAGAAACATTTAAGTTGATCAAAAATACTTTAAATCCCCTCCTTAGAATTAGCGGTATAGTTTTGACAATGCATGATAAAAGAAATAGATTGACCGAGCAAGTAGAAGAGGATGTTAGAAGTTGTTTAGGAGACTTAGTATATAAAACCATTATTCCGCGTAATGTTAGAGTCTCAGAAGCTCCATCCTATGGTAAGCCAGTTCTAATATACGATACCCATTGCAGTGGCTCTAATGCTTATATTGATTTGGCAAGAGAATTTTTAACACAAGAGACATTAATAAGTAATAACATTAAAGAGGAAGTGAGCTAAGATGGCGCCTGCAAAAATTCGTAGTTTAGGTCGTGGTTTATCAGCATTAATAGGAGATAATTACTCTAAAGAACCTTCTAATAGCAATGAAGATAAGGTTGTGTTATTAGACCTTGAACAAATAACTACCAATATTCATCAACCACGCAAAAATTTTTCATCAGAAGCTTTGGAAGAATTAGCTAATTCAATCAAAGAAAAAGGTGTAATTGTACCAATTTTAGTAAAAAAAGATAAAGATAATCAATATATAATTATAGCTGGTGAACGAAGATACAGGGCTTGTAAGCTTGCTGGAATCAAACAAATACCAGTTATAATTAAAGATATAGATGAAGTAACTACCAAAGAATATTCAATTATCGAGAATGTTCAAAGACAAGATTTAACAGCGATTGAAGAGGCTTTTGCTTACAGGGATTTAATAAACGACTATAATTATACTCAGCAAGAAGTTGCCAAAACTATTGGTAAGAGCCGTAGTCATGTTGCTAATTTATTACGCTTATTATCTTTACCTGAAGAAGTTCAAGAATTAATAATGAATAAAAGCATTTCTATGGGGCATGCTCGTGCTTTAATAACTGCTAAAGACCCTCTGAAAGCAGCTAAAGCAATATTATCAGATGGGTTAAATGTACGGCAAACTGAACAATTTGCAATTGGTAAAGTCAAAACTACAAAGCCCAAAACTTCTGCTAAAGTAACATCAGAAGATAAGGTTATGTTAGAGGAAGCCTTATCTGCACAGTTAGGAATGAAAGTCACTATTGATTTAAAAGAACATGATAAAGGAATAGTGTCATTACATTATAATTCCTTTGAAGAATTGGATAGAATTTTACAATTATTGCCTAGTAAAGAAAAAAAGCAATAAATAGTCTCGACATCTTAAGCTTTTTATTTTATAAAATATTCCTGTTGGCTGGATAGCTCAGTTGGTAGAGCAAAGGACTGAAAATCCTTGTGTCCCTGGTTCGATTCCTGGTCCAGCCACCATCCTTACATAGGGCTTTCCATATTACTATGTTGTTTACCAAATAAACTATCACTATAAATGACTTTGGCTAATTGCAATTGTTCAGTAATAGTTTGGCAGAGAGCATTTTTACTGGTTGATTCACATGTTTGATTAATGGTGGGTAAGATAATTTTATCCTGCATATATAAAGGCCTAACTAAAGGTAAGTCAAATTTGTAGTCATAAATGTTATGATGTATCTTTAGAAGCCCCATTATTATCTTCGGAATTTCAAAATGCGCTATTTTCCCCAGATTTAAAGGCCCTTTTTTACCATCAATTATGATCAAAGGTACTTCATAATTATCAAAAAATAACTGATTAAAATCGCTATCTAAGGTTGGTGGGTGGTCACCAACTATGACTATTATAGCATTGGGATCAGTTACTTTTATCTCGTCAACGAAATTCATTAAAGCTGTGGTGGTATAGTATATACTATTACTATAGCCATAAATAAGGTCCTTTCTCTCACTGTTATCACTAATATTCGTAACTTGTATTAATGGAGGATAATTATCACTTAATGAAAATGGGTAATGGGAGGAAGAGGTGAGGAAATAATAAAATTTAGGTGTTTCCTCGTGAATAGCAATAAGCTTTTTGGCTTGCTCAAAAAAACTATGATCAGAAATAAACAAGCCATTTTTATCGTCAGAAGAAAAATAAGTACCATCAAAGAATTTTTCTATACCAATGCGTGGATAAATGTAATTGCGATTCCAGTACCCTTTATAAAAAGGATGCATAGCTATGGTCTGGTAACCTAATTTTTGTAATGTTTGAGGCAAACATAAAGTATTGTTATTAGTAGTTTTATAAAAAGCTATTTGTTCTTCTAATATTGGGTAACCACATAGAATTTCAAATTCTGCTTGGCTGGTATTAGCGCCGAAAATAGGAGATAAAGAGGTGCTATTTTGTGCTTTTTGCCATAATTTTAGGAATCTTTGGTCGAATGGATATTGGCTAAATTCCACTGTCTTTAAAAGGGTTGGATCGCTTAAAGATTCAACTACAATTAAATAAATGTTTCTTGTTTTTGGCTTAATTTTAGATGGACTTATTAAGTTAGGTAATAGTTTGGATATAGCGTTTTGCACCTCTTCTTTAGTATAGATTTTATCTGGTTGTTTTTTCAAAATTTCAGATAATAAATATAAAATTGGGCCCCTATTTAAATATTTTTCTGTTTCATCATCTTCTGATACCTGCCAATTTTTATCAATAAATGCTGATATTTCAGCAGCTCTGTAGTGGATTCCTAGGCTTACTACTAATATTATAATTATACCATAAACATAATTGCTTAATTTACGACTAACCCCATAAACCATTAATAGGACAATAATGTAAGCTATACCTAATAATACTAATTTCTCAGCTATGGGCAAAATAGTGATGAATGGTATTATAAGCTCAGAATCACTTGGATAAACAGCGCATAACAAATATATTAGTTTATACAAGTTTATAAAGTACATAGCAGTAATAAAGGCTAATTGGAAAATAAAGAATATGAGGATATTACGGAAAAACATTGCCCCAATCAGGCTAATCAGCAAAAAAGAGAAATAATGTGTTAAAAAGATAGGGATAGTGATGCTTTGATTTAATATAGGGAGAGGATAAAAAATATATTGAATGATAAAACAGCCAGCTACAATAATAAAAGTACTGGCACAAATTGATAAAATTCTTTGTAACATGTCATATATTCTTTTTATCCTATTTTGAGTTTATAGTTTAAAGAAAATGAGGGCAAATATTATTTTGGAACTGTTAGGAATAAAAGAGAATTTCTGGTTTAAATAAAACAATACTAATTATTTTGAAGAGTTCGTAATGAATGCAATATATATAAAGTGAGTACCGTGAACATAATAAAATTAGATTATTAATAGGATGGGCGGTTATTACATAAGCTCTAATTTTAAAATTATACATCCAAATTAATAATGCGCTCATCAATAAGATAAACATAATTATGCCAGCAAAATTATAAGAGCTTCCCTGATTTAATATATAAGCTACTAAAGTTAAACAGATGAAAACTTTACTTTTTAAATCATGATAATTGTTTCTTATTAAATAGCCATAAATCATAAACATGCACCCTAGAGTCCCAAATTCGAAAATTATTGCCATAGGGATGTAATATAATAGCAATATGACAAAACTCACTAAGAGATTATTTTTTACCCAGTTAATTGACCAATATAAAAAGAACCGGGAAATTATTATTGTGGGTAATATTGATTTATTAGTAAAGAAAAAACTGATAGTATTGTCGCGTAAGATATAGTCTAATCCTATCATGCATAATGCTAATAATAATATAGGTTTTTCATTTTTAAATTTTTGCGAATATCCTATGAGGAAGAAAAAAATGGGGAAACTTATCCTGCCTATTATGCGCAATATAGTATAGTTTGGGAAAAAAAACATTCCTAAATGATCGATTAACATAGCTGTGATTGCTATACATTTAGCTAAATCATAAGAGTTAGCTTGCCCATATTTAGATAATTTTTCTAGGTTAAAAAGACGGATTTGTGGACTATGAGAGTGCATGTTAAAATTATGAATCAGATTTACTAATTTATAATAAAAAAAGCGCCATAAAAATGGCGCCTTTTTTACATTTAAACTATTAGCGAGCGGTAGTACATCCACTACCAGATCCAGGAGAAATCCATCCTACTATTCCAGCAGCTCCGAAAATTAAACCAATACCAATTGCAGTAGCAATTGCAAGTGGCCAAGATAATTTACCTAAGAATAAACCAATACCTAAAACTATAATAGCAATAGTGGCAATACCTTTACCAATACCACCTTGTAACTGATTAATAACATTACACAAAACTTGGCTTATAGCATCAGAAGAAGCAAATGCTTCTTGACTAACAAAAATAAAAGATAATAAGGTAAAAAATAAGCATACTCTTTGATAGAAATCACTATCGAATTTTATATTGTGGAAAATTTTGGTCATATATACTCCTTTATTAATATTATAAAACAATCATACCACATATATCATGTTAACTGCAAGTTCGGTATTTACTAAAGGGTTTGTAATGCTAGCTTAAGTTAAAACTTTAATTTTTTTATTCAATGTACAAATATGTCACAATTTCATTATGGAAAACTAAGAGAAAAGCTGTATTATATATTAATTCGGTTTAATTATTCAGGGAGTATGCATGCGCATAACAAAATATTTTTTACCAATTTTGAAAGAAGATCCTAGTGATGCACATGTTGCCTCTCATAGATTAATGCTTAGAGCGGGGATGATACGTCAGCAAAATTCAGGGATATATGTTTGGTTACCTCTTGGTTTAAAGGTATTAAAAAATATCGAAAAAATTATTAGGGAAGAACTTAATAAAGTTGGCGCTGTAGAAGTTCTTTTGCCATGTATTCAGCCAGCAGATTTCTGGATTGAAACCGGCAGATATGAAAGTTACGGTAAAGAAATGCTAAGGATTACGGATCGGCATGAAAATAAGCTATTATTTGCGCCTACAGCTGAAGATGCGATTACTGATTTGTTTCGTAGTAATGTCAAATCTTATAAAGAGTTACCAATTAATTTGTATCAAGTTCAGTGGAAATTTAGAGATGAAATTCGTCCTAGATTTGGTGTAATGCGTGCTCGAGAGTTTTATATGAAAGATGCTTATTCCTTTGATTTAGATAAAGAAGGAGCTATAAAATCTTATGATCAGATGTTTAAGGCTTATATAAATATCTTCAAGAAAATAGGTATTCATGCGATACCGGTTAAAGCAGAAACCGGTCCAATTGGAGGAGATATGAGTCAAGAATTTCATATAATTGCTAAAGATGGTGAAAGTGAAATTTTCTATGATTCTAGATTAGATGATTTACTTAAAGCAAAAGAACTTGATATAGATGAAATTAAGAAATGTTATGCAGTTTCAGACGATATATATGATCCTAAGGCTTGTACAGTTGAAGAATCTTCCTTAGTAAGAACAAGAGGTATTGAAGTTGGCCATATATTCAATTTTGGTACTAAATATACTGAAGCCATGAATTGTGTTGTTCAAAATAAAGATGGTAAACTTGTACATCCTTTAGGCGGGTCTTATGGAATCGGCATCTCTAGGTTAGTAGCTGCCATAATAGAAGCCAATTATGATAATGCTGGAATAATTTGGCCAGAATCAATTGCGCCATTTACCGTATCTATAGTATGTTTGAAATATGCAGACATAGAATGTAAGAAAATGGCAGATACTCTATATGAGCACCTTCAAAAAGCTGGATTAACAGTCCTTCTAGATGATAGCGATAGTAGTGTGGGAAGCAAATTTGCTACTCATGATCTTATAGGGGTGCCTTGGCAGGTAGTTATTGGTCCAAAATTAGCTCAAACAAATTTAGTTGAGCTTAAGGAAAGAAAGACTATGAAAAGTGAACAATTGTCATTAGATACTGCAATATCTAAATTAATTACTGCATTATCAGTAGTTACATGCCATTAATTTTAGTTGAACTTGGCATCGCTATTAGATATTTACAAGCTAAGAAAAAAGAGGCCTTTATTTCAATTAATGCAGCTTTTTCATTACTTGGTATTGCTATTGGTGTGGCAGCTTTGATTGTAGTGATGTCCATTATGAATGGTTTCCGTACAGAACTTACTAATAAGATAGTAGGCTTAAATAGTGATGTAATTATAAGTGGTTATAATAATAAAAGCTTTCCTAATTATGTGAATATAATTGATCGAATAAAAACTTTACCACAAGTGATTAAAATTTATCCTGTTGTGACGGGTCAGGCGTTAATCTCATATCATAATGAATCTTTGGGAGTACTAGTTAAGGCATTAAAATTTGAAGATTTAAAAGATCAAACCATACTTTCAGATAATATTGTGCGTGGTGAGCTTTCACAATTTAATGATCCAGATTCGATTATTATGGGTGAAGCTCTGGCAAGAAGTTTAGGAGTAAAAATAGGTGGTGCTATTACATTAATCGCGCCACAATTTAATACTACTATTATTGGTCAAATTCCTAGAATGAAAGAATTTACAGTTGTAGCTACTTTTAATAGTGGTTTAAATGATTTTGATCATGGTTATGTTATTATGCGTATGGATGAGGGCCAAAAATTTTATGACATTTCCGACAAAAGAGTAAATCAAATAGAAGTTTTTACTAAGGATCCTTATAATTCCCCTAAAACTAGTCTTGAAATCATGAGAATATTACCAAATGAGGATTTGTTTGTAAGTGATTGGCAACAAATTAATGTGCATCTATTTAACGCTTTAAAGACAGAAAAAGTAGCAATGTTCGTTATTTTAACTTTAATTATTATAGTGGCGTCTTTTAATATAGTTTCTAGTCTTGTTATGCTGGTAATTGATAAAACTAAGGAAATAGCTATCCTTAGAACATTAGGCATGACTAAGCTAAGTATAATGCGTATTTTCCTAATATGCGGAATGTTAATAGGTATATGCGGTACATTGATAGGAGTAAGTTTAGGGTTAGTTATAGCTTATAATATTGAAACTATAAAAGTATTTCTATCTAGCATTACAAATACTAGGATTTTTGATCCAGTGGTTTATTATCTTGATTCTTTGCCATCTAATGTTGATATTAAAGATGTCTTAAGTATTGTGATTATGTCATTGCTATTATCATTTTTTTCTACCCTTTATCCAGTATTAAAAGCAAGTAAGTTGAGTCCGCTCGAAGGATTAAAGCATGAATAAAAAATGTATTATTGCTGCTAAAAATATAAGTAAATCTTATAAGCAAGGTAAGGAAAATTTGTATGTTTTACAGGATGCTAATTTAGAAATCTATGAAAATGAAATAGTAGCCTTAGTTGGAGAGTCAGGTTCTGGTAAAACCACTTTTTTACAAATATTGGGGTTATTAGACAATGAATATTCGGGTGAAGTTATAATTAATAATCAAAATTATAGCTCTGCTACAGATTATCAGCGTACATTATGTAGGAGACGTAATATTGGTTTTATTTATCAATCTCATAATTTACTTTCTGAGTTTTCAGCTATTGAAAATATAGCTTTGCCTTTATTATTGAATAATAGCTCATACAGTCAAGCCCAGAAAAATGCTATTAGGTTAATGCAAGAACTTGGTATTGACCATCGGAAAAAACATATGCATACACAATTATCTGGCGGAGAACAGCAAAGAGTAGCAATTGCTAGAAGTTTAATTCATGATCCTTTACTTATTTTAGCTGATGAACCTACAGGGAATTTAGATCCAAATAATGCGAGTATAGTATTTGATTTATTTATCAATTTCGTAAAAAAATATAAAACTAGCGCCTTAGTAGTAACTCATAACTTGGAATTAGCAAAAAAGATGGATAGAATTATTAGCATAAAAGATGGAAAGATTGTTAACTTTAAAATGTAATAATGCATGAATGCAATTTTAAATTTTCTAACCGAAATGTATGAACAAGGAATTGTTCCAGTTATTATTTGTATCGCTATCGCTTTTGGTATAGCAACTAAAACTTATTCTTTTTTTCTGCAAAAAGCCCAACATCATTTACCAAAACAAAAAGATATACCTGAAACTCTTTTCAAGAAAGAGCTCTTTTTATTGATAATGGCGGTTAGCTCATGGTTCTTATTATTTTTATGTTCTGAGTTATATGAATTAAGAGGGGTTTCTAAACCAATAATATATATTGCCGGACAGGTTAGTATGTATTTATCCTTTATAATTTTGCTTTACTATACATATAGTTTGCATCGAAAAGTGAGCCTCTTTACTTTTTGGATATTCTTCTCTGTATTGACTATAGCCTTTGTATCTTCGTTAGAGATAGGTCCAGCGATAGTTAAAATTTTAGAGAAATATTATTTTACCGTACATAGTTATAAAATTTCTTTATATTTGGTGTTGAAGGAAATATTAATAGTTTGTATTGCCTTATGGCTAATCGATACTATTTCTTTAGTATTTAGATCATATCTCAAATCTATTAAGGATATAGAAGGGAATACTAAAGAGCTTTTTAGTAAAATTGTAGAAATTATTCTCTATTCTATTGCTGTTTTTACAATTATGAATTCTCTGGGTATTGATCTAACTTCATTAACAGTGATTAGTGGAGCGATCGGTGTAGGGCTTGCAGTTGGTCTGCAAAAGATTTCAGCTAATTTTATTAGCGGAATTATTATTTTAATGGAAAAGACTATAAAAGTTGGAGATTTAGTAGAGTTACCTAATGGTGTCTTAGGGCATGTTAAGCAGTTAGCTGCAAGATATACTTTGCTTGAAGGTAAAGATGGAAGAGAAATAATGATTCCTAATGCAGATTTCATTACTTCACAAATTACTAACTTTACTTATAGTAGTAATAAATTTTGTATAACTATTGTAGTTACTATAAATTATGATTCAGATGCTGATCAAGCACTAAAAATTATGACGGAGGCAGCAAAAACACATCCTAAATGTTTAGTTGATGAAAATATTAGTTGCTATATAAGCAACCTCACAGAACAAGGTGTACAGCTTACATTGAATTTTTGGATTGGTAATGTGCTTGAAGGTACGTATTACACAAAAGGTGAAGTTATGATGACTATTTTAGATAAATTTAAAAAATACAAAATCAAGTTTTCTACTTCTGATTAAAACAATGCCAAAACTACTTAAGAATATAGCTTTAATAGTAGCTGCCGGTACCAGCACAAGGCTTAAAAATGAAATACCTAAACAATATTTGACGATTAATAACCAATCAATTCTTGCAATCACTGTAAGCAAGTTCCTTAATCATCCAGAAATAGATGGTGTAACCGTAGTAATTAATAAAGATCATAAGTCATTTTATGAAGAGTCTACTCATAATTTAGATTTATTACCGCCAATTATTGGTGGTAAAGAGAGAAAAGATTCAGTGAGGTTAGGTTTATTAGGGATTGCTAAATATAATCCAGAAATAGTACTAATTCATGATGCTGCAAGGATGTTTGTTACTTCTGAATTGATTCATAAATTAATGGTCGAAGTAAAACATTATGATGGAGTAGTGCCAGTTTGTTCTGTGACTGACACTATAAAGCAAGTGAATGAAGAATCTATTATAGAAAGAACTCTTCCAAGGACAAAACTTTTTAATGCACAAACTCCTCAGGTTTTTAGGTATCAAACTATTTTAAAATCCCATCTTGATTTAGCAGAAAAATATTTTACAGATGATGCTAGCTTACTTGAATATCAAAATATACCTGTTAAAGGGGTAGCAACTGATAGTACTAATTTTAAAATCACTAATCCAAAAGATTTATTAATGGCTAAATTTTTATTAGGAGAAAAAGATGAAAAATAAGATAAGAGTCGGTAGTGGTTTTGATGCTCATAAGTTTAATTCTACTCCTAATGAGCAGAATTTTATTATGTTAGGTGGAGTCAAAATTCCACATAATTATTGTTTATTAGCTCATTCAGATGGAGATGTGCTACTGCATGCACTCACAGATGCTTTATTTGGTACTATTGGTGCTGGTGATATTGGATTACATTTTCCACCAACTGAACCTAAATGGCGTAATGCTGATTCAGTCGAATTCATAAAATATGCTTATGAATTAATTAAAAAACAAAATGGTAGTATTAATAATGTTGATGTTACTATTATTTGTGAGGCACCTAAGATCTCACCATTCCGCGAGCAAATTCAAGCTAAGATAGCAAATATACTTGAGTTAGACATTTTAGACGTTAATGTAAAGGCTACGACTACTGAAAAAATGGGTTTTACTGGTCGTAAAGAGGGAATAGCTTGCCAAGCTGTTGCATGTGTTGCTTTTTAATCTAATTTTCTAGATGGTGTTGTACGTCTTCTGAGAGTAGGAGGAAGAGTTTTTGGTTGTTGTGCTAATTTTCGAATAATAATTTTTGATGCTTGTTGAGCTGCAGCTAAATTTTCAGCGTTAGGTTTTCTTGAAGTTTGTTTTGCCGCAGTTTTTGGCATTTGTTGTTGATATTGTGTATGAATATCTTCAACATATGTACTATGCCATGGAACTAATGTATAAGCTAACCTACGCCATAAGGAAGCTTGTTGTAAATCCCCTTCTCTTTTAGGTTTTTTATGAAGAAATATTGGTAATTCAGTATTTAATAATTCAGCAAAAATTGTTTCTTTATGTTTAACAAATTGGTCGATATTAAATGAGCCTGATTGCATAGTTTTATCTAAAGCTAATTTCTCGGCTTTCTTCTCAAGATAATACTTAAATAGTTCTATTATATTTTCAAATTTCTTAATTTGATGATCTTGGCACAATTTATTAATTTGTATACTAAGTAAACGTTTTTTTTCACTTGATAATACTCTTGCTTTTGTTTCATATGCAGTAGTGAATATTAAAGCTATAGAATATGCTACTGCTCCTGGAATATTAGCACTTACAGCATAGGTAATAACTGGCAAGACATTTTCAAAACCTATATCACGTACAGTTTTCAAAAAGCTATTTAATTTAGTTGGTTTTTGGAGATTACTTATCGTGTGTATAGGTCTGTCTTTTAATCTATAATCTACAAGATTTTGATAAAGTTGCCTTCTTTGAGTTGGAGATAGATCTTTTATGATGCTTTGAGATAATTTAGTTTCTACTATAATTTTTTTTATAATCAGTTTTTGCTGGTTTACTTTTTCAGTGTTATATAATTGCCTGGCTTTATAATAAACTGCTATTAAAGAGGCGGCAAAAGCCAAGGCTAAAAATGCAATTGCAGGGGCCGTACCGCCACTTAATATAGTAGTAGCTATAGCAAAACCTAAGGCTAATATTCTTATGGTAGTAGGATGAGTAACAATATTATATGCTAATTTTAATTTAGGATATTTTTGGCCGATTGCAGTCCAGTAATTAACAAACTTTCTTTTTTGAATAACCAAATAATGCCAAAATTTGCCAAAGATTCCTAGTTGATTTTTAGTGGTTTTTACGGGCATGTTGCTTACCTAAATGTTTTCAACACACATTGCAATTCCCATACCTCCTCCTATACAAAGCGTTGCAAGGCCTTTTTTAACTTTTGTTCTTTTCATAGAATGAATAAGGGTGGTAAGTATACGGGCGCCTGAAGCACCAATTGGGTGACCAAGAGCAATAGCTCCGCCATTAATATTAACTTTGCTTACATCCCAACCTAATTGTTGATTTACGGCAATAGCTTGTGCTGCAAAAGCTTCATTTGCTTCGATTAGGTCTAGATCTTCTATTGACCAATTTGCTTTTTTTAAAGCTAATTTTACAGCATTGATTGGGCCAATTCCCATTATAGATGGGTCTACTCCAGCCACTCCATAGGAAATAATTTTAGCCATAGGTGTTAAATTATGTTTTTTGAGAGCAATTTCATTCATTAATAATGCAACAGCTGCGCCATCATTAATACCAGAAGCATTACCTGCGGTTACTGTGCCATTTTCTTTAAATGCTGGTTTTAATTCCTTTAATTTATCAACAGTAACGCTGGGTCTAATAAATTCATCCTTAGAAAAAATGATTTCTTCTTTTTTATTTTTGATTTCTATTGGAACAATTTCATCATTAAATATGCCAGCTATTAGAGCTTTTTCAGCTTTATTTTGAGATAGGCAGGCAAACTCATCCTGTTGTTGCCTAGTAATTTTATATCTTTCAGCAACATTTTCGGCAGTAATACCCATATGATATTTATTAAAGGCATCAGTTAACCCGTCTGTAATCATAGTATCAGAAAGGCTCATATCTCCCATTTTAATCCCATTGCGTAAATATGCAGCGTGTTTAGACATACTCATACTTTCTTGGCCTCCAGCAAGCACAATAGAACTTTCCCCAACTGCTAATGATTGAGCTGCTAAACAGATGGATTTTAAACCTGAGCCGCATACTTGATCTACAGTAAAAGCTGGAATTTCATGGGGTATTCCAGCATTAATTGCTGCTTGTCTGGCTGGATTCTGGCCATATCCTGCAGTTAACACCTGCCCTAGAATTACTTCGGAAATTGATTGTGGATCTATATTATTTTTTGAAATTAAAGCACGTAAAATAACTTCACCTAATTTAGGTGCTGGTAGTGTTTTTAGAGTGCCCATGAAACTACCTATTGCGGTACGTAGACAGTCTACAATATATACTTCATTCATTTTCTGCTCCATATTTATAAGGATTTTAGCCACTTTATCATAGGTTGCCATAGCTGTGTTTTAGCTTTTTCTCCTATGATCATACCAACATGACCAGATTCAGGCAACACAACTGTGTTTTTGGGAATTAAATTAATTAATGGCATTACAGAGTTATAAGGTACTATTACATCTTTTGTAGGTACCACAATTAATGTGTTTGCTTGAACTTTAGTTAAATCTATTAGTTTATTATCTATAAGCCATTTATTGTTTAAAGGTTTGTTATCCTTAATAAAATCATTGGCACATTCTTTAAAAACCCCTTCTGCTATATACATATTATCCATTGCCCATCTTTCAACTGCTACAAATAATTCAGCTTTTTTTTGGTTAGTTATGTCCTGGGAAAATTTGATAAATTTATCATATATTTTGGTTAGTGGCATTAAAGAGTAAAAAAAATAACGTAAATAAGTAGAAGAAATTGGTTCATCATTAGAGATAATTAAATTTATACTAGTTTCAAATATTTGAGATTTTTCTTTAAAATGGGAAAAGTCCCATGGAGTAGCAAGTAATATTAGCCCCTTTATATTATTAGGAACCAATTGAGCAGTAGCAATTGCAACTAATCCTCCAAGGCAATACCCAGCAATAACAATTTCTTGAGTTAACGTTTGTAAGTAAGTTAAGGCTGGTAAAACTTTTTTTGTGATATAAGCTGTAAAATCATATCCTTTTTCTTCATTTGTAGGTTCGCCCCAATCTAAAAGTACTGGTTGATAATCAGAATTAGCACAGTATTTTAATAGACTACACTGTTCAGTAAGATCTAAAATATAGGATTTATTGATAAATGATGGTATAAATAAAATAATTTTATTATAGGATTTACCTTTAATCCCAAAATCTAGCAATTTACAAGAACCATTTTGCCATAAAATCTTATTATCTGTGCTATGAGGATGATAGGGATAATTTAAAAAATCTTGTACACTTGAATAAAATTTATGAATATACTCTAAATAAGCTTGTGGGTTATAGAAACCATATTGAGCAAGTTTGTCTTCCAAATTTTCTGCCATTAGCTGTATTGCTACTTAAAGTTAAGATTTTTAGAGTAATAACTCTTAGCTTGCTTTGTAAAGCTTAATTATGTAACTTATATACAATAAAAATTTAAATAATATTATATGACAATTAAAATTGATACAATAGAACTTTCTGATCCGGTAATTCTTGCCCCTATGTCTGGGGTTACAGATATGCCTTTCCGTAAATTAGTAAAAAAATTTGGTGCAGGATTAGTGGTTTCCGAGATGATAGCTAGTCGGGCAATGATTTTGCAAACTAGGCAATCATTACAAAAATGTGCCGTTTCGGAAATAGAAGACCTTACTTCTGTGCAATTGGCTGGATGTGATCCAGAAGTGATGGCTGAAGCTGCCAAATTAAATGAAGATATGGGTGCCAAAATCATTGATATTAATTTTGGTTGTCCGGTGAAAAAAGTTGTGGGTGGCAATGCCGGGTCTGCTTTAATGAAAGATGAACCTCTTGCTACTTCCATCTTAAAAGCTACAGTAAATGCTGTTAAAATTCCTGTGACTTTAAAAATGCGTACCGGTTGGGATGAAAATAATAAAAATGCTCCTAAATTAGCTAAGATTGCTGAAGATTGTGGAATTAAAATGATCACTGTACATGGCAGGACAAGATGTCAATTGTATAATGGTAGTGCTGATTGGAAATTTATCCAACAGGTAAAAAATAATGTTAGCATACCAGTAATTGCTAATGGTGATATAAAAACTATAGAAGATGCTACTATATGCTTAGAAGAATCGCAAGCAGATGGAGTTATGGTTGGCCGTGGTACATATGGTAAACCATGGTTAATAAATCAGATAATATATTATATCAAAACTGGCAAAGTTTTACCTTGCCCTTCATTTAATGAACAATTTTCTACTATATTGGAGCATTATGATGATATGCTAATTCATTATGGGAAAGATTTGGGGATGAGAATGGCTAGGAAACATATTGGATGGTATACGTCTGGGCTCTCAAATTCAGCAGAATTTCGCCACAATTTTAATAAAATAATTGATACTGACCAAGCTAAAGAGGCATTGTATCAATTTTATAAACCTTTTATTAATTAGAATAATCATGGATAATAAAGAAAAGTCATTTTTATCTATTATAGATAAGCATCTTAATAAATTTTTTGACGATCATCAGGGTGGAATGCCAGAATCTGGATTATATAAAAGAATTATTTCTGAAGTTGAAACTTTACTTATAACTAATACTTTAAAAGTAGTAGTTAATAATCAATCAAAGGCAGCTAAAATATTAGGTTTAAATCGCAATACTTTACGTAAAAAAATACAGGAATTAAACATTAAGGTATAAGGTCATATTAGTAATATGCTAATGCTATTTAAAACTAATAAATATTTTATTCGTAAATTAACCTTATTTTTAGCACTGATTGCTGCTATTTCTTCAATTACTACTTATATCAGTATAACTAGTAGTGATAATCCTTTTGGGTTAAATTCTGGTTGGATCACATCCTTAATATTATTAGATTTCGCATTATTCTTGGCCTTAGCTACATTAATAATTCGAAAGTTATTTAGTTTGCGGCTTAAGAAAAATGCAGATCATGGCTCGCGTTTGCAAAATCGTATTCTTATTATGTTTAGCTGTGTAGCTAGCATTCCTACAATTATTGTTGCGGTGTTTTCTACGATGTTTTTCCATTACGGAATTGAATCCTGGTTTGATAAAACGGTTAGTACTGTTTTGGATGAGTCTGTAGTTGTTGCAGAAACTTACTTAAAAGAACATAGAGAGGTATTAAAGATTCGTTCTAAAGCTATGGCTATGGAAATGGATAATAATATTATTAATTATAACTTAGTTAATAATATGCCATTATTTGTAGAGATATTATCTTCATTAGCAGAATTAAATTCTGTATCAGAAGCGGTTATTTTTCACAATCAAAAACCCTTGGTTAGAACTAGATTTGGTTTGGCATTATCATTTGAAACATTCTCACCGATAATTTATGAAAAAGCTGCCCGAGGTGAGACTATTATAATTCAGAATGACCCTAATAAAATTAGAGCAATTACCGTCTTACATAGTATTCCAAATAGTTATTTAGTAATTGGTAAATTAATTGATAGTAATGTTATTGAGCATATGCATCAATCTCAAGGTGCAGCAAAACAATATAAAAACTTAAAAGAAAAAATTTCTCGTTCTCAAATTAAATTCTCACTCATATTTTTTGTTGTAGCATTATTATTGTTACTAGCTGCAATCTGGTTGGGCATAACTTTTGCTGGCTATATTGTTAAACCAATCAAGAGACTGGTTTATGCTACTGAAAGAGTAAAGTCTGGTGATTTCACCATTCGGGTTGCAGAAGGAGCTTCAGACGATGAAATTACAATTTTAACCAAAGCTTTTAACTTGATGACCGAGCAAATTGATAGTCAAAGAAGTAAACTAATAGAAGCTTATCATGAAATAGATTCAAAAAGATTGCTTAATGAAGCGGTTTTATTTGGTGTTTCGGCTGGAGTAATAGCTTTATCTGTTTCTAAAAAAATTACTTTAATAAATAACTCTGCTAAAACCTTATTAAATATTGATGATCCTAACATTATTGGAAGAAATATTTTAAAAATATTGCCGGAATGTGAAGCTTTGCTTGCAGAAGCTTATAACTCTCCTGCTGATAAATTAACAACCGGTCAAATCCAAATTAAAGTTCACGGAAGACATCTAACCTTATTAGTTAGAATTAGTGTAGAATGGGATAAAAATAAAATTAGAGGATTTATTATTACTTTTGATGATATGACAGAATTAGTAAAAGCTCAGCGTAATGCAGCTTGGTCAGATGTAGCTAGACGTATTGCTCATGAGGTTAAAAATCCTCTTACGCCCATCCATCTTGGTGCTGAAAGATTGCTTAAAAAATATAAGGAAGAAGTAAAAGATTCTGAAACATTCGAAAAATATACTAATGCTATTATTAGGCATGCTAATGACATCCGTAAAATTATAGAAGAATTCTCTAATTTTGCTCGTATGCCTGGGCCTATGCCTACATTATTAAATATTTGCCAATTGATTAAAGATATAATTTTCTCTAGACAGTATCTGTCTAGTCAGATTAAATACGAATTTAATGCCACAAATGATGAGATTATGCTAGAATGCGATCAAACCCAATTGCATCAAGTGTTCACTAACATTCTAAAAAATGCTGAAGAATCAATAGAGGCTACTACTAGAATTAAGGATGGAACAGGAAAAATTAGAGTTGAAGTATCTAAAGACGAAGCAAATGTAATTATCCAAGTGATTGATAATGGCAAAGGATTTGATAAAGATAATTTAGATCGGATCACAGAGCCCTATTTTACTACTAGATCAAAGGGTACAGGATTAGGTCTAGCAATTGTGAAAAAAATAGTTGATGACCATCAGGGTAACCTGGTATTATGGAACGATGAACAAAACTATGCTCATATTAAAATAACTTTACCATTGACTAAAGCATAAGGAAGAGAGTTAATTAAGAGTGTAAAATATAAATTTAAATATCGATAGTAAGAGTATGACAAATAATACAGTTTTAATCATTGATGATGAAGCAGATATAAGAGAATTAACTAGAGATATTCTTGAAGATGAAGGATTTAGTTGCGCAACTGCTGCTGATAGTCTAGGTGCTTTTGAAGAAATTAATAAAAGAATGCCGAGTGTAGTTTTACTAGATATCTGGTTACAAGGCAGTGAACTTGATGGATTAGGTATTTTAGAAATTCTTAAACAAAAATACTCTAATTTGCCAGTAATAATGATTAGTGGGCATGGTACTATCGAAACAGCAGTAAATTCCATAAAACTTGGTGCATATGATTATATTGAAAAGCCATTCACTGCTGATAAATTATTAATTACTGTTAAACGTGCGCATGAAACTTTAAGATTAAAAAAAGAAAATTCTGAATTACGTAAAAAGGTCGTAAGTAAATTAGAATTTATTGGTAATTCTCAAGCAGTTAATCAGCTAAAATCCGTTATAGAAAAGGTTGCTCCAACCTCAAGTCGGATATTATTGTCTGGACAGTCAGGTGTAGGTAAAGAATTAGTAGCACGTATCATTCATAAAAAATCAAAAAGAATGTCATTTCCTTTTGTTACACTTAATGCTTCTTTGCTCAACGATGAAAATGTGAATGCTGAATTGTTTGGTGATTATAATAAAGATACTAGTTCTAAATATAATTTAGGCATTTTTGAATTAGCAAATAAAGGTACTTTATTCATTGATGAAGTAGCTGATATGCCAATTTCTATTCAAAAAAGAATTTTAAAATTTCTTAAAGATCAATCAGTTGATAAATCAGCTCAAGGTAAGTTAGACGTACGGATAATTGCTTCAACCAGCAAGGATTTGAATCAAGAAATTAAAAATGGCAATTTTTTACAGGAATTATATTACCGATTAAATGTAGTATCTATTCAAGTGCCATCTTTAAAGGACCGTAAAGAAGATATTCCATTATTATGTGATTATTTCTTAAAATATTTCGAAAAAACCGTTGGATTTTCTAAAAAAACCATCAATGAAGATGCGATAGCAGCAATGCAAGCTTATAACTGGCCTGGTAATATTCGCCAGTTAAAAAATACCATTGAGTGGCTATTGATCATGACTAGCGGTGCAAATGATTCGGTAATTAAAGCTGAATCTCTACCTCAAGATATCATTTCTCAAGGTATCAATGTTGGTAATAAAGGTATTGAAATGAATGTAGATATGCTCTCCTTACCTTTAAGAGAAGCTAGAGAAATTTTTGAAAAACAATATTTATCAGCACAAATGGCTAGATTTAATAATAATATTTCTAAAACTTCACTATTTGTTGGTATGGAAAGATCAGCTTTACATCGCAAATTAAAATTATTAAGCATTCATAATAATTATAATGATAGTGAAGAAAAAGACTCTGAGGGCCCTATGCTTGAGGCTGCTTTAAGTACTGCGTAGAATATGAATCCACAACATAATATTATACCTAAGGCTGTATTATTTGATTGGGATAATACATTAGTTGATAGTTTAGGGATAGTTCATGATGCTTTAAATTATACCTTTGTTCAGTTTGGTTTGCCACAATGGACCTTTGAGGAAGTTCAAATTAAAATTCATCGCTCTTTTAGAAACTCTATTTCAAGTTTATTCCCAATTAATGAGCAAGAAGCGTTAAAAGTATATAGAGATAGGTATGTGACATTAAGCACAGATTTGAAACCATTTCCTATGGCTGAAGAAGTGTTATCCTTGCTGAAAAGAAACAAAATTCATACTGCTTTAGTTAGTAACAAAACTGCTCCTATTTTACGAGAAGAAGTAAAAAAATTAGGTTGGGATCATTATTTTATTAAAATAGTTGGTTCAGGGGATTTAGATCATGATAAACCTGAACCAATAACTGTACATCACGCTTTAGAAGATAGTAATATTGTTCCTAATCAGCATCACGTATGGTTTATTGGCGATTCAGTAACAGATATGGAAACCGCTCATAATGCCAAGTGCGTACCAGTATTTTTTGGATCTGATGACCATAATTGTGAACGCTATGCCCATTGTCGTCCTACAATTCATTTTCCAGATCATCAAAAGTTATTAGATCATTTAAAAAAACATATGTCATAATGTTGTAGGAGCGAACATGTTAAGTGACTTCCTTTTATCTAAAATAAAAAATAAGAACTTATTGACAGATAGAGCTTACATTGATGGCCAGTGGTGTAAAGCAGATTCAGGAGCAGAAATAGCAGTAATTAATCCGGCAAATGGAGAAACTATTGCTACTATTCCAGATATGGGAACAAATGAGACTAAAAAAGCTATTGATTCAGCTAATAAAGCTTTTGCAACTTGGCGCTACACTTTACCCAAAGAAAAAGCAGCTATATTACGTAGATGGTATGATCTAGTAATAGCTAATCAGGATGATTTAGTGACGATAATTGTTGCTGAAAATGGTAAGCCATTAAAAGATGGATTAGGTGAACTCAAGTATGCATCTACCTTTATTGAATGGTTTGCAGAAGAAGCAAAAAGAGTAGGTGGTGATATTTATCCTATGGATAGGCCACATCACCGATATTTAGGAGTTAAAGAGCCTTATGGAGTGGTAGCTGCTATTACGCCATGGAATTTTCCTTATGCAATGATTACTCGTAAGGCAGCTCCAGCTATTGCTGCTGGTTGTACTGTAGTCTTGAAACCATCAGAAGAAACTCCTCTTTGTGCTCTAGCCTTAACAAAACTAGCAGAAGAAGCGGGGATGCCGAAAGGTGTGCTTAATATTCTTACCGGGTATCCGCAAGCAATTGGTAATGAGATGACCTCAAGTCATATAGTAAAAAAACTCAGCTTTACCGGCTCAACTCATGTTGGCAAGTTACTTTATAAAAATTGTGCAGATACTATTAAAAAATTGGCCTTAGAGTTAGGTGGTAATGCACCATTTATAGTGTTTGATGATGCTAATTTAGATTTAGCTGCAGAAGGATTAATTGCACTAAAAACTCGTAATACTGGTCAGGCATGTACCAATGCTAACCGAGTTTATGTTCATAAAAGGATTTTCAAGGAACTTACTGATAAAATAGTAGCTAAGTATAGTAAATTAAAAGTTGGAGATGGTTTTGATCCAAGCTCAGATCAAGGTCCATTAATTAATCAAAAAGGTGTGGAGAAGGTTAAAAACCTTGTAGATGATGCTGTAAAAAATGGTGCTAAAATTTTATATCAATCATCTATTCCTAAAGGCGCTGGATCATTTTATCCATTAACAGTAATTTCTGTACCTGATACGAAATTAGATATTTGCCGTGAAGAAATTTTTGGTCCAGTGATTGCTTTGTATGAATTTGCCAGTGATGAAGAAGTGATTGCTTCTGCTAATAATACTGATTATGGATTAGCTAGCTATTTTTATACCAGTAATAAAAGTCGCGTATGGAATATTGCTGATCAATTGCAATTTGGAATGGTTGGTATTAATGAATCTAGCCTTTCTAATGAATTTATACCTTTTGGGGGGGTTAAGCAGTCTGGCTTCGGTATTGAGGGTTCGAAATACGGTATCGAGGAGTTCTTAAAACTCAAATATTATTGTATGGGTGATATCTAATTGTCTGCCATTAAAGATATTTTGCAATGTGGTATCCAAGAACTTTTAGCTTGTGGCATTGACACTGCTGTACTAGAGGCAAGAATTTTACTTGAGTTTGTTACAAAATTTTCCACAGAAAAATTATTGGTGAATAACCAACAACAATTGTCTTTAGAGCAAATCGATCATTATCAACAGCTAATTGCACGGAGAAAAAAACTAGAACCAATTGCTTATATTATAGGGCAAAAAGAATTTTACAGTTTGAATTTTATTGTGAATAAAAATGTGCTTATTCCTCGTCCTGATAGTGAAGTTTTAGTAAATACTGCTCTTAAATATGTTAAGGAGTATAAGTTTGAAAATATTTTAGAACTTGGTGTAGGTTCAGGCTGTTTATTGCTTAGTATTTTATATAATTTACCGTCAACTACACGTGCTACTGCTGTAGATATTTCTTCAGAAGCTATGGCCATAACTAGGCAAAATTATCAACAATTAGGTTTAAAAAATCAGGTTAATTTTCTAGTACAAAATTGGGGTGAAGGCTTAAATGAACATTATGATTTGGTGATTTCTAACCCGCCTTATATTGCTAAAGGCGAAATTAGTGATTTGCAATTAGATGTCCAAAATTATGAACCTAAATTAGCTCTTGATGGTGGTAATGATGGTTTAGATTGTTATCGCGCAATTACTCAGCAATTACCAAAATTATTATCTATAAATGGCATAGCATTATTTGAGATTGGTATCAACCAAGCAGAACCGATAAAGGCAATTGTCGAAAGCTATGATTTTCAAGTAATTGAAGAGGTACGAGATTTAGCAAATATAATTAGATGCTTAGTTATTAAAAAATAAGTTGATATCATAAAACTGATAGTATAAATTGGCAGCTATGACTTTGGAGGGATGGCCGAGTGGTCGAAGGCAGCGGTTTGCTAAACCGTAGTACGGAGTAAATTCGTACCGAGGGTTCAAATCCCTCTCCCTCCGCCAGTTACATGTTTTGCCAAGTTATATTATCTTCGATTATTATTTATTATTATATATTGAAATATACAGCTAGCTTAGGTTTTAAATATATACCTGATTTATTTGCGGTATTATTACATGCATTGACAGCTAAAAAATTTGGGGATACAATTGGGGAAATAAATTGCGGATAAAGCATGATGTTTCCCCAAAAACTATTAAGTGATTCAGATATAGAATATTTAAAGCCTATGTCTTCTTCTTATAAGCGTTCAGTAGGAAAATCTTTGTTTATATTAGTTGAACCCAATGGTGGTAAATATTGGCGATTTAAATATCACTACAATGGAAAGTCTAAAACATTAGCTATAGGGGTTTTTCCACATGTAACTCTTTCTACAGCTATAAAATTAAGAGATGAAGCAAAAGAACTATTAGAACAAGGTATTGACCCAAGTTTGATTAAACGAGAAGCAAAACGTATTAAAACAGAGATGAGCAAAACACCAGTTTTCCGCATGAATATCTCAAGAGATGGAGAATTGACTATTCAAAATAAAATAACAGCAATTAAATTAACTAAATTACAAACCGAAGCCCTTAAGTCCTTTTTAAATGCTAATCAAGAAACATATGGAAATAACTAATGCTAACTGATATAGCCACAAGAAATGCAAAAATACAACCTAAGTTATATAGACTTTTTGATGGACAAGGTTTATATCTGGAAGTTAATCCCAATGGTAGTAAATACTGGCGTTTAAAATATCGTTTTGCTGGCAAAGAAAAGCGCTTAGCTTTAGGCGTGTATCCAGAAGTTTCACTAATTGAAGCTAGGGCAAAACGCGATCAAGCTCGTAAATTAATTTCTAACAATATAGATCCATCACAAGCAAAAAAAGAGGCAAAGCTTAAAAAAGCAATTAATGCCGAAAATTCTTTTGAAAATGTAGCTCGCGAATGGCACAGTAATAAACTTGCAGGTTGGACACCACGTCATGCTGATTATGTAATAAGAAGATTACAAGCAGACATATTCCCTACTCTTGGGTTTAAACCAGTTGATGAAATTACTGCACCAGAATTATTATCCGTTTTACGAGTAATTGAAGCACGAGGTGCCATTGATATTGCTCATCGCGCTCATCAAACCTGTGGTCAGATATTTAGATATGCAATTGCTACAGGCAGAGCTAAGCATGATATTTCAGCTGATCTACGCGGCGCATTAAAAACTTGTAAGAAAGAAAATTACGCAAGACTAGAAGCTAATGAATTACCAGAATTTTTACAAAAGCTTGAAGAGTACGAAGGTGAATTACAAACAAAAATTGGTTTGAAATTATTGTTATTAACATTTGTTAGGACTAAAGAATTGCGTGGTGCAAGATGGGAAGAACTAGATTTTGATAAAAAGGAATGGCGTATTCCAGCTGAACGTATGAAAATGCGTGACAAACATATTGTCCCCTTATCTGAACAAGCGATAGATTTATTCAAGCAGCTATATGATTTAAATGGCCATAGAGAGCATGTTTTACCAAATCGTAATCGACCAGTAACCTTTATCAGCGAAAATACTTTAATTTATGCAATTTATCGTATGGGGTATCATTCAAGAGCTACTGCACATGGGTTTAGAGCGACTGCTTCAACTATATTGAATGAACACGGTTTTCGGGCTGATGTAATTGAGCGTCAACTTGCTCATGCAGAGAGAAATAATGTGAGGGCAAGTTACAATCACGCTCAATATTTACCTAAAAGGAAAGAAATGATGCAATGGTGGGCTAACTACCTAGACTCTGCAAGGAGCAATCAAAATGGATAATAAATTACTACCAGAAACTGGCTTTGTTCGTCTACCAACCATATTGAAAATAATCCCTGTCAGCAGATCCACTTGGTGGAAAGGTGTGAAAGATGGCAAGTTTCCAAAATCAATAAAAATTGGTGAAAGAATTACTGCTTGGCGGGTAGAGGATATTAGAAAGTTTATTAAGAATAAAACCTATCAGTAACAAACTCAAAATAGAAATTTAGAAGAGAACTTGATTGTAAAGATAACGTATCTTGCTAAGGAATTTGATGCTGCGTTGCAAATATAAGTGAGAACTCAAACTGAAACTTTCGTAATTATTAAAAGTTATCCACAAAGCTCGGATTTTGTATTTCATACAGATTCAAACACCATCCTGTATAATCATCAGTAGTCACGCAGGTTTGCCATATCCCCTGATTAATCATTGATGTATTATACTTAGAATTATCGCTATATCCTATAACTATAGCATTATTGTTTTCTGTAATATTAATATAATCATTTTTATTACTACCTATTACTACATATTCACCAGGTCCATAAGGCAACGCCATACCACTATATTGACTAACTTCAGGGCTTAATTGTCCGCTATAAATAAGATTATACGCTGTAGAAAATATATCTACAAAAGTTTGATTGATTTTATTAAGTAATGCTATTATTTCAAGCGCTTGCACAGGACAGTTCGAGGGATTTTGATAGCATAATGCAATTCCATTACTACCCTGCAGAAGATTAATATTTCCTTCAACATTAGCTAATGTTGCTTGAAATTGATACAATGTTGTATTTGACATATATTTTCCAACAGTATTTTGAACAGTATTTAATGCTGATAGCAATTCAGTATTATTAGCAAGAATTTCAGAAAGTTCTGTTCTTGCTGCTGAAACAACTGGAGTAACTAGGGATTGTGTAGCATTAAGACCAAGGTCAGTATATGGTTGATAAGAATAACCTATAATTGCAGCATTTCCATTATTACCTTCACTTCCACAGAATAGATTAGTAGCAAAATTATTTACAGAATAATTAACAATACTATTAATCACAGACTGACAAGGATCAAGGTTAGCTGGAGTACAAGACGAAACATAATAATTGCCGTTGAATTCACCAAATATTTCGGGTAAAGCATTAGCATCACCGCCATTTTGATAACCAAGTATCAAAATTTCACCAACCCCTGCCATAATATTTAAATTAGCTGTAATACTGCTAAATGACTCAGAAAGCCCTAAAAATCCTTGTGAACTTGAACTGGCATAAAAACTTGCAGCATCATCTGCATTAAAAAATGCCATTTGTATAGCAACAGCTAAAGAAGCGCCTTGTGATACTTGAGAAACAAACTGATCACCACAAGATATGCGAAATTGTTCTGGACCAGCTTCATAAGCCCCCTGACCAAAAGCAGATAAAACTCCGATACCGTAACCTGACGGTACAAAAGTTTGAGTAGGACAATTAATAGACTGGGTAAAAAGCAAACTTTGCATTAATTGGCTATTTTGTAACGCATTTGAAAACTGTATACCTGCTTCACTTGAAAACAATGACAAAAATTCTATGCCCTCACTTATAGCAAGAGTAAAACCTTGTTCTGCTACAATATTCTGTATCCCAAGATTGTAACCAAAAGTCAATGTTCCTTGTGAACCAGCAGTATAAATAGTATTTGTAGAATTTATATTTACACAAGGTGTAATACTTGCAAGTAATGTATCAGTATTATACCCGCTACCTAGAACTTGAACTGTAGTTGCCATATAATCTCCTAAAATTCTATTACTGTTTGCGGTGTTAATGATACTCCTATAGTGTCGACAGATTCATATAGTGTGCCATTTAGCAAATATAAGCCTCCAGAAAATTGTCCTTCAAATTGGACACTATTATTATTTAAAACTATATCTTGATTATTTGCTGCCAAATTAAGAGCAATTTTACTATTTGGTACTGGAGTAAAATTATTCATCCATAATTGCACAAAATTTGTTGGTGAACTAAGGATAATGGTGCTGCTATTAACTTGAGTAATATTAAAACTACTTACTACTGCATTAAAATTACTGCCTATTGAGCTGCTATACGAATTAAGTGGGATATAAATACCGTTACCTAAATTAGCTAAAGTAAAAACTATTGCAGGGACAGTGTAATCAGGAATAGATAATTTTATGGTCATTACAAAACCATTTTCAAATGAGTTTACTATCTGATCAATTTTTGCGGTATTGATTTGTAATATTTGACTATTAATATTATTTAATCGCGTCTGACAATTTGGTGGATCTTGTAAACAACCATATATTCCATAAATCGGATCAGTCATGATATTAATATTAGCAGTTATATTATTTAAACTTGCAATCAAAAAAGCGTTGTATGATGATAATGTTGCTAAAGTAGAATTAAATACTTGAGGTTGAAGCACGGCCTGCAAAGTTCCCTGATATCCTTGCCAAGATTCATATTCTAATAAAACTAAAAATAGTTCACTTTTGATGGTACTATTTATTGGCGATGACTCAACATTAAGACCTAAAAGTGTATAATTCATTGGTAAAAAACTGTAAGCAAAAGGATTACCTGTAGGTTGCCCTTGAGAATTAATAGAAATTTGTGACTGAAATTCAGTTTGGGAAAAATTTAAAATTTGCTGTACTGCATCTTGACACTGAGCTCCAGCAGTAAAAGTACATGAAGTAATTGTATAGTTACCATTTTGATCAAGCGCTTGTCCAAGTAAGGCAGGATTACCTCCTATTTGATATGCCATAATTATCAAATTACCTTGTAAATTTTTCTCTGAAGCTACGCTGGTAATAGTTCCTATCGCATCAACAAAACCTATAAGTGAATAAGCACTCATGCCTTCACTGAAGCTTTGAAGATCACTTTGTGAATTAAATTCAGCTTTAAAGGCAACAAAAAGCGCAGCGCCTAAACTTTCCTGCAGATAAAAACTATCTCCACATGATTGTAGGAAATTACCAGTAAGATACGCACCTTTACCAAATTCGTTTAAAGCTTCAATACCATAACCTGCATCCTCAAAATTATAAATAGCTGTAGGAAGAGTAGCTGCAGCAGTATAATAAAACGATTGAGAATAGCTATCATTTACAACTGTATTAACATATTGAACAAATCCACCAAATCCAAGTATTAATAAGTCCAGAAAAGCTCCATTATATTGTATACCAGTTGAAACAAATTGGTTAAATGTTAGTGAATTATTAAAACCTAGAAAATCAACTGAGCCACTTTGATAGCTTATAGTAGCATTTTGCAGGCACTGAAATTTAGCAAATCCTGTGGTGCTATCAACTCCTCCACCAAGAATTGGCACAAGTGGTGACCCTATTAAGGTTGTCGGAGGTTGTACTATATCAATACTTGAAATTCTTCTGCTATTCATCAATCTAGTCACTTCTGCCTCCTACACATCAAAATCATTAAATGGTAAGTATGGGCTGGTAATAGGGATAAGAGTAGTTCTACTCACCAATTCATAACCAGGATCAAATATATTTCCTGCAAAGCTCCACACATTGCAAGATTCGGAACCAGTTAAAAGATTATTATTACCTGTAATTATCGCTTCATCACCAAAAAAGCTTAAATTTAGGAGAGGGCTATATTGTATAGGGTTTGGCATTACCCCATTAGGTTTTAAGTAAAAAACATCATCACCGATAGGATATAAAGAGAAGCTCCAACCTAGCCAATCTCCATTGCCCTCATTAATGTTAACCCCGCTAATAAAAAAAGTGTAACCTTCCATAAATTGATTAACAACTGTCATATTAATAGGAATTAAGCCAGAAGTAATTTGTGATACTATATCTGAACAAGTCGTTATTTGTTGATAACAAGCCTGACTAACATTGTATTTTTGATTAATCATTGCAAGATTACTTGCAAAATTACCATCGAC
>JAGVLN010000016.1 GCA_020049805.1 Rickettsiales bacterium
ATTTTAAACCCCTCCTGACGCAAAGGTCTTTAGTAAATAAACCCTTCTTATAGATTTGACAATTATATAGATGCTTTTTTAATAAATAGCATATATCTGCTGAAAGCTAGGAAATATAGTGCTTTAATTTGCTCCTCATGGCAAGTGCATTACGAACTAATAGACGTGATGAAGTTGGGGACTTTAGTAAGTGTTAATTGAATGAAGTCTGGAAAGGTCTTGTTTAATGTGCCGTAATTTTTATATAAAGTTAAGTATGTTTTATAGTTCATCTGTATGTGCAGTTGTTTGGCCACTTAAAATTAAGCAATCTTGTAATTCTGTTAAATCGATATTTGTATCCCATAAAATAACTAAATTTTCATCAGTAGATTTAATATTAACAAAAGTAGATTTTTTACCTAGGTAATTAGCTTGGTTGAAAGCAAAATGTTCAGGAGTTTTAAGTTTAGGTATATTTGTGAAATCTAAATAGTCTTTTTCTCCCTGATGATGAAAATCTGTAATAACTAACTTATAGCCTTTTTCTTTTCCCGCGAAATTCTTATGAATTACAAATTGATCATGTCCAGTACCGCCCTTGTATAATCCAAATTGATTCATTTGAATAACGTCCTTGTCAGAAAACAATCCAAAAAAAGTTGAGAGGAGTCCGCTAGTATATTTATTAATTATAGTTGTTTGCTGAATCAATTCATTTGCATATTTTGTTAATTCTTGATCATTTAAGGTAGCTCGATATATGTCAAATTGTTCATCTGCGTTAGTATTTGCCCCGTTGTCGACTAAGAATTTTGCTATTTTAATATATAGTTTTCTTTTTGCTTTATCTCCATTTCTTCCGCTTTGAGCAGCTAAGGCTAATGTTCTTACCAATATTGAATACCCATCGCTATCTTTGCTATTAACGTCGGCTCCTGCGGCTGTTAATTTTTTGATATTTGTTGTATCTCCAATTGTTACTGCTATATTTAACGCACTTAGCCTGTTCACATTCGCTATGTTTAAATCCAATCCTTCTATTGATAATAATCTGTCAATAACTTTTGTATTATTGATAACTAATGCATTATGTAATGGAGAATCTCCCTTAAAGTTTCGCAAATTGAAATTTGCACGATTCTCAACTAGTATATTTATTGCAATTGTATCATTGTGAGATACTGCATAATGCGCAGGAGTGTCTCCATTTCTATCGCGTACAGCAGAGTTTGCTTCAAGTCTGAATAATTCACTTATCACTTTATATTGTTGACTGAAAATAGCAACAGAAAGAGGATACAAACTATTTAAAGCCAGGTTTACTAATGATCTTAATAAAATAGCGTTATTTTCTGAACGCAAGAAAGGAAGCGATGATTCTGTCATGGTTGAATATATCAGAACTCCTGTTTGAAACTCTCTTACGGTTTCTTCTGTAATGATGGCAATATCAGCGCTTACCTTAGAAAACTCTTCTAAGCGTTCAGCTTGCTCAGTTATATGAGATTTAGGAGCTGTGATAGTAGATATAGGTGTTCGGATTATAAGCTGCTTAGATACAGTTCCTCTGTTATTTACTTTAACGATAGTTAGTTCAGGAGTGATTAGGTTTAAAGCTATGTCTCTCATGAGAATGCTTTCAGCAGTAAGATCTAGGCTGTTATCAACGCTCTCTAAGCTTCTTTTAATCATTAGCTCAGATGGTAGTATAAGTAAGTTTTTGTTAGCGCTAATATGAATTATTAGAGTTGATCCTGCGCCCAAATTTTCAGCGTCACTATTTGCTCCACCTCCCTGGCATTGCCACATATGAACCTGAAGAGCTGAATCTACTTGAGCTTTTAAAGATGCAAATAGAAGACTAGTAGTGATCGATTCTTCTTTGTTAATTGTAGTTAGATGCGATAATGTAGTCATAGAGCCATGAGCTAAAATATCAATTCTGGTGTATTGATCTACTCTGCCTTTCAGCTTTTTTAGGTCTGATAAATTAAAACCTTTAATACCATCGCCTATGGCTATACGATCTTTCTGGTCATATAAACTAAGTATTTCACTATCACAATGTGGATTACGTACAGTGTCGCTGCAAAGAACATCGCTTCCTAGTAGTATCACAGCTTTATAAGGCGGCTTATTAATTTTAGATTTCATATATAATTTAGGAGTAAAAGTTAAGGAACTTTCATACAAAGTTTATATAAAATAACATGATTATGATTTTTGGTCAATTATTTATTAATTATCGAAGTTAAAGTGAATGTAACAGATAGTAATTGATTCGTTATTTTATTGTAGATGAATATTAATAATATTTCTGAAATTTGATCAAGAAATGGCTTTGGCTGAGCGCGGCTCCCCCTAGCAACTAGTATTATGAACTAAAAGACATAAAGAAGTGATAGATTTCTGGCGTTTTGTTCTGGTATAAAGTTCAAAAAGGTTTAACTTATAGAGCTGTAATTTTTACAGTATGAGTATATTTGTAATTTCTGGAACTATAGCTATGGTTTTGGAGGGTTATTAAATAGTTTTTCTATCTTAAATGTATGATGTTAGGCTAACATATTTGGCTATTAAAGGGCATTTAACAAAAGTTGTTTATATTTTACTTTTTAATAGAAATGAACAAAATGCAGACGATAAAGATACCATTAATTCGGCAGTTTTAAAGGTAGGATTTGTCATTTCGTCTATATGTACACCTTCTTCTGAACTATAGCCATGTATTCCATCAACAATTTTTTTGATAGCTCCGGGAAAAAGGTTCTTATTATCATTTATAAGCTTTCCTAAAGTATCTTTAGGATTGTTAGTAATAGTTCTTACAACGCATTCTAGTGCTGCCCTAGAATGTTGTATTGCGCCAGTTAAATCAGGGGTAGGCCTTCTTGAAATATCTGAATAAGCTTCCATAAGTTCTTTTCCAGCATTAGTATGCTTATCTTTTTCTAGTTTTTTGATAGACTCATGGATTAAAGCTTCATTAGGTTCTGAAAAACGGGCAAGAATTTTACCATTTTCCATTTTATAGCCTATACCATTTTCAATAAAATATTTATTGAGTTTATTACTATATTGGGTCGAAAATTCATTTCCCACTGACATTGATTTATCATATTTTTTATTTAGATGACTAAAAAAAGCCTCTGCAATATCATAACATTTATACCATTTACATTGTGAAATTAGTTGCTCGGCTTGGGTAGCTAGCTCTTCTTTTGTTCCTTGAATTCCAGGCTCAGATAATATGCCCCAAATAATATCAATTAACTCATGAATATCAACAAAGTGAGGATTTAGGAATTTTCCATATCCCATTCTTGCAAAGTTTAGTATGCGTGTTCTTAAGCCTTGAGGTGCATCCTCTCTAATTTCAATAGGAATGTTATTTTCGTATCCAGATCGTTGTGAGAACATGATTAAAATTTTTAATTTTGCAATGCTTGTTTCATAATATGTAAGCAACCATTTTGTTCAAGCTTTTTATTTTAAGTTTTTGTAACGGTTAGATTAATTTGCTGTATTTTATCAAAAAATAATATTTCTACTGCTACCTATTTGCTACCTAAAAATTTTTTAGTGATTTTGTGAATTTCTTGAAAGCCTTGACTTTCCTGGTGGAGCCAGGCGGAATTGAACCGCCGACCTTTTGAATGCCATTCAAACGCTCTACCAACTGAGCTATGACCCCGAAGATTTGTAATAATAGCGATTGTTAATTTATTATAACTTGCTAAGCAATGCAAGATTAAAGAATAAAACTAGCTATTTTATCGAAACTTGAAAATTATTTATGATGGCTTTACCTTTATCGGGATTGAGAATCCAATAATACACATCCGAATCCTTAACATTAAAGCAAAATGTTATGGCTTGTTCATTGAATGATTTTCTAAATGTTAGCTCATTATTATCAAATATATAAACATCAAAATATAAAGAAGTGCTTTTTCTTGATGATATTAATCATTCTTTTTCCAATTATTTATCTGATACTATATTGAAATTATTTATTACTGCTGATTTTTGTTTTGGATTTATAACTAGATAATAAGTATCGTTATCCTTTAAGGTAAAGCAAAAATGATTAGATGACTCACTTATGTTTTCTTCGAATATTAATTGATTATTATTAAAATTGTAAATATCAAATAAGAGTGGTGTCAAATAGTTTTGATCTATCTCAACACAATATTTTTTCTGTTTATAAAGATAAATAGGGCGTTTTCTTAATGAGCTAAGCTCAGTCTTGGATAATTTTAAACTATCATTATAATTTCTATACATATAGTTTTTGTTTAGAGATAAGGCTTCAATCCAAAAGTTATCATTTGCACCTATATTACTAAATTGAGTTAAGTCTTCGTTAGTGAGAATTCTAATAGGCGTATTTTTAATCTTTAACTTATATTTATAAACACACTTGGTAGCTTGTTTATATAAATCTACATCATTAATATAGTAAAATATAGTGTTTGATAAGCATACATCATTTTGTGATATATATATGTTATCTTTCTTAAATAAATTAATATTTAAGGTAGCTATATTAGGTGTCACAATGGTATTATTCGAATTAAGATTAGGAAGTTCTTGAGCAAATAAATTACTATTTTTAATATTTTCTATAGTAACTACAGGAAATATTTTTTTGAAAAAAGGTACTGTATTGACTGTTGCAGAAAAGATCAAAATTATAGCTTGTAGGTAAAATATTTTTTTCCTTAATTGATTAAGTTTTTTATCATCGAAAATTATATATAACAAAGTAGGCCAAATTAATATTAAAGCAAACGGAAAATCGTAATAATCGCTCATGCTTTTAATACTCTCAGATTTAGCTAATATATGTAGAACAAGCCAAGGAAGTATTGAAAAAATAGAAATTAGAAGTGGATAAGCTCTGTACCTAATACCAAAAATAATTGTAATTAGAAAAATAACTAAGGTATGAATATGATTTTTGCTAAATAATATTATACCTTGAGTAATATTTTCAAATTTTAATATTTCAAGTATTTCTGGCCAAGAAGTAGCAAAATATATTCTTTGGAATGCTTTATCGCCAGGAAAAAAACTTTTAAAATAACATAACAATAAAGAAGAAAACAAAGCAATTAAAGCTATTATAATTAGTTTTTTATTTTCTAATTTTTTATCCTTAATAAGAAAATAATTAAAAAACAATATTATGGAAATTAGTGTAAATAAGTGAAACCCGAAATCTTCTCTGGTTATTAAAAATAAAAATAAGAAAATATAACTTTTATAATATTTTTTACTAAAGAAATAATATAAAAAAGCTAGAAGAAAACTAATGTAAAAAATTTCAAAATGTATCAAATATATAACATTGATATTATAAACATTAAAAACACAACAAAGGCTTAAAACGAAAATTATCAGAGAGGTAAAATAATTGCTAAATTTTAATTCTGACCTAAACTGATATAATAATAAAGTACTTATGTATCCAATTAATCCAACTGATAAAGCTAAGACTAAACATGTATATTCAATTCTATTTAAGGGCAATAAATAGCTGAATATGGAAGTTACTATAAATATTAACGAAGAATGTGACTGATAATAACTACCTGTGCCAGTTATAGTAATCCATTCTGGATAAAAAATATTCAATCCATTATGCCACATTAAGTTAGCTATAATCGGGGCATCAAAATTTATGCCCGAAACATAGAATTTTTTTAGTAATGCTAATAAAACAATAATAGAACTTATTATAAAGGTAAAAATGCTTAAAAACCAAGCTTGATTGCCTAATTTGCTATTATTATTCATTTTTTTTCCAAGTAAAATGAGCTGTTATTGCATAGTTCCATATAGAGCCTACTACGCAGCCCAAGAAGCCTGATAATAACCACATAACTCCTTTTTCAAATAAGAAGGAAGCAACAATAACATTGATTAATGCACCTATAGAGCAAGCAAGATAAAATGATATCAATCCTTTTACAATTTTAAAGCCTGTTAGTTTTTTGTCGCGGTAAGTAAAAGCATTGTTAATAAAGAAATTACTACCCATGGCTACAAATGCAGCAATAGTTTGAGAAAAAATGAATTCTAGACCTAAAATTTTAACCATAATAGTTAATAATAATAAATGTAAAGCTAAGCCTGATAAACCTACTAATACGAATAATACAAACCTGACTGGAATATGTTTACCTATTATTTTATCTAGCAATAGAACTAGAAATTCTAACATAACCATGAAGTCTAATTTACTTTGACCATGGGTTCTCTCGCGAAAAATTGTAGGGAGTTCAAGATAATTTAAATTAATTTTATTAATTCTGAAGGTTATGAATATATCTAAAAGGATTTTAAAGCCTTTGCCTGATAATTTATGGATTACTTGATCCACAGTTTCTTTTTTGATCATAAAATAGCCGCTAAGAGGATCACTAAGTTTTACACCAGTAATTACCCGTGAAACCATGTTACCGACAATACTAACTTTTTCTCTAGTTTGGCTCAAACCTGGTACGCTTGAATCTTTTAAAAACCTGCTAGCAACAATTATATCGAATTGACTAGTTTCTAATTTTTTTAACATTTGTTTAAGTAAAGAAGGATCATGTTGAAGATCGGCATCAATTACGGCAAGATATTTGGCGTTAGATGAAGAAAAGCCTTCTATACAGGCAGAAGATAAACCTCTTTTATTTATTCTTCTTATAAGCCTAACATTGTCATAATTTTCAATGAGAGCATTGATTTCTTGAAGAGTGTTATCCTTAGAATCATCATCTACAAAAATAATTTCATAAGCAGTATGATTTAAATACTTCTTTATTTCATTATATAAAGGTATTACATTACCTGCTTCATTATAAGTGGGGACTATAACGCTTAATTCTAATTTCATGCAAATTTCAAAGTTGATTAAAGTTTTAGTGTATATATCAAATTTAGCGACTAGACAAGGAAAATGGAAAATATAAAGGTAGAATCATTTTATGTATGATGTAATTGTGGTAGGTGCAGGCGCCGGGGGATTGATGGCAGCAGCTCAGGCAGGAAAATGTGGCAAGAAGGTATTGTTATTAGAGTCTACTAATAAAATTGGTGAAAAAATTAGAATTTCCGGTGGTGGAAGATGTAATTTTACTAACCTGCATGCATCTCCAAAAAATTATCTTTCAGATAATCCTTATTTTGTGATTTCAGCTTTAACAAGATATAATCAATATGATTTTATAAAATTAGTAGAAAAATATAAAATTGCTTACCATCAGAAAACATTAGGACAATTATTTTGTGATGGTTCTTCTCAACAAATTATTGATATGTTAGTAGAAGAATGTAGAAGTGCAAATGTTAGTATTTTACTTAATTGTAATGTATCTACAATTCAAAAGAGTGAAAATTTTATCTTAGAAACTAATTTAGGTAATTTTTCTGCTAATAGTTTAATAATTGCGACAGGAGGGCTTTCAATACCTAAGCTTGGTGCAAGTGATTTTGGTTATAGAGTGGCGTCACAGTTTAATTTGAAAATGGTTCCGCCAAGGCCAGCTTTAGTACCTCTTGCCGTTAATGAGAAGGATTTAATTTTTTTTAGAAGCTTAAGTGGAATTTCTATACCTTCTATTGTTCATTATGGAAAAACTAGTTTTAAAGAAAATATATTATTCACTCATCGAGGTTTGAGTGGACCAGCAATTTTACAAATTTCCTCTTATATTAAGGAACTAAATGAGAAAATCAGCATAAATTTATTACCTAATTTAGGCTTAAAAGAGGAATTTATAAAGGCAAAAAATGATAAAATCTCTTTAATTAATTTTCTTAAAAATTATTTACCTAATAGGTTTGTAGAAAGTTGGTGTGCAGCTCATAATCTGACAAAAAGGTTGATTGATTATAAGATTAAAGATCTTGAGAAAATAGCTGAAGATTTACATAATTTTAAAGTTAATATTAGCGGTACAGAAGGTTATCTTAAGGCTGAAGTAACAGCAGGTGGGGTTGATACTAGAGAATTATCTTCTAAAACTATGGCTGCGGTGAAAGTGCCGAATCTATATTTTATTGGCGAAGTTGTTGATGTAACAGGGTGGCTTGGTGGCTATAATTTCCAATGGGCCTGGTCTTCAGGATATGTTGCTGGAATGAGTGTTTTCAATAGTTAAAACGACGAATTAGGTTGTTTTAAGAATTCTAATTCTTCGTTAGTAGATTTTCTACCTAATATATTATTTCTATGAGGAAAACGGCCAAATTGCTTAATGATATGGTGATGGGCTTTAGCATACTCAAGAGCGTAACTATTAAAAGCAAATAATTTTACACTTAAATTTTGATCTTCCAAGTTTTCACTATGCATAAGAGGCATGTATAAAAATTGCTTTTGCTCATTTGTAAGTTTTTGATCGTAAGAATTTTTAATAGCATATTTAGTTAACTCTAGAGCTTTATTATCGGTAGCAAAAGCTTTTGCTGTGCCTCTAAACATATTTCTTGGAAATTGATCTAGAATAATTATTAAGGCTAGGGTGCCTTCAGGAAATTTTTGCCAAGCCCCAAGCTTATCTGAGGTTGCTTTCATATATAATTCTTGAAATTTCTCAGTTATTTCTTGGTCAAATTCTTCATTTTTGATAAACCATTTTGGTTGAGTTTCTGGTGCAAACCAAAAAGAAATGACTTGTTTATAGCTATTTTTATTCATGATCTACCTATCTCTAAAGAGAATAAAGCTTTTCTTTATCTTGTAAAGTGTTAGTCGTAAATATTACAAACATCTTTACAAAAAGAAATCAAGTATTGATCAGGAATTTATTTGGGATTATATTTATAATTGATAGTTGTTAAACCTATCACTAGTGCAAATATAGTATTTGCATAAAGCTAATAATAATAAGGAGTAAACTTATGGATAAGAAAAAATGCCTTGCTATTTGTTTAAGCTTAGCTTTGTTAAATTCTTGTGCGCCTGTAGTAGTAGCAGGGGCAGGAGGAGCAGTGGGAGCAACAGTTACTCAAGACAGAACTGTGAAAGAGATTTCTGATGATCTTGCCACCAAAAGCCATATTAAATATGAATTATCAAAAAACAAATTATTTAGCTCTATAGGGGTAAAAGTAAGTGAGGGCAGGGTGCTGCTAACAGGCAAAGTGCCTACTTATTTAGATAAACTTGAAGCTGCTAAGATTACTTGGCTCCAACCTGGTGTTAAGGAAGTTAATAATGAAATTAAAGTAACTTCTAAAGATACTAAAACGGTTGGTAAAGTGGCTTCTGATAGCTGGATTACTACTGAACTTAAGAGTAAATTATTAGTTACTAAGAATGTCAGATCGGCTAATTATGGCTTTGAAACCATTGATGGCGTAGTTTATATCCTTGGTATAGCTCAAAATAAACAAGAACTGAATGAAGTCATTAGGATAGCTAAACAAATAAAAGGTGTTGAAGATGTTGTTAGCTATGCTCGCATTAAGAAATAATTTCTCTTAATTTAATAGAATATAGGGCTCATTTATATATGGGCCCTATTTAATTATTGAGATTGTTTCTATAATGTGCGATAGAATTGAACAATCTTTTTCAGATCATTCTGCATTATTATTGACGATTACGCGTTAGAAGGTGTAGAAATGATTAAATAATTAATTATTACAGTTTTATGTTGGATTATATCAGTTTAACTCAATTAATAAGTTTTCTAACTGCAACTCTGATTTTGAATATTACTCCTGGTGCGGATGTAATGTTTATTTGCGGGCAAACCATTGCTGGAGGAAGAAAGCATGGAATTTGCGCAGCATTGGGGATCAGTACCGGCATTATTATTTATATTATTTGTACTACTTTTGGTATTGTAGAAATTTTTACTCATTTTCCTATGTTGTTTTGGGGAATTAAGGTAGTTGGAGCTATATATTTGCTTTACCTAGCATATCAGGCTTTTACTTCAGAAGAATTTATAAAGAAAATAAAGTCTGACCCTAATGCTAAAAATGCATCCTTCAGTCTAACATTTAGAAGAGGTATGTTAACTACTTTATTAAACCCTAAGGTAGGGCTGTTTTTTTTAATGTTTATGCCACAATTTGTTAATATCGAAAAGGGAGATGTTGAGTTACAATTTTTAATATTAGGCACTATCTTTGTTATTTCTGGAACAATAGTAGATTTATCTTATGCTTGGTTTTTTGCAAGTTTATGAACAAAGCTGATTAACAATAACTCTGCAAATAAGTTATTACAAAAATTAACTGGGACGATATTTGCTGGATTAGGTTGTAAATTATTAATCGGTGATTAGTGAAAGACTTGTTGATCAACTAGTTAAGCAATTTTCTTAAACCAAAATATTAGGATCTATAAATAGATTGCTTCGTCGCATAAGAATGCTTCTCGCAATTACTGAGTAGGTGGAGCCCTTCTTGCAATTATGTTCTTCATCACCCGTCATCACGAGAGAGCGTAGCGACCGTGGCGATTCATATTGTATTTATAAGGTTGCTAGACGTTCGAAAATGTTCTTTATATTATATTTTTTTGAAGTGAGAGCAGGATCATCTAATTCATTCCAGCTAATAGGAACAGCTATAGAAGCTTCTTCTGTTGGCCTTAAAGAATAAGGAGCTACAGCGGTTTGGCCATAGGCATTACGTAATAAATCTACATAAACTGCATTTTGTCGTTTTTCTTTTTTTATTTCGGTTGTAAATTCTTGGGGGTATTCCTTAATTAAAGGCTGAATAAGTTTGGTAAGGATTATTTTAACTTGATCAAACCTAGTATTAGCAGGAGATTGGATGATAATGTGTAATCCCTTAGAGCCAGTTAATAAAGGGAAGGAGGATAAGCCTTCATTATCAAGCGCTTTCTTTAAAAACATAGCTCCTTTTGCTACTAAATTAAATTTAGTAGTTGGAGGATCTAAATCAACGATCATTAGATCGGGATGGTTAATATCATCAATTCTGCTTAACCAGCGATGCGCAGTAATCATATTTTGATTAGCTAGATAAATTAAACTAGCTTGATCATTACATAAAATATGCTCTAATTTACCTCCAGTAACTTTATCCAAAACAAAGGTTTTAAACCATTCTGGTACATGACCAGCATGTTGCTGGACAAAACCAGGGTTACTAATGCCTTGAGGAAAGCAATTTAAAGTTAGCGGACGGTTTTGAATATAAGGTAGGATGTGATTTGCAATATTTTTATAATAATTGATTACATCAAGCTTAGTGATTTTGTTTTTAGGAAATAAAATTTTCTCTGGGTGAGTGATGTTTATTGATTTGCTATCGATAATAATTTCTGCCATGATTTAACCGTTTTAGTTAAAGGGCTAATTATCAGTTTATTTAGATAATTGCTAAAAGTCAATTTTACCGAAGGTATAGTAGATGTTAAAAAAATTTTTCTTTATTATAGCTTGTGTAGTTTCACTTTATGCCTATGCTCATACTGACTGGGACGGCAAAACATATAACGAAAATTCTGAGATACAAAATAGTTGGGCAATGCCTTTAATTAAAGACCTAAATTTACAGGGTAACGAGCATTTGCTTGATATAGGTTCAGGCGATGGGAAGATTAGTGCATTTATTAAAAGTAAACTCCCTGAAGGAAAGGTTATTGGAGTTGAACCTTCACTTTCAATGCTCCAATTTGCTAAGCAAAAATATCCAAACATAACTTTTATCGAGGGTAATATCGAACAGTTAAAATTAGATGAGCAGTTTGATATAGTGACATCTTTTTCTTGTTTACATTGGGTAAAGAATAAAAAGGCAGCATTAGATTCAATATATAAAGTTTTAAAGCCTGAAGGCAAAATGTTGCTGTATTTTGGTCCTGATTATGGAAAAAATCGATTAGATCATGCTATTGATAAAGTTGTAGCTAATCCTAAATGGGGAATAGATTTGAATAATGTTGAGTCTTTATATTTAATAAAACCCAATGATTTTATTTTAATGTTAATAAATACTGGTTTTGAAGTAGAAAAATTTGATATTGTTTTCACTCATAATGTTTTTGATACTAAGGAAGAATTTGCTGAATGGCTTAGTAGTTGGTTACCACATTTAGCTCAATTATCTGCAGAGCAACAAAAATTAATGATAGACGAAATTATTGATACCTATCTCTCATACAGAAAAAGTGAAGATGGTAAGATCCATTATTATGACTATATGCTTGAGGTAATAGCTAGAAAAGGTGTAAATAATGTGCAACCTAATGAAGCAATTAAGCAATGAAAAACTATCACAAACTTGAACTTATTTTTAAGCGTATCAGAAATATCAATAATGCTAATTCAATTTTGAATTGGGATACAGCGGTGATGATGCCAAAGGGTAGTATTAATGCACGTGCTGAGCAGATTGCTACTTTAGAATCAATAGTCCATGATCTTATGACTTCTCAAGAAGTGAAAGAACTCATTGCTAAAGTAGATACCAAAGAATTAGATGATTGGCAAAAAGCAAATTTTGAGCATATGATTAGGATAAGGAAGCACACAATTGCTGTCCCTAACGATTTAATGCAGGCCTTTTCTAAAGCTTGCAATGAAACAGAAATGGTATGGAGAGATGCCAGAAAAAATGATGATTTTAAAATCTTCCAACCATATTTTGAAAATATATTAAAACTTACACGCGAAGTAGCAAAAGCAAAAGGAGAAAGCCTTGGGTGTTCACCATATGAAGCATTGGTTGATTGGTATGATCCTGGTACTAAAACTTCGGAAATTGATGCTGTTTTTGATAATCTAGCTCAATTTTTACCAAAATTTATTGATAGGGTTATTAATCATCAAGCTTCTAAATTGCCAAAAATTGCTGCTGATGCTTTACATTTGGCGGCAGATAAGCAGAATAATTTGGGCCTAACTTGTATGAGAGCTTTGGGTTTTAATTTTAATAAAGGTCGCTTAGATGTTAGCGTACATCCGTTTTGTGGTGGTTTGCCAGATGATATTAGGATTACTACTAGATATGATGAAAAGAATTTTATTTCAAGTTTAATGGGAGTAGTACATGAAACTGGTCATGCGCTTTATGAACAAAATTTACCACATAAATGGATTGATCAACCAGTAGGTGCGGCATTGGGTATGGCTACACATGAAAGCCAATCGTTAAGCATTGAGATGCAAGTTTGTAGGAGCAAAGAGTTTCTACAATATATTTTACCATTAGTTATAAAAGAAAAAGGTAATAATCATCCAGATTTGACAGTAGAGAATTTATATAAGTTTTTAAATACCGTGAAACCTTCTCTTATTCGGGTTGATGCTGATGAAGTAACTTATCCTGCGCATGTTATTATGCGCTATAGGTTAGAAAAAGCTATGATTAGCTCCGAGTTAGAAGTCAAAGATTTACCTGACGCTTGGAATGAAGAAATATTTAAGCTTTTAGGAGTTAAACCTAATAATTATAAGGATGGTTGCTTACAAGATATTCATTGGCCAAGTGGTGGCTTTGGTTATTTTCCAAGCTATTCTCTTGGAGCGATTATGGCAGCACAATGGGTAGGGGCGTTAAGGAAAGACCTGCATAATATGAAAGGAGAGGTAGCTAAAGGAAATTTTAAAGATGTAGTGCATTGGTTGAATAAAAACATCCATAATAATGGCAGTAGATATTCACGTAATGAGCTGCTGATTAAAGCTACCGGCAAACCATTGGATGTAGAAGGTTATAAAGAATATCTAGAAGATAAGTTTATCAATAGTTTTGATTAACGGTATATATATATTGGATAAGGAGATATTGTTGGAGATATAATAGGAGTTCTTATAACTTTAGAGACAACTTTATTATTCGATTTATCTTCAATCCATACATCAATTGATCCACCTTGGTAGTTAAATACTGAGCTAGGAGGAATATACTGAATTTGATAACTACTTCCGTCCTTTACGTTAATGGTTATGTTAGCCCTCGCATTAAATGATCCGTAAAGATATTCAATACCAATTTGTCTTATGCCTGTTTCAATCTTTAAATCGTTATTCCATGATTTTTCAGCATTTTTTATTAAGCGACCATCAACACTATACACGTAAAGAGCAGGATGATTAAAAACACCAATTTTAGTATCGTATAATCCTCTGATTGTAGCTATGTTTGTAACATTTTTTGGCTCTATATATGATATAGAATTAGGTATGTTTTTAGTTGAAGTGCAACCGATTATTAATAAAAATAATAATAAAAAAGTATATTTTTTCATCTTCTTTAAGCTATATAACTAACTAAACTTAATTTAAGGTTATTTATAATAATAAGTCAATTGTAAATTAATGCTGGCAATTTTTTGAATTTTATGATTTTCTAAAGGCGATACTTATCATCAAGGAGGACAATATGAAATCATTTTTAAAATCTAGTTTAGTTTTAGGTTTATTATTTACGTCTAGTTTAGTAAATGCAGAAGTTGATAAAACAGTTACTTACCAAAATCAACGAGGGTCAGTACTAACTGTTACATTGCATGAAGTTGTAAATAATACTGGTACTTTAACTGGAACATTTACTACAGCAGTAGGTAATTGCCCTACTGATATGGGTGTACCTATGCCAATAACAGGTTATTATAATGGAAATGCGGTAGCTATATCGATTAATTTTCCTAATTGCAAACAAGTAGTGGCAATGACTGGCACTATAAGTGATACTGAATTACATACTATATGGTTAGATGCCGCACAAGCTAAAGATCCAGTTGTACAAAATTGGAACTCGAACGTGATTGGTGCTGATCATTATACAGTAAAAAAGTAATTGTAAGTTAAAGATAAAGTTATGGTATGGAGTAGGGTGGTTACTGCACCAAGTGCAGGTGATTTTTATGATTTATTTAATAATAAATGTGCAGCTATTACGGTACAAAATTTCTTATCATCTGAAGAGATAGAAAAAATACTAGCAGTTATTCATGAGTTTGGCTTAAGATATTATAATTATCGTGTAGATGATGAGAATGTACCTAAAGCAAAACATATTTTCGATACTCATTATCATTATGAACAAAAAACACCAGATGATTATTTCCCTGGTGCTAAAGAAAATAATCTTCAATATCAAGAATTTTCAAGAAAAATTGGTTTTGATCCAGCATTAAAAGTTGCCACCTACATGGGTGAAATTGTAAAAAAACCTGTTGCAATTGCCCAGCAAGATGGAAAAGAATATACATATGCGATGGTAAGAGAACTCAGTTCTTCTGCATTGTTGCATGCTGATTATGCAAAATTTATACCAGATTATTGGAGTATTAACTGTACTAAGGCGCAATACGCTTGGAATATTTATCTAACTGATCCAGGTGAAGGTGGAGAAACAGTAGTGTATAATAGATTATGGGAAAAAGAGGATGATGAAAATATTCTTGGTGAAACTTATGGTTATCACCGTAATATAGTTGATGGTAAACAGAGTATTGAAATCAAACCAGCTCCTGGTCAATTAACCTTTTTTAATAGCCGAAATTTTCATGAAGTAAAAGCCAGTTCAAGAATCCGTGTCACTGTTGGTGGGCATATTGGCTTAACTGATGATGACGAAGTGATAATGTGGGTGTAGTTTAGGCGAATTAAAGAGAACATACACTGTGTTTATAAGAGAACATTGTCTAAAAATAATATAAATTAATTGGTGATTTTGAATATTTATCTATTTTAAGCAAGTTAAATTAATTATTTTCAACTAGTAATAGCAAATAATTAAAAGGATGATTATGAAAAGAAAGGATGATGAGCCACAGAGGAGAGCTAGTAAAAAGGCTAAACCTTCCTTAGATACAGTAGGAAAAAAGGCAGCGTTAGTTACAAAGTTAACAAATATTCAGTATGCTGCTGATAATGATCTGATTGATGAAATTGAAACGGCTATAATGCCTATAGAACAAATCATACGATGTTTAAATTCAGATGATGATCCAGATTTTGTAAATTGGGCTTATGATTTAGTTAATGAAATCTCACCAATAAATCCTGTTACAGAGAGAAATACTATAGTGAATAATTTACTCAGAGCTGGGGCCAGATATGCTAAGTTTAATATAGAAGGTGCATTACCTGATGAAATTTATGAAGAACTTGCACGGCTTACAGCAGAATATAGCTATTATGAAGGAACACAAACAGTATTTTTTACGAAAGGTAAGCTTACATCAAATAGTAAGTCAGCTGCTCCGACCACGGTAAGTGAATGTGATCCTGTAACAATGCGATTTGTAGAATTAAGAGAAGCGATTATTGAGTATGCTGAGCAATATAGGGATGATCCTCTTATTTTTACTATTCTTGGAGTTTTATTACATACTCTTAATAACTTAGGTACTGATACTTGTAATCAGCAAAATGCAATGATTTTTGCAGCAAAGCTTAGAAGTTTTGCTCCTTCTCATAAAAGCCATAAATCAGAAATGTTTTCAGAGGATGATATAGAGTTTGACGATGAAGAAGATGAAGATGATATGGATGTAGATGTAGTAGGTGATGAAGAAATTGTAGAAGTTGCTCCAGTTCCACTATTTGCTTTATTACCAGGAACTCCTCATGAAGCTGAAACAAATGGTGATGCTGTTTTGCCGGAAGGAGAAGTAGCTGTTGAGAAAGGATTTGCAGATATTGTTCCAATGTTTGCTTTATTACCAGGAGCTCCTCATGAAGCTGAAACAAATGATAATACTGTTTTACCGGAAGGTGAAGTAAATGAAGCGGCTATTAATGAGCTTACAGATTTGCCAGAGCTTTCTGGATTGCCAACTGCAGCAAGCCTTTTAGCAGCAATGATGCTCGCAGGAATAGTGTCGTTTGAAGGAATGCACAAAATTGTTTAGAAGTTTTAAAATAAACCCAAGCTAGCAAGAATATCTTTAGTGATTTCTCTAGTTTTACAGCCTGGGCATGCATTAGCGAAATATTTTTCATTGCCTAGAATATTCGTTACAAAAACATATTTTTCTTTACCGTTACTTACTTCGCCAACAAACCAGCCATATTTATTATCACCTTCAGTACCGGCGCCAGCTTTACCAATGATTTGCCAATTATTATTTTCTTCGTAGATAAATAGTTTTTTAGTATTATCTATGGAATTTTGACTAACCGGTAATTTATAGCTGCTAAAGTTTTTAATAAACTTGAGTTGTTGGTTAGAGGAAATTTTTAAGCTTTCGCCATTAAGCCAGAATTTAGTAATTCCTGAAGAGATGTCATGATTACCATAATTTAATTTTTTAAGATAATCATTCATTTTTTTGCTACCAATTTTATTGGTAATTATTTCCGATACCCAAAGAACGTTATTTTTTACCCAAGAGGATGGGGTTTGGTCTTGTTGCCATGTTTTATTTTCATAAATTTGTCCATCCCATTTAAATTGCTGTGTAGTATTAGTAATTACTTGGCTATCAAAAGCAATTATTGTTAATGGAAGAAGAAAATTAACAGCAGGAGAGAATTGCTTATCGCAATGAGTGCCACCTTCATGGTATACAGGTTTATTATGGGTTATATCATATAAAATAAAACAATGAGCAGTAGTGCCAGTGAAAAAGCTGGAAAATTTATCTTCACTGTAAGAAAGTTTTGAGATTAGAGATAAAGTAATAAACCCTAGGATTAATAATAATCTTTTCATGCAATGCTCATTATAAAAGAAATATCTAATTATAATACTTTATAAAACACTGCAAGCTTTAAAGCAAGAATATTACTTTATCCTCTGGTGAAACGAGATGGAGAAGTAGTAGCTCCCATTCTTGGCACTGATGTGGAACCTGCTATGCCGTCAACTCCAACATGATGCTTTTTTAGCTCTGCAGCTAAAGGAGCGGTGGCTGCTTTTGCAATTATTTCTCTCATTCTTTCCAGATATGCTTGAAGTTTACCTGCCTCAGGTCCAGTTAGTTTATCAGAGGTAATAGAAACTCCTGCTTCTTTATATATTATATGGCACATTGGATCAGCACTTACTTTATAGGATCCATCTGCTTGTTTAGTACTTTCTGCAATTGAAATTGCTTCTTGGTAACTAGTATCTGGTATTGCATTTTTTAGTGCTTTTTCATATTTACCAGCAGGAATCATTAATTGAAGAACCTCTTTACCTCCAAAACTACCACTAGGTTTTATTCCATAGCCAATACCTAATTTTTCTAGATTTCTTTTAAATGCGTCTATATCTTTGATTTCACTCACAGGTACTCTATATATTGGCAGTCCTGCTGCTCCTACCCCTTTATACCAAGATACTACTTCTAGTACTCGCTCAGCAGTTAATTCTTCTCTCGGTGAAATGCCAGCACCGGCTCCTGCTCTTGCTGGTTCAGGAGCTGAGGTAGGAGATGTTAAACGGACAATCTCTTCACTATTTGCTGTGATTATGCTTTCAACATGTGCATTAAATTCTATTGCTTGGCTAGGATTATATTGAGCACAAATAGCTGAAATAGATCTGTCCTTATTATCTTTAACTTGAAGTGATAAATTAATTGCCTTTAAAGCTTCTAAAGTAGCTGCGGATTCACTTTGACCGGCTGCCATGGCTTTCTTAATTAAGAAATTTTTTCTTGCTTCAATTAAAATAGCAATAGTTTCAATTTTTCCTGATGCAGCAGCATAATGTAAAGGAGTTTTACCTGTATTATCTTTTATAGCTGGATCAGCTCCACAATTGATCATTGCCTCTAATATTTCCTTAGAAGCAGAACTCTTAGCAGCGAAACTTAAAGGAGGCATAGTTGAGGCTGCATCAGCAGTATTAATATTAATTCCTGTGGCTGGGTTATATATTAGTTCAATTGCTTTAGGGTCAATTTTTTTATCTTCTTGCAATGCATATTGTACGGCTGGAAGTGCCATGCTTGAACTAATAAAAAATTTAGGTGCATTAAAATCTGCTCCTCTTCTAAGGAGGTCTCTAGTTTTTGCAACATCAGAAAGAGATTCTAGCACTAATAATGGATCAAGTGGAGCGCTAGGAGGTGGAGTACCAGCACCAGCTCTTGCTGGTTCAGGATCAGGTGTATGACCTCCACGTGATGTAGGAGATGATGGGTCTGGAGTAAAACCCCGAGCTTTTTCAGCTTCAATTTCATCATATACTGATTTAACTAAAGTTTGTAAGTCTCGATACTGTCCTAACTTTGATGATATTTTTATATTCCAGACAATAGCTTCTGTAAAGAAACCAGGGTTTACCTTACGCTCTATAAGTATTCTTTTAATATTTGCTCTAAATTCAACTTCTTGTCTTGGGTCAGATGAAGCACGAATTTCTTTCCAGATTGGATCAATGGTGCTTAAAAAATCAAGAAGCGGGTATTTACTAAACGCGAAATCATTCATTCTATCATACATAGATAACCTGCTTGCAGGTGCTGCTCCAGCACCGGCTCCAGCTCTTGCTGGCTCATGAGCTACAGGTCCCGCTTCAAATTCTGGAACGGTACCGCCGCTCATATTCCAGGCCATAATCTTAGGTTTCTTACCTATTGCTAACCATGAATCATACGCCCTTTTTTGTTCTGGGTTGGAAAGAATTTCAAATGCTTTGTTAATTTTTTAAAATTTTCGTCAATTATACTGCTCTCTTCTTCGGAAAATGCTGCAGCAGCTTTATCTTTGTTAAGAGCCTCCTGTACTTTATCCGGGTGATATTTTAATAAGGCTTTTCTATAGGCTTTTCTTACGGTGTCTGCATCTGCATCTCTTGCAACACCTAAGATTTCGTAACAATCACCAGTAAGTAATTTTGTCATCTCATCTCTGTTAAAATCAGGCATAACTTACTCCATCTTTTGTTAAATTAGCACATCAATACTACTTTAACATTAATAGGTTAATGCTTTCTTAATAGGTGAATAAGTTTTTTCTTGTCCTATTTAAAAAATTATATGAATATATGCATTATTTAACATAACCCGGAAAAATATAGCATGCGTACTAAGGGAAAAAAATATTCTCTATTAGCAGTATTAGTAATTATTGTTGCTGCAGTTTCATACGTAATCACACCCGCTAAAACTCTAATTGATCGGGAAGTATTTTTTGGTAACCCAGATAGGATTTCAGTAAAAATTAGTCCGGATGGGCGTTATCTTTCTTACATTGCACCACTTAATGGAGTGCTAAATGTTTATGTAGCCCCGATTGATGATATTGGTGCTGCTAAAGCAGTGACTAATGATCAAAATAGGGGAATTAGAAGTTATGCTTGGACATATAAGGATAATTATTTAGTTTATATCCAGGATAATAATGGTGATGAAAATTATCATCTCTATAAAGTTAATTTAAAAGATAATAAAATAACTGATGTTACTCCATTTGATAAGGTTACGGCTTATTTTCTTGGAGAAAGTATAAATTATCCTAATTTAATAATGATTGGGCTTAATAATAGAAATCCTGAATATCATGATATTTATCAATATAATTTAGATACTGGTGAGTTAAAGCTAATTCTGCAGAATGATAAATATTTAGGTTTTATTATAAATGATGAATTACAAATTATTTATGCTTCTACAATGTCTCAAGAGACAGGTGATATCGAAATATTTGATATTAGCGACCATAATAATCCTAAATCATTCATGAAAATCCCTAGTGATGATGTTAATACAACCGATATTCTGGGCTTTAACCATTCGGGCGATAAATTATATTACGTTGATTCGCGAAATCGAAATATGGCAGGTTTGTTTGAATTAAATACCAAAGATGGAACATCTAAGCTTCTGGCAGAAGACCCTCGATGCGATATAGGAGGGGGAATTATTGCTAATCCTTTAACGGATGAAATAGAGGGTTATTCTGCTGAATATATCAAGAATGAAACTTTTATTATTAGTGATGCGATTAAGCCTGATTTTGATTATCTGAAAACTTTAAATAATGGTGAATTGCATATAGCCAGTAGACCTCTTAAGGACGATAAATGGATAATAGCTTATACTAACGATACAGGACCAGTTGAATATTATTTATTTGATAGAGCCACTCGGGAAAACAAATTTTTATTTGTAAATAACTCTAGGCTTGCTAAGGTGAAGGAAAAGCTTAGTCCTATGGCAGGAGTAGTTATTAAATCTCGCGATGGTTTAGATTTGGTATCTTACCTTACTTTGCCTAAAACTGCGCTTAAGGATAGTAAAGTGAGTAAGCCATTACCTTTAGTATTGATTGTACATGGTGGTCCAAGAGTTAGAGATTCTTGGGGATATGATTATGAACATCAATGGTTAGTAGATCGCGGTTATGCAGTGCTCAGTGTTAATTATCGTAGTTCCACTGGTTTTGGTAAGGATTTTATTAAAGCAGGAAATGGTGAGTGGGCTGCTAAAATGCAAGATGATCTTATCGACGGGGTTAATTGGGCAATAAAGGAAGGTTATGCTGATAAGGATAAAGTAGCAATTTTTGGTGGTAGTTATGGTGGTTATGCGGCTTTAGTTGGCTTAACCTTTACTCCTGAATTTTTTGCTTGTGGAGTTGATATAGTAGGGCCATCAAATCTCGAAACTTTAATTAACAGTATTCCGAGTTATTGGAAACCTACAAGAAAAATTTGGATAGATATGACTGGTGGTAACCCTGATACAGAGCAGGGTAGAGAATTTCTTAAATCTCGCTCACCTCTTACTTTTGCTAATAATATTAAAAAGCCATTGCTTATAGGGCAGGGAGCAAACGATCCACGAGTAAAACAAGCAGAGTCAGATCAGATAGTTGCTGCTATGAAAAACCATAAAATTCATGGCACATATGTTCTATATCCGGATGAAGGCCATGGTTTCGCTAAACCTAATAATCGGATGAGCTTTTATGCAATTGCTGAGGAGTTTTTGGGTAATTGCTTAGGTATGCCTTATCAAGAAGTTGGTAATGCAGTTAAAGATTCATCAGCAGTGGTTGAAAAATACTAATTTAAAGTAGGTAAAAATGGCATCTAACCAAAGCGTTGCTGATTTTATCATTGAGCAAATTGAGAATGCTGGGACTGTTTCGGCAAGAAAAATGTTTGGTGAATATGGAGTTTTTTGTAATGGTAAAACAGTAGCTCTCATTTGTAACGATCAATTTTTTGTCAAGCCGACTATTGCGGGTAGGGCGTATATAGGGGATGTTACTGAAGCTGCACCATATAAGGGTGCAAAACTATATTTTTTAATTGATAGTGATAAATGGGATGATAGTGATTGGTTAACTCAGCTGATTAAGATTACGGCTGCAGAATTACCTGTTCCTGCTCCTAAAAAGAAGGTTAAAAAGAAATTATAATTATTAGCTATGCTAGATATTCCTATAAGAAAACTGGATAATGGCGTTATAAATAATGCTCTTCAATGGCTAGAATCTTATTTACAGACTACCCCATCTTTAGAAACACAGGAAACTTTATACACAAATCGCAAGACTTTATCTTTTGGATATGATTACTTTAAGCTTGTGGATAATGATAGATCATTTACAGAAATACCTGCTTGTTTAACGTTATTATCTAAGGAATTGGTTGAAGCATTTGGTGATCAATATGTTTTACCTGATTATAAACAGTTTAAGAATGTTATTATTTCTATTTACTATAATGATTATATGCTCGAACCTCATGTTGATGTTAGCCACTTAAATAGGTCAACAGGAGGCAAACCAGTAAATTTTTATTTTGGAGAGCATGTATTGGGAGTGATATTGAAAGCTGATAAAGAAGGGCAGTTATATATTGTTAAATCACCTAATAATGAAAAACCCCATAAACAAAAACCAATAATAGAACTTAACGAAGTTGATGCTTTAGCTTATTTATTAACGGGGAAATTGAGATATAAACCATATTATCATGGGGTCTCACGAGTAAAAGATTTAAGGATTTCTGTTACTTACCGTACAGTTGAGTTTTTTAGCTAATAAATATTTATAAATAATTATCTTGTTCATCAGTATGTGCTCCAGCAACAGAAACGACGTGAGTTGGATTTTCTCCAGGAACTCCTGTATAGCCAGATTGTGAAGTTTCATCAGCTTCACTTGATGAGGGTAGGTGACATATTTGAGCAACAGTTGCCGCAGTACTGGATAAAGCTTGAGCAACAGCAAATGTAGCAAGTGATAAAGCAGAAAATGCTTTTTGAGGGTATTTATAATATATACATGCAGCGCCTGCGCTACCTACTGCAAACCATCCCACGAGGCCAACCAGCATAGGAGCTAAACCAGGAGCTAAGAAAGGATTATCATTTGTAGCAGGAGCAGTAGTATTTGAAATCGTAGTATTGGTATTTGAAAGTATAGTACTGTTTGACATAAGTATTTACCAAAAATTAATTTATTAAGTGTTTATCATAACAAAAGTATTAAAGCAAGGTAAAAATTTAATTAAGATTGCCTAAGAGGCGGATAAAAAATTAACCGTGAGCATTACTAACCTTTTTAGTTACATTTTTAAAAATACTTATAGCTTTTTTTCTAGCATAGTCATGATCAATAATTTGATTTGGGTACAGCAATGTATTATCAAATTTTTTAGGATCATGAATAAATTTTTCAGGTACATTTGCAAGTTCTGGCAGATATCTTTTAATATATTGGCCTAATGGGTCGAATCTTATGGATTGAGTAGTGGGGTTAAATACCCTGAAATAGGGTTGTGCATCAGTGCCTACTGATGCTGACCATTGCCACCCGCCAACATTAGAGGCAAGCTCATAGTCCATAAGCCATTGGGCAAAATATTCTTCTCCTAAACGCCAATCAATAAATAGATCTTTAGTTAAAAATGATGCTACTATCATTCTAGCTCTGTTATGCATCCAACCTTCTTGTTTTAATTGACGCATAGCTGCATCTATAATAGGAAATCCAGTCAACCCGTCCTGCCATTTTTTAAAATATTCAAGGTTATTTGACCATTTTAATTCTCTATACTGAGGCAAAAATTCTTTATTTATTGTTTCAGGGAAGTAATAAAGAATTGCAGTATAAAAATCTCGCCAAATAAGCTCATTAATCCAACTTAAGCAACCGGTTTTATCAATAACAGCGTTATAACACTGGCGAATAGAGATTAATCCAAACCTAATGTAAGGAGATAATTTGCTAGTACCATCTATTCCAGGAAAATCTCTTTTAATATTATAGTCGATAAGTTTGTGGTCGATTAAAGAAGTTAATTTATGACTAGCTTCTGCTATTGGCCATGTTTTATTAGGGGAATATTCGTATCCTATTTGAGATAAGATTTTTTTAGGACCTTGAGCTAGATCAATAACTTGTAAGTTAAAGTTTATATTTTGGTTTAGGTACCTGCCTTTATCTATAATTTGGTAATTTTCTATATTTTTCTTCTTGATTAATTTATGCCAATTATTAGCATAAGGAGTGAATACTTTATAAGGACTACCATCTGGTTTCAAATTTTCTTCTGGTGAAACTAACAAATGATCGTTTTGTAGGATAAGGTTTATACCATATTTTTGTAATTGGTTATTAATATAGCTATCTCGATATTGGCCATAAGGCTCGTAATCTATTCCAGCAAAAACGTTTTTTGCCTTTAATTTAATAGCTATTTGAGGAATTAATTCAGTAGCCGATCCATAGAATACTAATAAATTTCCTGATTCTTGATTAATTTTATTATATAACTCGAATAATGCTTCAGCTATGAAAGTTAGCCTTTTATCAGTTTTATTTGTAAAGCGCTTTAAGATGTCAGTGTCAAAAATAAATATTGGCTGAATTTTTTCTTTGAGTTGTAAAGCAGAGAATAAAGAAAGGTTATCATCTAAACGCAAATCTCTTCTAAACCATATAATAGAGCAGGATGAATTTTCCATAATGTATTTTTTTGGATGATAGTATAACAAATAATAACATTCTTACTAGAAATAATTATAGGTGAAATAAGACTTAATGGTAGCAAAGCTATAATATCGATTGTAGTTATTGTAAAAATAATGCCTAAAACGTTAGCTAATTAATTCATTACTATATAATGCGTATAATATTTATTATGGAAACAAATTATAGGTTTGTAATTTATAAGCAGATTATAAAGCTTAAATTTTCTTTACTAACAAAAAAGAATTTTGACCTACAAATGCTCCTTTATTCACCTGATAATCGCCAATCATTTGAAAACCAGCTTTTTCATATACATGTTTTGCTCTAGGGTTATTCTCATCTGGATCAATAAAAAATGTATCAGCCTTTCGATCAATTTTTTGATGATAAAATTCTACAAAAAATTTAAGAGTTATTGCTGCTAATCCTTTTCCTAGGAATTCTTTATTACCAATACAAAAATCTAATGAAATATTATGGTTTGAAGATAAATTTTGTCTATATACCTTAGGTAAATCTTTTTCTTTATCTGATAATAAATCGCTTAATAAAAAACAAAATGGTTGGTTATTAATTTCGCCAATCCAATATTTGGTTGTGCCGGCAAAATAGATTTGTTTATGACCATGAAGGAAATTTAAGATATCCTCCTTATGTTCTTGGCTATTATCCCAAAATTCTTTTACGTGAGGTTCGTTTAACCAAGAAAATATAGTATCTTTATCGGATAAAGAAGCCTGTCTAAATATTATATCCATAAATAATACTATTCATTATCTAGCTTTTTGCTTCTTTATTATAGTACCATAGTACTTTTCATCAAGACGTTTATATTATAATTATTGTATTGTCGGCTTAGAGCCTTTCTCGCAATTACGGAGTTCTTTACAAAGAATTACGAAAATTAGTGGCTTATGCTGCCACTCCTAGATCTGCCATCTGCTCTACCACCAACTTATGGGGAGACGCTTGCAGCTGAACCTGCAGATGCTCCTGTAGTTAAGCTTGCCACTACTCTATCAGCTCTACTTGCTCCTGGTGAACTTTCTTCTCTTCTTGCTAGTTTAGCTGGAGGGATCTCTCCCCTAACTTCTGCTTTTCTTAAGGCTACTTCTTCTCTAAGTCTTCTAATTTTTTCAAGTCCTTCTGGGTCTGGAGTGCCAACGCTACCAAAGGTTTTACCTCCTAATCCATGATTCATAGGAATAGTAGTTTGAACTGTTCCACGTGGGGCAGCATGGCTTATCATATCTAGTTGAGCCTCGACTTCTCTTCTGGCCTGTGGGTCTTGAGTGAATTGAGGATTTTCTATTCTATCCCCAAGTGTATAATTTACTTGAAACCTATCTTTGCCGGCAGTTCTTGCTATAGGTATTGCACATGCAATATTTTCTGATGGTATCCTTGTTATGGCGCTTTCGTAACCAAATAAAGGCCAAGCTTGTTTTAATGCTTGGTCATATGTAGCTGTTTTAACACCTGCAGCTACTATATGCTTCATTTGTTCTGCTTCTGTATCCAAAAAGTTGCCAGACGCTCTAGCAGAAGCTAATTCTGCTTCAGTAAAATGCACTGCGTATATATAACCATTTTGATTACGTTTACCTACTGGAAACATAGCTGCTGATTGCCAGTTGGAAGTCATGCATACTCCAGAAGCTGGCTCTAAATCTGGCGCCATGCCTCCATTCCCTCCTCTTAGCTTAGGTGCTATGCTGGCCGGATCACGTGGTGAAAAACCATCACGGAATATTTCATCTGGTGATCGTGTGTCTGCACGATAAAAAACACGACCTGTAACTTCTGGGGAATAAACATCATCTATTGGTGCTTTTGCCATTTTTTAACTCCTTAGTATTAAGTATGCGCAAAACTCAACCTTAAGTATTAGTGTATATAAAAAAGATTAATAAGGAGTTAACGGATACATGAAAGGAACGGATTATTGTAATTTAACAAATTTTATGTCATGCTTTATAAAGCATATTTATAATGGAGAAAGTATATGATGCATCCCTATCATCTTGATCAATATGTAGAGGCTAGAAATACACAAGATACTATTTTTCAATATAATATAGCTGCAAGAAATAATGCTGTGAGCTCAGTGCTGAATATAGCCAAACAATTAGGCGCAGAATTAGTTACTGCAAATATTCATGATATACAGCAGATTGAAACTATGGTTCATAGCTATACTGATAAAGTAGTAGATGATACAAGAGGTTTTACCTTAACTAATGAAACTTTTATTGATCACGAAGGTAATGTTATTGATTTGGGCTCGTATCCGATTACATTAGACATAATCTTTGGTAAATCTGTAGCTAAAGAAGTTATAAAAAATTTACCTAAATTAGATTCTGAAACTAAAACTGGCATAGCTGCTATGATAGAAGTATTATGGCATGATGATTTATTGAATCGAAATGAGCAGTCACAATCTCATGTGAATCGATTGGATAGTTTACTGCCAACTTATGAAGTTAGATTTGGCAATGAGCATAGCCAAATGGAAAAAGTACTTACTGAAACTTTAGGGGTTAGTGATTTTTATCATAATGCCGAGGTATAAATATCCATGAAAAACAAATAGTTAAAAATAATAGCTAATATATAATATAAATAACAAACGCCCTATTTATGAGTCAAAAACATTCATATTATTTCCTTACTTAGCCATATAATTGGTAGTGCCCAGTTTAGGGCTGTATTTAAATTGATAAGACAAATATTGACGCCATACTGCTTTTATTATATATTAAATATTAACATAATTTAATAAAAAGAGGTTTTAAATATGCCAGTATATCAACTTGAAACAGTAAATAAATACATTGAAGCTTGTTGGTTAAACCAAGCTCAAGGAGCTTACTTAATGAGTCTTGATCAGTCTGCTCAACAGAGGTTTTTAGTTTGTTTATCTAAGGAAGCTTTAGATCATGCTTACACTAGGCTAGATGCTATAAAGATGGGAGCTACTGGTCACCAAATGCAAGTTCATTATGTTGAAAAACATAGGGAAGATTATAAAGAGTGTGTGGCTGCAAGAGTTAAACTTGACCCTAATTTAGGTGATTTAGCTTCATATAGTTCTATTAATTGCCAGGAAGTTATGCATGATTATAAAAAATCACAGCTAAAGGGAAAGAGTTGTCCTGATAGAATTGATATTTCTAATCTCGATAAAGCGGAAGTTTTAGTTGCCTTATATAATAATGCTTGGGAAGGGTTTGCAATAAATGCTCCTAAGAAATTAAGTATAGAAAAAGCAAGAGAACTTTTGAGACAGGATCCAGATTTTGACTATCTTGGGGGCAGAGAGTTAAAAGTTAATTTAGGAGAAGATATTATGTATGTTGGTCTATATGATCGAGCAGCAGGATATTGTGCAGCTTACAATGCTATTAAACCTTTACTTGGAGAGCAAGGATTATCGGTTGGAGCTGAAGACTTATAACTAATAAAGACTCTCCTTACAATAACGGCAATTATCATAGTCACCACGAGGAACAAAGTGACTGCGGCAATCCATAATGTAATTCATATTGCCTTATTCAAATATTTTATGTTAGGATAAAAGTGAGACATAAAATATAGGAGGTAAAATGGCAATAGAAAAAAGTAAAATCTGCATGTTTGTAATAGATGGTAAGCAAGCTTTGTTTTATAATAAGCCTAAAGATGAAAACCTAATTAAACTACAACATAAATTTGAAAGCACAGCAGATCGTAGTGATCATCACACTACACATTCTTTAGGTAGAGCTTTCGATAGTGCAGGGAGTGCAAGGCATGCTATTGAACCCCATATTGATGAACGAGTGAAAGAAAAACAGGATTTTATATCTGAAGTAATGGGTTATTTAGAAAAATTGTTCGCAGATCATCAATATAAACATTTAGTAATTATTGCCCCTCCTAAAGTTCTAGGCTTTATTAGGAATCATATCAGTAAGCAATTAAAAGAAATGTTGGTATTAGAGATAGATAAAGATTTTACTCATGAACCAGCTGAACATATTCAAAAAGAAGTATTTACTAAACTAAGGCTAGCTTAACGGTTCATAAGGAAGCCATAAATACGCCATTGATCCCATGGTTGGAACCCAAAACGTTTATAAAATTTACCGAGTTTTGGGTTTTTATCCCACACTAACCCTTCTATTTTAGAATATTTTCTTGCCTTAGCAATTTCAAATAGAAAGTTTAAAATCCTTTTGGCTACATTCTTACCTCTGGCTGAAGGGATGATGTAAATATTCTCTATATAAAGCCCCGAACTACCAGAAAACATAGAAAAGCTTTGCCAAAATAAAGCATAACCAACAGGTTTTTGATTAATATAAGCGATTATAGCTTCAGCAAGTGGATTAGCGCTAAATAAAGACTTCTCTAATGTTGCTTCTGTAGCTATTACATATTCTTTGAGATTTTCTGTTTCGGCAGCACTTTTAATATATTCCAAAATCAAAGGAATATCATTAATTGTTGCAGGCTTAATTTCAATGTTATCCATAAAAAATTTGCTAATTTGACGATATAAGTAGTATATTGTTTGAGTTTTTTAGTCAAGCAAGTTAGAGGGGGTTAAGGCATGATAAATTTAAGTAAAAACGCTCAGAAAGTTCAAGATGCAATAATTCAAAAGGGGCTAGAATTTAAAGTTATAGAATTAGCAGAAAGTACACGCACTGCAAATGAAGCTGCAGAAGCAATAGGATGTGAGGTTGCACAAATCGTAAAATCTTTAATGTTTCGTACAGAAAATAGTAACCAACCTGTGTTGGTTTTAGCCAGCGGCATAAACCGGGTTAATGAAAAGAAAATTGAAGGACAAGTAGGCGAAAAGGTAACAAAAGCAGATGCTGATTTTACTAAAGAAATAACTGGTTTTACTATTGGTGGTATTCCACCAATTGGCCATAATAAACAAATAACTCATATTTTTATAGACGAGGATTTATTGCAATTTGAAGAATTATGGGCAGCAGCTGGTATGCCAAATGCTGTTTTTTGTTTAATTGCAAAGAATCTACAATTACTTACTAATGGCAAAATAATCGCCATTAAATAAGGCTTATAGCTGTTATTAATCTTTTCTTAAGGTTCTATTGCTATAATTAAAAGTAATATTGATACTTAAGGAAGAAAATATATGGCCCCTACTCGCGTAACTCATCTGGCATATGCCACTAATTTGGATCTTGGTAATGAGGGTAAATACGCTATTCCAGATCCTCTTGGTTTTACAGGTAAAAAATATGGTACTAGAGATGTTGTTGACCGTGCTAGCACTCTTAACCTAGCTGTAGCAACTGGTGATGTTGAAGCTATATATGATTTAGCTGTTACTAATTTAAATAACGAAGTTATTAAACCGAGTATAGGTAGGCCAGCTGGTAAAGCGTTATTAATGGAGATTGCTGCAAAAGAATTACCAAAAAAAAGAGTTGATAAAAAACTTAAAACCTTAATAGCAAAAGCTAATTATAATCTTGGGGAACTAGCCTTAGAAGATGCTGATAAAGTTAAATTTTATGGGAAAGCTGCAGAATTAGACCACCCGGAAGCATGTTATGCTTTAGCTAAATTATATGAACGCGGTATTGAGGGGGCTGAACCAGATTATACTAAAGCGCGAGAATATTACCAGAAAGCAATGAATGCTGGCCATACTGCTGCTGCATTTGACTTAGCATTACATTATGATCAAGGAATCGGTGGTTTGAAACCAGATCTTACTTTAGCAATCGATTTATACAAAAGAGCAATGACGGGGCAAGACTCTAAAGTCAAAGCAGCGGCGGCTAATAACTTAGGCGTATGCTATGAGGAAGGTCGTGGTGTAGAGCGAAATCTTGTAGAAGCTAAAAAATTATATGAGCAAGCAGCAAGGGGTGGGGTTGAAGCTGCAAGAGCTAACTTAAGAGGTATGCAAGCTATTGAAGAAGAATCGATTTTGCATGGATCTGATTCAAATAAACAATATGAATTAGGTTTACATTATCAACAATCTGCTAGGAGAAATCCTGTTAATCAGGAAAAAGCTGTGCAATATTTTCAAGCAGCTGAAAAGTTAGGACATATTCGTGCAAAGTTTCAAATGGCAGTTTATTATGAAAACGGTATTGTAGTTTCTCAAGATTATAGTAAAGCAAGGAAATTGTATGAAGACGTACTAGCTTCAAGTGATAATTCGATCTTAAAATCAAATGTAGCTTATGCTTTAGCTAAAATGCATCAAGAAGGAAGAGGCGGAGCTCCGGACGATAAAGAAGCAGTAAAATATTTTCAAACCGCACTTAGAGAAAACCCTGTTAATTCAGATGCTATTTTTGAGTTAGCAAAATATCACGAAGAAGGTAAAGTTGTTAAGAAAGATGAAGCAGAAGCAATGCGGTTATATAAAGCTGCTATTGAGAATGTAGGACATAAAGAAGCAACAGAAAGATTAGAGAATTTACAAAAAAGGGCCAAACTTAAGGAAGTTGCTAATGAAGCTGCAGCAAAAGTTCAATCTAAACGAGCTGGCATGGCAGAGGTAATGAATACTGAAGCTACAGAAGAACTTTCAGATAGTAGAGTAGGACGAGCATCTACAGGAATAGATGAAGAGTATTTTTCTCTTAAAGGTGATAACGGTACGGTAAGATCAACAAAAAGCTTGATTAACCCTGAAGTGAATAGAATGATGAAAGAGGCTGCTGAGTTGCGAGTCCAATCTCCGGCGGGATGGTTTGTAACTTCACCAGCTAAAAAAGCTGAAGCATTATATAGAGCTGCTGATAGAAAGGATCCTGGGGTAGGAACAGATGGTCTATTGGCATTAGCTGGAATGTATGCTCGCGGTGAAGCACATACCGGCTTTGTCAGTGATAGAGCTAATGCCCAGAGGTTATATAGCGAAGTTGCTAAATCTATTTATGCAAATACTCAGCAACAGCAGCAAGCTAAGAAAGAGTTAGAAAAATTAAAGCAGCCACAAATAAGGCCAACAGTTAAAATTCATGAACAGCCATCTTTATCTAAAGGGGGGCATGATAGTGAATTGAGGCGTACCTTAACTGCTAGTTCACAATCTTTTGATGAAGCGGTTAGCCCTACACCTACCCCTGCTAGATCTAGCTCAGCGGTAAGAACTAAGCAATAATAATAGATTTCTTCGTCGGGCGGGCGTCCCTACTTGCAATGATGATTATCTCCTAACCGTATCGCGAGGGAGCGCAGCGACCGTGGCGATCCATTTGGATTCTTAGTTACTGCAGTTGGGTATTTGTGGATTGCTTCGTCGAGCTAGCGCTCTCCTCGCAATGACGAGGAGTTGGTAAGAGCCTTACTCGCAGCAAGGACGGTGAATGGTTTATAGTAACGAACGAAGGCGAGGACGAGTAGCGCGGCGATTAAAGATGTAATTAAAATATTGGCTTGTAGAATCAGCTTGATCACTATGTACACTACCAGGAAAGGATAGAATTTCAGTTTCATAATCAACACGCCATGGAGCGGTTTTTGCTATTAATACCCTACCTGCTTCAAATAAAGGTGTAATTCTAGCAAATCTGGTGGTTTTATCTTTAATAACTTTCATAGCTATAATTGGTAAATTAGTTTCGCGTTGCAGGTCTTGGATAAGGGTTTGGCCACTAGCTTTATCCTCAATTAAGGTTACTAGCGGATTCCATTTTTCAGCTGCAAAAATAATTTCTCGTTTTAACTCAGGGTATTCTAGGCGTTTACGAATTACTTCCAATAAATAAAAAGAGCTTTGAGTTTCACCCCAACAAGTGCAAACCGAAAAACTATTATTTTCGCCAGTTTTAATAGCAGTGTCCCAGCTTAAAACAATGCTTAAAAATTTTGGCAGTTGGGTTTCATCAAAATGATTTAACCATTCTGGTTTAATCATTCCAACACCACTCACAATGGGTTGTTGTAAATATTGAGCAGCAAAGGCATAACTGCCTAATTCTAATTTAGCTCGTTCGATTTCAATGTTGCTTTCACGAGTTTGATGAAGTAAGTCTCCAGTTTTAAAGTAATGAATATTAGCCCCTTCATAATAAATTTGATCTTCGCTAGCGATAGCAGGAATTATTAGCTGTTGCCAAATCCCATTCTGAGTTTCTAGTAAAAACCCTGTTAAGTCTTCGTGGTGTAAGCGTTGCATTACAATAACAATTGCTCCATTTTTCTTATCATCAAGGCGCGTGGAAAAGCTTTGTTGGAACCAACGCTGAACATTTTTTCGTTTGGTTACAGAATGTATATGTAAGGCATTATGAGGATCATCAATAATTAAGATATCACCACCTTCACCAGTAGTAGCACCCCCAATTGATGTGGCAAAACGAAAGCCACGTTTAGAAGTAATGAATTTATTGCGCTGGTTTTGATCTTTAGAAATTGTAAAACGAGGGAATAATTGTTGATAGAATTTTGACTTTATCAAATGCCGGCAATCAAGAGCGTGCTTATAGCTTAAATGATGAGAGTAGCTGGCAACTATAATTCTTTGGCTTGGGTTTTGGCCAAGCAACCAAGCTGGCCAGGCAATGCTTGTACAAAATGATTTAAGTGAGCGAGGTGGAACATTAATGATGAGACGTTTAATTTCGCCTCGAGATACACGTTCTAAGTGATCAGCAATGACCGCAATATGCCAGTTGGCAAGGTATTTTATGCCAGGATTAATTATGGGAAAGGCTTGTTTTAGGAAGTACAGGAAGTTAGTTCTGGATAATGACTGACATATATTATCATCTATAAAATTGTTCATATAATCCTCTAAGATTGAATTGGGCATAATGGTGGATTAGCAATGATTTCTAGCTAATTCGTTAGCTAGTAGTTGTAAAATTTATAAATATGGATTGCTTCGTCGGGCGGATGCCCTCCTCGCAATGACGATCATCGCTAACCGTCATCGCGAGGGAGCGAAGCGACCGCGGCGATCCATTAAGATCCTAGGGATAAGACCTGATAGATACATCCGTTTACGCAGGAATAGCGTCTAAAAGTTGTTATTAAGAACATTAGGTCCTACTATTAATATGTAAAATCTAACTTTCCTGCTTTATGCATTTGTCTAATAAATTCTAAAATTACCTCTTTATCTGAAACTGTAGGTTCTTCGTCTTCTGGTTCCCATTGTTTATCAAGCACAGAGACCATTTTGACCAGTTTATGAGTAACCACGGTAATAGCGATCAAAATTTGCAAGGCTTTATGAGTGTTTTTCATTGTTTCTTTAGGAGAAGTTTCTGGTTTTTTGCTTTCTTCGATAAGTGGTTGGCTGACTTGAGTTTTAAAATTAGCAAGGATTTCATTAAGTGTAGCCTGAATTTCTTTAATAGCTTGGGCAGCTTCGTTAAAATCAATAAGTTGTTTTTTGTTGTCTTTAGACATATAGTACTCCTTGGGTTAAGTTAATAAGAAAAGGTTGGATTATTATGAAAGAAATAAATCCTAACGATATTGATGTTAATATAGTAAATGATGCCGAAATTGTCTTAGGAAGCAAAAGCCCTACTTTAAATGGTATGGGTTATGTGTTTTTTACTATTTCGGCACTTGGACAAGAATTTTTAAAAAATGAAACTAGCTCTAATAAAGAGGTTTTAGAGATAGGTGCGGGTTATAATAATATAATTATTGAAGCGCTTAGAAATGGCGTTGGTTCTTATACTGCTAATGATATTGTAGAAGAACATTTGAATATTTTAGTAAAAAGAATTAAACAAGTTTTTGGTAAAGTAGCTGATGCTAAGCTTAAACATTTAAAATTGCTTATAGCAAAAGCACCTCAAGATTTGCCTGATGTAAAAGATAAATACGATGCTATCTTAATTGATAAAGTTATGCATTTTATGAATCCAGATGAAATAATTAAGTTTATTAGTTGGAGTAAAAAGGCTCTTAAAAATGGTGGTAAAATTTATGTTTCAACTGGTTCACCTTATTTAAAAACTTACAGGAAGGCATTTCCAGGATATCTAGAAAGACTGGCACAAGGAGATTTATTTCCTGGATATTTTAAGGGGTTTGTACCTGAGGTTGATCCAAGTAAGGTGCAGTATTTTGCTAAATACAAAATGCCAGAGGATGTAGTTTTTTTTGCACGGCAAGATTTGATTGATTTATTTGAACGTGAAGGTATGAAGGTAGAAAAATCTTATTCATTTAGAACGCCAGTAGAAGATGAGAAAACGTGGCAAGAAGTGCCAGATGAAGAAAGTGAAACGGTAGGAGTTATTGCAGTGAAGATGTAAGGTGGATTGCTTCGTCGCGTAAGAACGCTCCTCGCAATGACGAGTTCACAAAAACAATAAAAACCAATATAATATAGAAATATTCAATAAAATTGATTTAACCTAGGTTTGATAAGATGACTACTGTTACAATTCAATTAGAAGAAAAAATTTATAATAAATTAGCAGAAATCGCTCAACATGAGGATAGAAGTAAGAGTTCAGTGATTAGAAGAGCTTTGCTTAAATACATAGAGGATCAAAGGGATATAAAAGCCCTAGAAGAATCTTATCAAGATTATATTGCTTCAGATAAAAAGACTTACACTCTAGAAGAAATTAAGAAAGAAGATGTGTAGTTTGCTTCGTCGCATAAGAACGCTCCTCGCAATGACGGCAAGGGGTAGTGCGTCTAGGTTGACAATAATGGGTGGCGAGTTATAGTTACAATTTAACATAAATATTATTTCTGTGAAATTTTTTGGATTTTCCGTAGCACGCCCTACTATACCTAAGCTTGAGCCGATTACTATTAGTGAAGATGGTCAAGAAATTACACTGGCTATTAGAGTCAGTATTAAAGCTAAAAATATTCGAATCAAAATTAATCAAAAGCACGAAGCTGAGCTGGTTATACCGAAGATTTCACATTTGGCTAAAGCCAAAGCTTTTCTGCAAGCGAATAAATCGTGGGTTTTTCAACGACTGACCCATAAAAAACCAGAAAAAATATTATTTGCTGAAAATGTGGTTATTCCTGTATTGGGTAAAGAATATGTAATTAAACATAGTGGAGATATTCGTGGTAAAACTAGTTTAATTGGAGACAAGTTATTAGTTGGTGGTAGATCTGAGTTTTTAAACAGTCGAGTGCGGAGGTTTCTGATTGAGCTGATAACTCAGGAAATTAAGGATTTTTCTCAGCCTATAGCTGATAAGCTAGGGGTAAAAGTTAGGAAAATAACAGTGAGAGATACTACCAGCATTTGGGGGAGCTGCACTAAGACGGGTAATGTTTCGTTTTCTTGGCGATTAATTTTTGCACCTCTGCCTGCATTTCATTATGTGGTGGTGCATGAACTTTGCCATTTACGCGAACATAATCATAGCAAGAAATTCTGGGATTTGGTGGCAAGCGTGGATCCGGGATATAAGACTGCACAGCATTGGTTGAAGAAGAACGGGAGTTTACTGTTTAGGTATGATTAGGAAATGGAATATTTTTGCTCATTTTCTAAAACTATAAAATACTTTCTTACGATGTTCTAGTTTGAGGGAAGCTTTCAATAGAATTTAAGTTATCAATCCATCCTAATTTTGACTCACAATATATATTAGCTTTTGGAACCAAATCTTTTAAATCAGGTATTGTTCCCAAATAAAGTATTTTAAGTCCATTATACTTCGGGTTGATATTATAAACTGGTGTTCCGCAATTGATACAAAAGCATTTTTGACTGTTAGTTGATATTTGATATAATTTTAACTCATTACTACCGCAAAGCATAGTAAATCCATCATCTGCAACGGCAACATATGTGGAAAATGCCGAGCCGTTCATTTCTCGACAGAAATTACAGTGACAATTAACGATTGCTTTAATTTTATCTGAATCAACTTGAAATTTTATAAATGTACATTTACAAGTACCAGTTAAAAGATTCATTTATAAACTCCTAAGCAAGTTGTTCTGAATTTTTCGTAATATTAAAATGATTCTTATTATACTCCCAAATTAGTCTATAATTCCAGCATAATTAATGAAAATCTAGGTTTATAAAATGATGCTTTATTAAAAGGAATGGATAGAAATATCTAGGTGGATTGCTTCGTCGCATAAGAATGCTCCTCGCAATGACGAAGGGGTGTTATAGTAAAAAGATTACAATCCAAGTAATGGCAGCATTGATAATGCTCAAGAAAACTGCCGCGGAGGCGATGTCTTTTGATTTTTTAGCTAAGAGATGAATTTCTGGAGAGGCTTTATCAACTACTGCTTCGATGGCAGCATTAAGCGCTTCGATGATTAGCACTAAAAAACATGAGCCAAATAATATTAGCTTTTCAAGTTTGGTCTTTTCTGATGATAATATCACCAAAGTGACAGGTAACATTACTACCAGTTCAATTTTCCAAGAAGGGTCTTTTATTAAGAATTTAATACCTTCAATGGAATAACGTAAGGCGAAAATGACTTTATTGACAAGGTTGATCATAGTCAATTTCTTGCTCTGGCACTTGGTTGAAAAAATTTATTAAGAGTTTTTCTAATTCTTTATCATCTAATATAACAAATTTTTTGCTATCATTTTTATAATGATAGACATCTCCTGTAGCAAGATCAAACCACCATCCGTGAATCCTTAAACTGCCATCACAGAGATGTTTTTGCACAATTGAATAAGTTTTTAAATGTTCAAGCTGCTGTAAAACATTGATTTGAGAAAGTTGATTACATGGTGAAAGATTAGGATTGATTTTAAATCCGGATTTAAATTTTTCATAAGAAGGATCGGCATAACGTAACCAAGAACGCAAATATTTTTGTTCGAGTTTTTCACGACCATTAAGCATAGCATTCATTGCGGCGCATTCAGCATGCCCACAAATGATAATATCTTTAACCTTTAACCCATTAAGTGCAAATTCAATTGCAGCAGCAGTGGAATCATCTGAACCGGATGAGTCATGAGAATGGCAAGGGCAAACTAGATTGCCAATATTACGTACTACAAACAAATCACCTGGGTTAGTAGAAGCAAAAACATTTGGAGCCACCCTGCTATCACAGCAAGCGATAAGTAAAGTATCGGGAGATTGGCCATAAACTAAGCGAGAAAATTTTTCGCGATATCTAGTTAGAGAGTTTTTTCTAAAATCAACTATGCCTCGTAGTAATTTTTGCACTCGTCCTCACGCTTAATTTTTTATGCGCTAAATTTTACTGGGCGATGCTGTAAGTGTCAACAGGATTTGCGACAAGGATTAAAAAAATGGATTGCTTCGTCGCATAAGAATGCTTCTCGCAATGACGATTTGTGCCAAACGTCATCGCGAGGGAGCAAAGCGACCGCTGCGATCCATCTAGATTCTAAGTATTACCTTAGGTAGGCGTGGTTAGTATGTATGGAGGCCTCTCGCAATGATAGAAGGAGAACGGACGCTTCACAATGGTGAAAATTCTTTTCTGGCTTTACGGCTTGGAAAAAGAGTTTTAAGATATATAGTGCCATCATTTTCTGTAATAAATGGCACAGAATAAACTTCTTTTAATACTCTAACATAAATAATTTTTTGGTTAGGATATTTTGCTTTATTCGGATGAACTCTAATCGCTAGAATATTTCCTTCGTACATATATTGTATTATTTCTTCAAAACCAATGCCGCGTTCTTTAATTATCTTTTCATTTTTTTCTTGAGAGTAACGAAAAGATAGTTTGGTCATGCTTATAGCAAAGGTTTCTGGTTCGTAACTTCCTTATGAAGTACCATATTAATATAAGTTTGATAAGGAATTCCAAGTTTTGAAGCTTTAACCTTTATGGCTTCTAAATCGTGTTGAGCAATTCTTATACTGATAATTTTTTTGTTTTGCACATGGCGTTTAGCAGCTGCTTTTAGTTGTTTTTTTAACCTATCTATATTAGGTGCTGATACAAATTGATCGTAGTCTTTCTCTATAGATTGTTCATATTTATCTAATTTTATCCGGTTCATTTTTTCTCCCACTTTTTCTACTTTTAGTGTAATATCTTGTATATACGTTGTCAATACTTTTTATGGATTGTTTTACTGGGCATGTGCCCTCTTTGTAATGATAACCTGGGATGGAACATGTGGAATCTGAAAGTTTACATCTATTGATAATGGCGGTGCCATAATCTCGTCATCGCGAGGGAATGTAAGCACTGTGGCGATCTATGATTTGGTTACGTAGGAGTATGTGGTTAGTTATCTATGGATTGCTTCGTCGGGCTAGAGCCCTCCTCGCAATGAGGACTAGGGCGGTCTACCTTTGAGGAGAATAAAAAACAATTTATAAAATTATTTGTTGCGAAATAAAATTTTATTAGTTAATTTGAAATTATGTGTGAATTAATGAAGATTTTCAGAAAATCTGTAAGCGAAGGATTTGCTAGTTTTATCTGGCAAAGTAATAATAGCGTTCATTATCCTTTTTCATCAATACCAATAGCTTTTTTGCAAGACAAAGAAAATATTGATTCAGATTCTAATTATGTAAAAACTCAATTTAACCAGAGGCAAAATGGTAACTAAAAAATATTTTGGAGATTCTCCTAAAGCAGCCAAAATTTTTGCACGAAAATATTTTCCTACAGAAGATATTGAACATGATAGCAATCATAAATCTAACCAATTGCCTAGCCCACGTGAATTAGCTGAATATGAGCAAATATTTGAAGGTGCAGCTGAAAAAATTATTGGCTTAATTGAAAAAGAACAAGCTCAACGTCATGCTTGGGAAAATAAAGCATTACAGGTACAAAATTTTGGCAGGCGTTTAGGTCAAACTTTATTTGCCTTAATGGTGTTAGCCATAGTTTATGCAAGCTTAGCTTTAATTGAGTCAACTCATGTAATTCCAGGGGTAGTATTAGGAGTTGTGGGTTTTGGTTCTTTAGTAATTATTTCATTTTTAATTAGGCAACAGCGTTTTAATATCGAAAAGCGCTTTAATTATACTAATCGTTATAACAAATTTAGAGAGCGCCGATAAATGTCGAAAGCCTTACCAGAAGGATTTGTATATTTAGAGGATGTTGATCCTACCATTAAAAAAAGCTTGTTGTATTTTACTAATAATAATTTTGTAGGCTGCCCAATTGATGGTTACGAAGAGCATAAAGTTATTACCACTAAAGAAGTAGCTCTTAGGCTTAAAGAAGCTCAAAAAACTTTTAACAGAGATGGATATTGTATAGTAATATATGATACTTATCGACCACAAATGGCAGTAGATCATTTTGTGCGTTGGAGCCAAGATGAGCATGATCAAAAAATGAAATCTTGGTTTTATCCAAGAATTGATAAAAGTAAATCATTTGAGTTAGGTTATTTATCGAAAAGATCTACCCATACTCGCGGCAGCGCCGTTGATTTAACTTTAATTGAAATAGGTAAAGATCTTCATGAAATTGTACCAGAGCCTAGGAAATTGCTAGATGGTGGTGAAATTATTTTCTTAAATGATGGGACGATAGATATGGGTTCATCCTTCGATCTGTTTGATGAAGCTTCACATTTTATAAATCACTGTGTATCTCCCGAAGCTAAGCAGAAGCGTGAATATTTACAAAAGATTATGGTTGAGCATGGCTTCAATCCATATGCTAAAGAATGGTGGCATTTTTCTTTAAATAACGAACCTTTCCCTGATACATACTTTAACTTTCCTATTAAATAATAGCTTTAAGCTATTGAATTTAAAGAAATTATCATCTTCCTCCATGTCCTTTTGGAGTTGCTGACCCATTTCCAATTATACTTACTGGCACTGGCTTAGGGACACCTGGAACCTGAGCTGTAAGTCCACTTCTTTGAGGTGGCTGGCCTCCTGTAGCTGCAGTTAATACAGATGCTACATCGGCAGGTAGTAGGGTGCTAGTTGCACTGTGGGTTGGTAATGCTCCTGGAGGTGGACTTGCCAATCTAGATGGTGGTGGCGTCACTCCATGTGGTTGTGGCCTTGTTGCTCCAAGATGAGATGCAGGCCGGCTTCCAGCAGGAGGTTGTCCTACTAGCGATGCTGCCATTGCTCTTGAATCGTCTGCTGAATGAGCTAACGATGCTGCTGCGCCAGGTAGCGGGCTTGCCATTCTAGATGGTGGCGACGTTGCTCCTTGTGGTTGAGCTAATGGTGAAGCTGCAGTACTTCTTCCAGATGCTGTTTGAGCAGCAGCTAATGCAGCCTCAGCGGCTAACTCTGCCGGAGTTTTAGCTGGTGCTGTGCTTCCAGCAGGAAGTCCGGCTAGCGGCGTTGCTCCTTGTGGTTGAGCTAATGGTGAAGCTAGCGAACTACCTCCAGGTGGAGGTGTGCTAAGTGCTGCGGCTAAATGCGGATTCGGTGGTGTTTGAGCAGCAGCTAATGCAGCCGCAGCTTCAGCAGCTAGTTGTGCTGCAGTTTTAGCTGATGGTGGACTTGTCATGCTAGATGGTGGTGGCGTCATTACAGGTGGTTGTGCTACTCCACTAGCTGCTAGATGTACATAAGGTTGAGCTGATGCTGCAGCTAAGGTACTTCTTCCAGATGCTGTAGCAGCAGCTAATGCAGCAGCTTCAGCGGCCAACTCTTCTGGGGTTTTAGTTGGTGCTGTGCTTCCAGCAGGAGATCCGGCTAGCGGTGTTGCTCCTTGTGGTTGTGGACTTGCCGTTCCTATAGCCGGTGCTGGTGCCGCATGTTGTACTGCAGCGGCTCCTCTAGCTAATCCATTATCTAATTTTTGCTGTAAGGCTTTCAATTGGCTCATATTAAGACGTGATTGACCAGCATCCGGATCGGTACTTAAAATTATTGATACAATTCTGCCATCTTTGATTTCAATCATGTCACTAGCTTCCAATAATTCACCGCGGCTTCCTCGACGTTGGATATGAAGCACGGTATTTAACTTACCGTCAATTGGATCTATATCAATAGTTACCGGACCTCGTGAAAATTTTTGAGTAACTTTAACAGCTGCTGATGAACCTTGTGGTTGGAAAACAAGAGATTTACCACGGCGATCACCTGTAATTTCTTTGCCTTGGCTGGCATATGTACTCATTTGCTTAGTATAATTTTCACGAATATATTCCTTGCGAATTTTATATTGAGTGGCCTCGTCAAGCTCTTCGTATTTTTTATCACCTTTAGCATCATGAGCTTTAATAGCTTGTTCTGTTAGCCATTGTTCATATGGAGAAGGCTCTTGAGGAGCTAAAGAAGGTTTTGCAGTTTTTGGAAATGCAGCATCAGTAATTGGTGTTCTTGTTGCTTTAAGTGCTGGACTCACTCGTGCTGTTTCTCGTATAAATGTTTCGTAATCACTAATAGTAGGTGAAGTAAGAGCAGCAAATTTTTCTAAAGGTTTAATATACTCGGCACGCGCAGTCATATTGGCAGTAATAGCTGCTTTAGCTATTGGGTCATCTAAATGCTCTTCATATTGAGCTAAAGCTTCATTTTTCTTCTTATTAGCTTCAACTACTGCTGATACTGCACTGGCATATTGTTTTAAAAGTTTAGGATCAACCTCTGTTCCAGCTGCTTTTAAATCATCAATTTGTTTCTGTAAATTAGCGGCAGTCTCACTTATTTTTGCTACTTGGTTGTTGGTTAATTGAATACGATGATGGGCTGCTTTTAAAAGAGCATCTTTTGCTTTGGCAGAAGTAGGAACATTTGCAACTTCAATATTAGCTCTGGCATCAAGTACGTCTTGCATGCGCTCATGATACTCACCACCAGTTTCTTTACCTTTACGTAAGCGGTTGTTTAATTTAGCAATTTCTAATCTTTTCTCAGCAAGTTCTAACCTTAACTCTGGTGTATCATTAGTTTTTTGTCTTGCTTCTAACGCTCTTAATCCCTCTTCATTTTCTCCAAGCTGTTTAGTAAGATTGCGATAGGAAGTAGCAGTTAGAGCTGTCGTTTTTGCTACTGCAGCAAATGTTTCTTCAGCAGTTGGCAAAATCGGTTTAAAAGAGCGTTTTTGGCGTACAATTGGTGCAGAAGCTAATGTTGCAGGTGAAGAAGAATGTGCTTTTGCTGATACTCCTAATTTTCCATCACCTCTTCTGACTCTATGACCTCTAAATGCAGCTTGAATTCTAGTAGCTGCATCTGCTTCACTAAGGGCAGGTGTAGTTCCTGTTAATGCGGCAGCTGATGCCATACTAGCAGCTTGCGCAGCGTTTC
>JAGVLN010000013.1 GCA_020049805.1 Rickettsiales bacterium
TTCAAAAAGTATCCCCTGGGCATCCCGGGATTTAGTATTATCGCATCAACATGGTGCCGCCAGCAGGAATCGGACCTGCGACCTCATCATTACCAATGATGCGCTCTACCACTGAGCTATAGCGGCGTTATAATTTAATGTGTATAATTGTTAATTGGAAAATGTCAAACTGTTTATATAAAATTATTAAATAAAATTATGAGCAAAGAAAAAGAGCAAAACAGTAATTCCAAAAAACCGCAAAAAATAAAAAAAACTGCTTTAGCTCAAGCATTAAAAGAGAATTTACATCGTAGAAAAACTGTTAAAAGGTAATTTATGGTTACAATAATTGAAGAAAAACCTGGTGATAATGAGGGATCTCCTCTGGTTGATAAGCGTGATGTTAAACGTAAAAATCAATGGACCTCAATAGTACAATTATCTAGACAGCCAAGTGAAGAACAACCAAAAACTGTTGCTTTAGAAAATACTAATTATGTTAATACCCAAATACGCAATAGTGATGGCACTACCACACCTATACCTACTTCTGCGGTTGGTAATGTAAGGGTAAATTTACCTCAATCTAATACCAATACCATTTTATCTACTAAACCAAAGGAAGAAACTTATACAGCAAAAATCAAAGCTAGACGCTCAGGCGGAGGTACAAAAGCTACTAGCAGAGGTGCAAAATAACAAATACAATGGAGACATAATGGCAATACTATCTGATAAATCAATTATTGAATTAGTAAAAAAACACGAAATGATCGAACCTTTTGAGGAGCAACAGGTAAGATACATTAATGATGATCATAAAATTATTTCTTATGGCTTATCATCTTATGGTTATGACGCTCGAGTCTCAGATGAATTTAAAATTTTTACCAATATTGACTCAGCGATAGTTGACCCTAAGAACTTTGTCAATAGCAGCTTTGTTGACCGCTCTGGCACTGTCTGCACTATACCACCTAATAGTTTTGTGCTAGCACGTACAGTTGAGTATTTTCGTATTCCTCGTGATGTTTTAGTTATTTGCGTAGGTAAATCTACTTACGCCAGGTGCGGCATCATAGTTAACGTTACTCCTCTCGAACCAGAATGGGAAGGTCATGTAACCTTAGAATTTTCAAACACCACTCCTTTACCAGCAAAAATTTATGCTAATGAAGGCGCTTGCCAATTTATTTTTCTAAAAGGTGATAAGGATTGCTTAACTTCTTACAAAGATAAAGCTGGTAAATATATGAAACAACGTGGTGTAACCTTACCTGCGATGTAAAAAATATCTTAGTTATAGTTTTACAAATACTATTATTTAGTTTATAATAGGTTAAATTATGTTAATAATTAGAGATATATAATTATGTCTAGAAAGAAAAGATCTATTGCCCCATCTAGTGCTGTCAAAGACACATCTATAATCAATAGCATTTGGTATACAGATGCAATAGTTACCGCTTTAATCGGCCAGATGCCTGGGGATAATGATTCGTTTAAATATACTAAAAAAGGATCTTTACACACTTTTATTACATATCCTACTTCAGGCACAGATGCCAAGAGTACTAATATTGACTATTTCCTAGATGCAGATAAACAACCAACCCCAAAAAAAGGAGACCATAGAACAGACGTTTTTATGCATCCTCTATTATTTTCTACAGCAAATGAAAGTGCGCGCATATTTATTCCTTATTGTACTCACCAACATTGGCAATTATGCGAAGTCAATATTAAAAAAACTGGCAAGAAATTTACGGTCACAGTAGTGTCTCATGACCCAAAAGGTGGAGGTAAATTAGAAGATGCTTTATTTAAGCGCTTGCAAGCAACAATCACTAAAAAATTACAGAAAATCATAAATGGAGCTGAGATTACATTTACAAATGAGATAAGCACGTATACCCCTCGCCAAGCAGTTAATGATAATGATTCATGTGGCGTCATTATGATTAGAGATCTTGAAAGAAGATCTAAAAACCAAGATTTGAATACCGCTAAACCCTTTACTGCAGAAGAAATAACTACTTTAAGACAAGAACATTTAACCAAATTAAGAGGTAAAAAACACTATGAACATTTGGTTAGGCAATTTAGTGGCGAAACCTCAACTCTGTTTAGAGAAGCAATTAATTCAATAGAAGAACTTGTAAAAACCAAAAATCAACTAGAACGTCAAAATCACAGTAGCAGGTTAGTTCAAAATTTAAGTAAATTACCAGCGATGGAAATATATCTCCATGACACTAAATTAGTTTTTTATGGATCAACCAAACAACCGCATATTACCCTAACTAAATCAATTTTTGGCCCATCGCTTAAAATAAGTTGTGACCCAAAAGGCGAGTACATAGTTGAAGTACAAAGAATTAATGCACACGGCGCGTTGTTACCTAATTGCATAGATATATTACATTACAAAGATGGAAAATTACAGCAAGCTACAACTATTGGTAATTTAGATGAATTAAGCACAAGTCGTAGCCGTGTAGGAGAATTATTAGACCAATCCAAATGGACAACCTCTGTAAAAACTCCTACTAAACAAGCTTCCTGGGTAAGTTCTATAAGAAATAGCATTCCTTTTATCCCTGTAAGATAATCTTCTTAATTGCAATTTCTCCAGCTATATAATAGGATAAAGTCCTAATTTTATTAGTTTAATAAATGAAGTTTAAATTTTGTATAGTACTATTATTAACACTAACCTCTATTAATGTATGGGCAGAAACTCCTATAGCTGAATCACAGAAATATCTAGAAGTATTGCCAAATGATTTTGTACTTGGTAATAGAAACGCTAAAGTTACTTTTATAGAATATTCCTCTTTATCTTGCCCAATGTGCGCCTATTTTCATAACAACTTATTTCTAGATATAAAAAAAGACTATATAGATACAGGATTAATAAAATATATTCATCGTAATTATCCATTAGATGAAAAGGCAGTAAAGGCTGCTATTTTAACTTTTTGCACAGCTGATAAACATTATTTATTCTTACAAGCTCTATTTGAAACTCAACAATCTTGGGTAACAAGTAATGATTATATCCCAATTCTTGAAAACATTGCTCAATTAGGCGGATTAACTAAAGAGCAATTTGATAAATGCTTAAATAATAAAGATATAGAGAATCAAATACTTCAATCAAGAGTAGACGCCCACAATATTCTTCATATCAATGCTACTCCAACTTTCATAATTAATGGTGAAAAACTCCCAGGAGTGCCAAGTAAAAAGCAACTATTCAAAATAATCGATCAGAAGTTAAGGGATGAACACATACAAAAATGATGAATTAAAACAACTAGAAAAGAAAATTAAGCATTATAAAGAACAACAATCAGCACCAATTTACACTGCAAGTTCTAATATAAGCGCCTCTAGAGTTTGTATAGAACTAATATCATCAGTAATTGCTGGTATTATTATTGGCGCTTTATTAGATTATTTAATGAAAACTAAATTGATTTTTAAAATTATTTGCTTATTATTATCTTGCGTTGCAGGTTTTTATTCAATTTATAAACTTTCTAAACAAAAATAAACTATGGAATCATCACCGTTAGCTCAATTTAAAATTTACGATTTAGTACCATTACATCTTGGCAACTATAATATTAGCTTTACTAATTCTTCATTAGTTATGGCAATTACTTTAACTATTATTGGTAGTTTCTTTATTATTGCCAGCAGGAAAGCTCAGGCAATTCCGACCTCATTACAAGCTAGCGCTGAAATGATTTATAGTTTTATTCTAAAGTTACTAAATGAAAACACCTCCGGCAAAGGAGAACAATATTTTCCTTTTATTTTTAATCTCTTTTTATTTATTCTGGTTTTGAATATATTAGGATTAATCCCTCACGGCTTCGCGGTCACAAGTCAAATTGCTATTACCTTTGCTTTAGCAATAATAGTATTTATCATGGTAACAGCTGTAGCATTTATTAAGCATGGCTGGCACTTTTTTTCATATTTCTTACCAAGTGGTACCCCATGGTTTCTAGCTCCTCTAATGATTATCATAGAGTTTTTTACTTATTGTACTAGACCAATAAGCCTATCATTAAGGCTTGCCGCTAATATGATGTCCGGTCATATCTTAATTGCTGTGGTTGCTGGATTCATAATGATGATTGGCCTAGCAGGATTTTTACCAATATCATTTATAGTTGTATTCACTGGTTTTGAACTATTTGTGGCAATTTTGCAGGCATATATTTTTACGATCTTAACCTGTGTTTATCTAAATGATGCAATTCACTTGCATTAATCTAGATAATATTTTAATTGTATCTTGTGCTATGTTTTGATAAAGTAACATAGTTTTTATTTTAATAAATTTAATTAGGAGTAAATAATGGACGCAGCGTCATTTAAGTATATAGCTATAGGTTTAATGTCTCTTGGTATGTTTGGTGCAGCTATAGCTGTAGCTAACATCTTCGCTTCTTTAATTAATTCGATTGCCCGCAATCCATCTGCTGAAAACAAAATGTCACGTTATGCTTTCATTGGTGCAGGTATGGCAGAAGCAATGGGTATTTTTGCCCTTGGTATTGCGATGATCTTACTATTCTTGTAAGATATGGCTTTATTTAACCCAGAAGCATTTGCATCACAAATTTTTTGGTTAGCAATAATTTTTGCTCTACAATATCTTTTGTTAGCAAAATTAATTATACCCAAATTTAAAAATATATTTGATGATCGCACTAACTATATAAATAAAGAAATAGCTACAGCTCAAGAATTAGTTGATAAGGCAAGTAATTTAAAACAAGATTATGAAGCCAAGCTTGCTGAAGCACAAAATATAAGCGCAACCAAAATGAATGCTGCGCTTGAAGAAATAAAACAAGCCTCCGCTAAACAACTTGCTAAATTAGAAGAAAGCTTAGCTAAAGATACCCTTAAACAAGAATTAAGGTTACAAAAATTGGCATCTTCAATGAAAGACCAGTTAGAGGAAATATCTCTTTCAAGCGCAGTAATTATGATTGAAAAAATAACTAATGATAGAATTAGCGCAAAGGATTTAAAAAAATATTTAGCACAGTAGGACAAAATGTTTAGTACAAGTTCTTGGGAAATAATCAGTTTTTTAATTTTTGTAGTTTTAGCATATAAACCTATAAAAAACCAAATCATTACTTCGCTAAAAAATTATTCCCAAACAATTAAAGATAAGCTAGCTGAATCTACTGCTCTTCGTCAAGAAGCAGAAAAACATATCGAATTTTATCAAAAAGAGCATAAAAGACTATCTGAAAAATCTAAAACTATTTTAGAGAATACTGAAGAAAATATTAAATTATTGATCACAAATTCTCAAACTAAACTTGATGAACAAATTGCTACTAAAAAACGTATGCATAAAGAAAAAATTATGATTCATGAAAAAGAACAAATTGCTAATTTGAAACTTCGTGCTGTTAATCAAGCTTTAGCTATACTTAAGGCATATTTGAAAGATCATTGCAATGCAACGCTTACATCTGATAAAATCAAGACTACACTACAATTAATTAATCATGATCAAATTATACATTAATTAAATGCAGCAGAAAGCTCTTTTTATTTCTTTTGAAGGGTGCGAAGGAAGTGGCAAATCAACTCAAAGTCATGCATTATTTAACTGGCTTATTTCACAAAATTTAAAAACCATTTTAACTCGTGAACCTGGTGGCACTGAATCAGCTGAAGCGATACGTAATATATTACTCAACAAACATATTAAATTAAATTCAGTGAGCCAATTACTATTACATATGACGGCCAGAAACGAACATATTCATGATATTATTAAACCAAAATTAGAAGAGAATTATATTGTTATTTGTGACCGTTATATTGATTCCACCAGAGTTTATCAAGGTTATGGTAGCGGAATACCATTAAAGCTTATAAATAAATTACACGAAGAGGTTTTAAATAACCTAGAGCCAGATATAACTTTTGTACTTGATGTCCCCCTTGAACTATCTTTAAGAAGGATAAACAAGAAAAAAAACATCGACGATCGTTATGAAAATTCTGATCAAATTTTTCATGAAAAAGTAGCAGAAGGTTTTCGTACTATAGCTAAAGAAAACCCAAACCGTTGTATGCTAATAGACGCCTCCAAGCCATTACAAGATACAGAACTTCTTATTCGTGAGAAAATTATTTACTTATTAACTTAAAAATAATTAACACCAGTACTTACTAATCCATGAAGTTGGGCGCACATGCTTGCGCCAAGATCCTGGCCATTTTCCTACTGCTGCATCAGAAGGTTTAGGATTGCCATGAAAAACAATTATTTTAGCATTTTGTGGAATTTTCGGTGTTAAAAACCAGTTTAAAATTCCTCCAGGTAAACAATGAACTTTGAAGCTCTTACACCACTCTTTTGGCCAAAATTTTATTGGTTTAATATTTCTGGAAAGAAAGATTTGTTCATTATCATGGTTTTTAAGCACTTCTTCAGTGTTATCATTATATTTCTGCAATACATCCGTATATTTACCAATAGTAAACAAATAAACAGAAGAGTTACCTATACCTTTACCTAATTGGGTCCAATTTTCGATAATACAAAAATCATCTTGAGAATAAGAAAAAAAACAGTCGATATTATCAATAATTACTATATCTAAATCTAAAAATAATGCCCTACCTTTTAAATTTCCTAGTTCTTTAGAAAACATTGTTAATTTGCGCCATGGAGAAACATCATTTTTTGGCGGAACATAGATCGTTAGTAAAGGAAAACACTCAACTTCCTGAACTATACCCTTTTTATCGTCAGTAAAACAAGCGAAACGAAATGGGAGAGTTAAATTTCTTTTCACCATAGAATATAATTTATTTACATCTTCGGCTGTATACCTTGTGCCCCATTTCATACAAACAACATTTATCACTGGCACATCTCCTCTATTTTCTTTTTATCTCTTTCACTTGAAATATGTTTTAGTATATACTATATTTATTGTTAATAAACCATTAGAAAGATTGAGGTTATATCATGATGGATTTCACTAAACAAACAGCCTTTAATGCTAAAACTGTTTCCTATGATCAAGGATTAAGACAATTCATGATCAAAGTTTTTAACTATATGACAATAGCATTAGCAGTAACTGGCTTTGTATCTTATTTAACTATTTCAGTACCAGCTTTATTACAATTATTTTTTGTAGTTGACCCAAGTGGAGCAGTAACTGGAATGTCAGGCCTAGGATATATTATTATGTTCGCCCCTTTAGTCTTTGTATTTGCCTTTAGTATGGGATTAGGCAGAATGAGCATCGAAGCAGCTCAAACTATGTTTTGGGCATTCTCTGTATTAATGGGCTTATCTTTAGCACCTATATTTTTAGCTTATACTGGTGAAAGTGTAGCTAGGGTGTTTTTCATTACAGCTTCAGTATTTGCTGCTATGAGTATTTACGGCTATACTACAAAAAGAAACTTAACTAACTTTGGTTCGTTCTTATTTATGGGATTAATAGGAATAATAATTGCTTCATTAGTTAATTTATTCTTACATAGCCCAGCAATTTACTTTGTTACTTCCGTGATTTCTGTGCTAATCTTTACCGGCCTCACCGCATATGATGTGCAAAGAATGGTAATGATTTATGAATCTTACCCAAATGGTGATGTAAAGGATAAAGCAGCTATAATGGGAGCATTATCTCTGTATATGGATTTCATTAATATGTTCCTTTCATTGCTACGCCTATTCGGAGACAGAAGAAACTAAAAATCTAAAATAATAAAAAATGAAATGATACTCTTCAATAGGGTGTCATTTCATTAATTAGAGGTTAAATAGGTGATATATGAGGAGAGAAATTGTTATTATTTTTATAATAAGTACAATTTTTAGCTTTATAGCTTCAGCTGAAGACTTTTTATTCGAAACAAGAGTGGTTCACCCACTATGTATTGCTAAATTAGTACCATCTCTAGCAGAATCAGAAGTAGATTATGTTGATACCGTGGATCTAGATCAATGCATGGCAAGCGAATTGCCAGTGCAAAGCATGGCTACTCCTAACGGTAATGAATATACTATTAATTATAAAAATGGTACTTTCCAATATGTTTTTTTAGGTACTGTTGATCATTACAATGCGTTTAGTATTGTGAGCTATTCACCTACTACAGGCATTTCCAAAAATATATTAATTGCTAATATTAAGGAAGAAAAAATTGTAAAAAACCAATATCCTGTAGGTATAAGAAGGTTGCTGGTTTTGTATGATCTTATTACCAGTGGCAATAAATGCAATGGATCAATTACAGCAGAAAAAATACAAAATAACCAATTAGTAATTAAACAACAAGTAAATCCAGCCTTATTCTTAAGCCTCGCCACAGGCCAAGAAGATATTAGAGGATTAGAAAAATTTGATACTTCAGAAGAAGGGTGCTTAGGTATAGTAACGCAAATGTATAATTTGCCTAATAAGTCTTTTAATATTGAAGCTAGTTATATCAATTTTAATGACTATAACATGCTTAAAGATATCAAGATTGAAACTCCTCAGCAAAAATGCTTTAATAAAGAGGCACATAATATTGTTGGTGACCTGGATAAAAATCAAACCCAGGTTTTAGCACATAAAATTATTGCCACATGCCTTGACCAAGACATTAATTAAAAATTATTCGGATTTACTTACTATAACCATCGCTGGTTTTAATAAACGCTCATTTAGCACATACCCTGCTTGCACTACATGAATTATAGTATCACTAGGATAATCAAGGCTTGCTTGTTGAGAAAGAGCCTGATGAAAATTATGATCAAACTTATCTCCGATTTTTGGTAGGATCCTTTTTACCCCATTTTTTTCAAGAATGTTTAAAAATTCTTTCCGAGTAATTTCTATACCTTCTGAAATTTTCTTAATTACTTCATTCTGCAAAGATTCTTCGCTTAAATGTTCAGTAGAACGATATAAATTTTCAAGTACATTGATTAAACTTTCTGTTAATTTTGAAATGGAATATTTCTGATATTCTGCCATCTCTTTTGCAGCTCGTTTACGGACATTTTCAGTCTCAGCTAATCCTCTAAGCACTTGATTCTTTAGTTCTTTGACTTGCTCTTCTAATGCTAAAATTGTTTCTTGAGAATTATCTACTTCAGCAACAGATTGCGGTTGTTGAGCCTCAACTTCTTCTGTTGAGTTTTCTGCTTTATCTTTAGAATTTTCTGTATTCATAACCAAACTTATAATTTAAACTAGTGATTTTATTTAAATAATATATATATTTAGGTATGATTTCTATCATTTTCAAGTGTTTTATTTATAGGAGAAAAAGTTTGTGAGAAATTCCGGACGTCAAAATAATGAATTACGTACAATCTCAATTGATATAGGAGTCAATGCATACGCTGAAGGATCTTGCTTTATAAAATTTGGTAATACGCAAGTATTATGTACTGCTTCAATTGATGAAACAGTTCCACCCTTTTTAAGAGGACGAGGTAAAGGATGGATTACAGCAGAATATGGTATGTTACCGCGCTCTACACATAATCGCTCCAAAAGAGAAGCAAGTAATGGCAAACAAAGTGGTAGAACTCATGAAATTCAACGATTGATAGGACGATCTCTAAGGGCAGCAATTGATCTAGAGAGCGTCGGTGAAAGACAAATCTTGATCGATTGCGATGTAATTCAGGCAGATGGAGGCACTAGAACCGCAGCTATTACTGGAGGTTATGTCGCATTATATTTGGCAATTAAAAAATTAGTACATAATGGCTTAATTTATAAAAACCCTATAATTAACCAAGTAGCTGCTGTATCATGCGGCATTGTAGATGGATTTCCAATATTAGATTTAGATTATAATGAAGATAGTAATGCAGAAATTGATGCTAATTTCGTTATGGATTCTGCTGGTGGGTTAATAGAGGTACAAGCTTCTGCTGAGCAAAATACTTTTAGCGTTATGCAATTTAATGAAATGATTAAACTTGCCCAACAAGGTACTGAAATTTTATTTAATATTCAAAAAAAAGCTCTAAGAATTTAAGTGAATAATTTAGCAATATATATCCATTGGCCTTTTTGTAAATCCAAATGTCCATATTGCGATTTTAACAGCCATGTTCAAACAATAATTGATAATAACGCTTGGGTGAATGCGTATTTAAAGCAAATAGAAAGCTTTAGAAATATAATTAAAAATAAAACTATTACTTCTATATTTTTTGGTGGAGGCACACCATCTCTAATGCCACCAATAATGGTAAATAAAATAATTGATAAATTATCCTCATTATCTACATTTGCTCCTGATATAGAAATAACTTTAGAAGCCAACCCCACTTCGATTGAAAGTAAAAAATTTATTGAATTTAAAACAGCAGGTATTAATCGTGTTTCTATCGGTATTCAATCCTTTAATGAAAACGATTTAAAGTTCTTAGGACGTGAACACTCAAAACAAGAAGCAATTTCAGCGCTTGAAGTAGCAAATTCAGTATTTGATAATTATTCCTTTGATTTAATATACGCTCGACCAAATCAAACAATCAAGATGTGGGAGCAAGAATTGCAACAAGCACTGCTCTATGCCAAAAATCATCTTTCTTTGTATCAACTCACTATCGAAAAGGGCACGCCCTTTTATACCCAATATAAAAATAATAAATTCGCTATACCTAAGCAAGGGCAAGCAGCAGATCTATACTTATTCACAGAACAATTTATGTCTTTACAAGGATTATTACCATATGAAATATCTAATTATGCACGCCCAGGTTTTGAGTCTCAGCATAATTTAGCATATTGGCGTTATAATGAATATTTAGGTATAGGCCCGGGAGCGCATAGCAGAATACTAATAGAAAATAATTTACAAGCTATTGTAATGTACCATACACCTCAAAAATGGTTAGATAATGTTGTAGGTAATCAATCCACTATCCAACAAAAAAATATCTTAGATAAAAAAGATATACTTTTGGAATATTTAATTATGGGCCTAAGAATTAACGAAGGCATCCAGTTAGACAGGCTAGAAAAGCTATTAAAACAACCAGCTAGTCAATTATTAAATATAGAAAATATTAAAAACCTATGTGCTCAAGGCTATATTATACATAATCAAAATAATCTTGCGGTTACCTCTAAAGGAAGATTATTATTAAACCACATTATTGAACAAATGATTAACTAAGATGATTAATGTAACTAAAATTATAGCTAGTGATATAGAGCTTAATGGGCCAATGCCACTAAAAAAATTTATGGAATTGGCATTAGCTAATAAAAATTATGGCTATTATACGAATGTTAAGAATATTGGGAAAAATGGTGACTTTATTACTTCACCGGAAATTAGCCAATTATTCGGTGAAATTTTAGCAATTTGGTGTGTTAATTTATGGCAAATACTTGGCTCACCTAAAGACATAATGATTGTTGAGTTAGGGCCTGGTAATGGTACTTTAGCTTGTGATATTATCCGAGCTACTAAAAATATTCCTGGATTCCATCAAGCAATTTCATTATATTTTATCGAACTAGGAAATGACCTAAGAAACAAGCAAAAATCAGCTCTTGATGAAATTACTCATATCCAAAAACACTGGCATGAGAATGTTAGCGAACTACCTAAAAAACCAGCAATCTTTATTGCCAATGAGTTTTTTGATGCCTTGCCCATAACTCAATATATCAAGCGAAAAAATCAGTGGTATAGCATTGGCGTGGACATTGAGTTTAAAAGCAAGGAATTATGCTTTACCGAAATACCTGTAGATGAAAAAACCCAGCATATTCTATCTCAAGAGTACTCACATGTTCCTCAGGATGGCATAATTGAAATTGGTGAAGATGGTGAACAAATAATTAAACAGATTTCTAATCATATTATTAAATTTAATGGTGGAGGTTTGTTTATTGACTACGGTTATAGCGAATCAAAAGATAGATTGTTTATTTCAAGTTTACAGGCTGTAAAAAATCACAAATATTGTCCTATTTTAGACAATATAGGTAATGCTGATATTTCTACTCATGTTAATTTTACTGCTTTAAAAAAAGCAGCAGAACTACATGGCACAACAGTTCACGGCCCAATAACCCAAGCTGAATTTCTACTAAATATGCAAATCACCAACCGCAAGGATAGATTAATAAGAAACGCTACTTCAGAAGAAAAAGAAATGATCTTAAGTGGTTATAATCGTTTGATTAATTCAAAGCAAATGGGATCATTATTTAAAGCTATAGCCTTAACTAAGCCTGAAATTAATCAATTTATAGGGTTTTAAATAAATTATTTTGTCTTTAATATAAACCTTTTCCTTACCATCAATTTAAACCTTAAACTTGACAGTACGCCAAATAAATGTTTTATTTTTGGGAAATAATTCTAAGATTATATAATGACCTATACAACAGATATTGCGATTATCGGGGCCGGTCCAGTAGGCTTATTTGCTATTTTCGAAGCAGGTATGTTGAAGATGAGATGTCATGTGATTGATGCTCTAGATTTTATTGGAGGACAATGTTCAGCTTTATATCCAGAAAAACCAATTTATGATATTCCTGCTCACCCTACTATCAGTGGTGCTCAATTAATTGAAAATCTCGAAGAACAAGCAAAACCCTTTAAACCAGTTTACCATCTTGGTCAACAAGTTGTAAAACTTGATAAAAATCCAGATGGATCTTTCACGATTACTACTTCAAAAAACACTGTAATTTCGGCTAAAGTTGTATTAATTGCCGCAGGTAGTGGCGCATTCGGTCCAAATAGGCCTCCAATTTTAAATATTGAGGAATTCGAAAATAAATCAGTCTTTTATATGGTCAATAAAAGTGAAAATTTCCGTGACAAAAGAATCGTTATTGCTGGCGGAGGTGATTCTGCAGTAGATTGGGCAATAATTTTAGCCCAAATTGCTAAATCAGTAACGGTTATCCATAGACGCGATAAATTTAGATGTGCCCCTGAAAGCAGTGATAAGTTACATTCTTTGGCTAAAGAAGGAAAAATTGATATTTTAGTACCATATCAATTATCTGCTATTCAAGGCTCAAATGGGATAATTGATCATATTACTATATCTTCCTTAGAAGGTGGGGAAAAAATAATTGCAGCTGATATTTTAATACCATTTTTTGGCTTAGCTATGGAATTAGGCCCAATAGCAAATTGGGGACTTAACCTCTCGAAAAGACACATCGAAGTAAATCCTATAACTTTTGAAACTAATATCCCGGGTATCTTCGCAATTGGTGATATTGTTAATTATCCTGGAAAATTAAAACTTATACTTAATGGTTTTGCTGAAGCTGCAATGGCTACACATGCCATGTATCCTATTATCCATCCGAATCAAGCTTTGCATTTTGAATATTCTACTACTAAAGGTGTCAGCTCCTAATGACTACAAATCAAAAAATTATTGATGGCAAAAGAATTGCCCTATCTATTAGAGAAGAAGTTTTACTTCAAACCAAAGAACTGAATTCTTTTGGTATCTCACCTGGCCTTGCAGTAATTCAAGTAGGAGATAATCCGAGCAGCACTATTTATATCGCTAATAAAATAAAGGCAGCTCAAGCAGCAAATATCGAATCATTTGTATTTAAATTAGATGAATCTACTACTACTAAACAATTAAAAGTAAAAATTGAACATCTAAATAATCGCCCTAAAATAAATGGTATATTAGTACAATTACCTTTACCGCCGCATATCGATACTAATGAAATCATTAATTCTATTTCTCCAGTTAAAGATGTGGATGGCTTAACTATCGAAAATGTTGGAAAACTTGTAACCAACCAGCCAGGCTTAGTTCCATGTACACCTCAAGGATGTCTAATTTTAATTAAATCTATAGAACCTGTAATAAAAGGATTAAATGCAGTAGTAATTGGTAGATCTAATATAGTCGGTAGACCAATGTCCAATGTATTAATAAATGAAGATTGCACTGTTACGGTTGTTCACTCTCAAACCCAACATATAGAAACAATCTGTAAACAGGCTGATATCTTAGTAGTAGCAGCCGGCAAACCAAATTTAGTAAACGAAAATTGGGTTAAAGATGGTGCAATAATTATTGATGTTGGAATTAATAAAACACTTTCACCATCTGGTACTACCAAATTAATCGGAGACGTAAATTTTGATTCTGTATTAAACAAAGTACGAGCTATTACTCCTGTTCCAGGAGGAGTCGGTCCTATGACTATCGCCTGCCTTTTAAAAAACACAATTAAAGCCAGTTTAATTCAACATAATATGGTAATTAATGATTCAAGCAAAATTACTAAAAAGGATAAATTTAAGAATTTGTAATTGATTAATTCCTATTATATATTATAATATCCATAATCTTAAGCTCAATTATTTAATATATAGGAAATTTATGGCTCGTATTACTGCCGAAGACTGTAGAGAAGTTATTAATAATCGTTTCGAATTAGTATTATTAGCAAGCCACCGTGCAAAGGAACTATCTAAAGGTGCACACGCTACTGTTGAAAAAGACAATGATAAAAATGCAGTTATTGCTTTAAGAGAAATTGCGGCTAAAACTGTCGATATCGAATTAATACGAAACTTATCCATAAAAAATTTACAAAAACATTCTAACCCTGATATTCTTGAAGACAAAGCTGATGCTCCTTCTGAAGAAGCAGAAATGTTTGAGCAAACTACTCCGATTTCATTAGATAATGAAGCAGTAAGCGTCGATAATTATATATTTGATGATGAAGAAATAGACCTTGAAGATGATAAATAAATAATTTGTATTATCCATGTATTTGTTAAATTATGGTTATTAATTGTGATGAACTAATCACTAAAGTCCAGTCTTACGATACTTCTCCTTCTGCTTCCTTATTAGAAAAAGCCTGTAAATTTTCAATTGAAGCTCATAAAAACCAAAAACGCGAATCAGGTGAACCGTATTTCTATCACCCTTTAGAAGTAGCTAATATACTTGCAGACATGAAACTTGATAGCGCTACTATCATTACAGCGTTATTGCACGATACTGTAGAAGATACAGATGTTACACTAGAGCAGCTAAAAAAAGAATTTACTCCAGAGATTGCCACCCTTGTTGATGGCGTAACAAAATTACGTAAAATAGAATACCAACCCGAAAATCGAGCTCAGGCAGAAAATTTTAGAAAATTATTAGTAGCAGTATCTCATGATATTAGGGTGTTATTAGTTAAGTTAGTAGATCGCCTGCATAATATGCGCACCTTAAAATATGTAATTAGTAAGGAAAAAAGGCAAAAAAAAGCTTTAGAAACTGTTGAAATTTACGCTCCCCTTGCAGAACGTATTGGTATGCAGAATTTAAAGAATGAATTACAAGATATTGCTTTCACAGAACTACATCCGGATATCAAAACCTCTATTACAAATCGCTTAGATTTACTTAGAAGTGAAGGAATATTATTAGTGAATGATATTGCAACCACACTATCCAAACTAATGAATGATAACGAAATTAAAGCCACACTCCTAGGGCGTGAGAAAACCCCCTACTCCATTTGGCAAAAAATGAAAAGAAAAAATATTAGCTTTGAACAGTTATCAGACATAATGGCTTTTAGGATTATTGTTAATAATGTGGAAGATTGTTACCGCGCTCTTGGAATAATTCACTTAAATTATCATGTTGTACCAGAATCCTTTCATGACTTTATTAGCACGCCAAAAAAAAATGGTTATCAATCTATTCACACAGTAGTAATCGGACCGAAAGATCAAAGAATAGAAATTCAGATTAGAACAGAAAAAATGAACCACTTAGCAGAGCTAGGAGTAGCCGCCCATTGGTGCTATAAACAAAATTATGATTTTAGCGACGATCAAAAACAATATAACTGGGTAAGAGAGTTGTTATCTATTCTAGAATCAACATATGATTTTAATGAATTTTTAGATAATACTAAATTAGAAATGTATTATGACCAAGTTTTTTGCTTTACACCTAAAGGTGAAGTAATTGCTTTGCCTAAAAAAGCTACTGCTATAGATTTTGCTTATGCTGTACATTCTGATATTGGTAATTGTTGTGTTGGCACTAAAATCAATTGTAGAGTTGCACCCCTCAATACGGAATTACAAAATGGTGATCAGGTAGAGATTATCACTAGCTCAAATCACAAACCATTACCTTCATGGGAAAATTTTGCCGTAACACCAAAAGCCCTTACAGAAATTAGAAAACATACTCGTTTAGAAAAAAAACGAGAATACATAAATTTAGGAAGAGTAATAGTAGCTCAAGCTTTTGAAAAAAATAATAAAGAATTCACTGATGAAAATCTTAAGCCAGCTTTAACTACATTTAATAAAAAAAATACGGAAGAATTGTTACATGCAGTTGGAGATGGAACCATAAGCATAGATGCTATAATGAAGCAACTTTTACCAAGTCATAAAGCATATAGTTTATTAAAAAAGAAATTATCGTTTTTATCATTTGGTAGACGCAAATTTAATGAAAGTAAAAATCAAATATCAATCAAAGGATTAATACCTGGAATGGCGGTACATTTTGCAGAATGCTGTCATCCAATACCTGGAGATCATATAGTTGGCATTGTACAAACCGGTAAAGGGATTACAGTCCATATTTCAGATTGTGAGTTGCTTCAAAATTTTTCTTCTACTCCAGAAAAATGGTTAGACTTATCATGGGATAAAGATAACAGTAAAAAAACTTATGTAGCAACAATCCATGCATTGTTGTTACATCAACCAGGAAGCCTGGCAAGTTTAACTAATGAGATTGCCAAATTAGACGCTAATATCAATAATCTCAAAGTGAATAGTAGATCAAGCGATTTTTTTGATATAGCAGTAGATTTGGAAGTAAAAGGCGTAACCCATTTATCAAATATAATGGCTGCGTTAAGAAGCAAATCTTGTATTCATTCTGTGACTAGATATATAAAAACATAAGATAAAAATATGATCATAGGTATTGGCACAGACGTTGTTTATATTCCCAGAATCGAGAAACTTTATAAGAGGTTTGGTAATAAATTATTTACAAAAATCCTTACTAAACAAGAAATTGAGTTATTAAATTATAAATCATCTAAACAAATCTGTTGTCATATAGCAAAAAGATTTGCTGCAAAAGAAGCATTAGTAAAATCACTTGGCACTGGGTTTAGTAATAATATTACCTTGACTGATATATCAATTTTAAATGATTCTCTGGGCAAACCTCATTACCTACTCAATCAAAAATTGATTAATTATATATTGTCTATTACCGATAATAAAAAATTTGTAACTCATTTAAGTTTAAGTGATGAATATCCTATAGCTGCAGCGTTTGCCATGATAGAAAAATTATAAAAACCTCTTTAAGCACTTCATAATTAATTTTTCTCTGCTATTATTACTTCTTAAAGATATAACTAAGGAGAGGATATGCATATAAACAAATTAATGCTTAATTATGCTGGTAAGATCCATTTTTCTGGAATAGGCGGAATTGGAATGAGCGGCATAGCAGAGATATTACATAATTTGGGATATGATATTCAAGGCTCAGATTTAGCTGAAAATTATGTTATCGACAGGCTTAGAAAATTAGGTATAAAGATTTTTTTACAACAAACTTCAGATAATATTGATCACGCTTCATTAGTTGTAAAATCTACCGCCATTAAAGATAATAATCCTGAAATCATTGCTGCAAGGGAAAAGAAAATACCAGTAATTTCAAGATCAGAAATGTTAGCAGAATTAATGCGTTTAAAAGTTAGTATAGCAATATCTGGATCTCATGGGAAAACCACTACCACCTCATTAACAGCTTGTATGTTTGAAGCAGCAAAAAAGAATCCAACAGTTATTAATGGAGGTATTATTAATAATCGTGGCACTACTGCGTATTTAGGTAATGATGATTTTTTAATTGCTGAAGCAGATGAATCTGATGCAACTTTTATCAAAATTCCATCTACTATTGGAGTCATTACTAATATTGACCCAGAGCATTTAGACTTTTATGAAACATTCGATAACGTAAAAAAAGCTTTTTACACTTTTATCTCAAATCTACCTTTTTATGGATTTGGAGTAGTTTGTATTGACCACCCAATTGCAAAAGAAATAGCTAATACAATTATAGAAAGAAAGATTATTACATATGGTATAGAATCTAAGGACGCCGATATAAGAGCAATTAATATTAGGCAAGAACTTAATGGTTCCATTTTTGATGTGATAATTTCAAATAATGTTAATACTAAAATTAGAGAACTAAAAAATATTAAATTACCTACACCTGGCATCCATAATGTGCTTAATGCACTTGCACCCATTGCAATTGCCTTACAACTTGATTTTGCCAAAGAAGATATAATTAACGGCTATAATTCTTTCCAAGGAGTTAAAAGGAGATTTACCTTAACAGGAGAATATAATGGTATTAAATTTATTGATGATTACGCTCACCACCCAGAAGAAATTAAAGTTACATTACAAACCGCACAATCAGTAGCGCAAAAAAATAATGGCAAAGTAATTGCTATCTTTCAACCCCATCGTTACAGCAGGCTACAAACTCTATTTAGTGATTTTATACATTGTTTTAAAGAAGCGGACATACTTTATATCGCTGATGTCTATGCCGCCGGAGAAGCGCCAATTGAAAATTTAAATAAGGAATTATTGATAAATGCAATTAAGCAAGCTGAAGCTCATCAGAATGCTAACTTACTTATGTCAGTAAACGAACTTCCGGATATTATAAAAAATAAAGCTAATCCAAATGATATAGTGATATTTTTAGGAGCTGGGAATATTACATATTGGGCTAATGATATTGTTAATAAGTTATGAAATATGTCTCTAATAAATCATTTACCAAAGGTAGAAGGCACATATAGAGAAAATGTAGAATTAGCTCCTACTACTTGGTTTCAGGTAGGTGGCAAAGCAGACGTATTATATAAACCTGGTAACACTCAAGATTTAGCCTTTTTTTTAAAGAATACGCCTAAAAATTGTCCTATTACTATACTCGGTGTTGGATCCAATTTAATTATTAGAGATGGAGGCATAAGAGGAGTAGTAATTAAACTTGGTAGATATTTTAATAATTTAAGTGTGAATAATAATATATTAACTGTAGGTGCATCTACTTTAGACTTTAATGTCGCTCATTTTTTAGTTGAGCAAGAACTAACTGGCCTAGAGTTTTTAGTTGGAGTGCCTGGTTCAATTGGTGGTGCTATAGCTATGAATGCTGGCGCATACGGTTCTGAAATTGCAGAACATATCCAAAGCATAGAAGGTGTAAACATTAACACTGGTGAAATTCGACAATTTAATAAAACTGAAATGGGTTTTATTTATCGTGGTAATAGTTTAAATAACCAATTTATTTTTACCCAAGCTACTTTTTTTTTGAAAAAAGATAATAAAGAAAACATTATTAACCGTATGAATGAAATAGTTGAATCCAGAAGCACTTCTCAACCAATTAAGGAAAAAACTGGCGGTTCAACTTTCAAGAACCCCCCAGGACACAAAGCTTGGCAATTAATTGATGAAGCTGGATGTAGAGGTATTAGAGTTGGCGGTGCTCAGGTCTCTGAAAAACACTGTAACTTTTTAATCAATACTGGTAATGCAACTGCCTCAGATATAGAAAATCTAGGTGAAATAGTTAGAAACAAGGTGTTAAATAAAAGTAAAATTAATTTAGAATGGGAAATAAAAATAATTGGAGAAAAACTAATATGAGAAAAACTGTTATTTATCCTACACAAAGCTCATCAGTAATCAATGATAGGAACAGTATACATGTCGTGTTTTTATATGGTGGAATGTCTTCTGAAAGGGAAGTATCCCTTATGTCAGCACCAGCCTTAATTCAAGGTCTTTTAGATTCAGGATACTCGGTAACGCCTGTAGATATGGGTTACGATTTTGCTAATGTAGTTTTACCTCTGCAAGCTGATATTGTTTATAATGGATTGTACGGCACATATGGTGAAGATGGATGTGTACCAGGTTTATTAGAAATCATGGGTATAAAATACACTCATTCTGGTGTTTTAGCTTCAGCTGTAGGCTTTAATAAAATTTTTTCTGGTAGATTATTCCAGAACCATGGAATCTTATGTCCTAAAAGAAAAATTATTGAACGCCAGCAAAATATTAGTGGTGACCCAATGCCAAGGCCTTATGTTATCAAGCCAGTCAGTGAAGGTTCGAGCATAGGTGTTATTATTGTATTTAATGAGGACGAATTTAATTTCAAAGATTATGATTGGCCTTATGGTGATACTATAATTGTAGAGGAATATATAGGAGGTCAAGAAATATTCGTGGCAGTATTAGGAGATAAGGCAATCGGGGCCCTTGAAATAAATATACTTAATCAAAAATTTTGCGATTATGATGCTAAATACAAACCGGATATGGCTAAACATATTATGCCCGCTAACATTCCAGCAGAAGCTTACCAACGCGTCCTAGATATAGCTCTTAAGGCACATAAATTAATTGGTTGTAAAAGTATTAGCAGAACTGATTTTAAGTATGATAAAGGTGAGTTTTATCTTTTAGAGATTAACACTCATCCAGGAATAACAGCTTTATCTTCTTATCCGGATATTTGCGCTCATCACGGAATTACTATTTCTCATATTGTTGATAAATTAGTTCAAGATGCTTTGTATGAACACAACAAAAACTCGTAATAAACACTATAAAAAAATCAGTATTAAACGCTATATAAGAATAATACTAAGAAGAGTTTTTCTAGCCTTATTTTTAATATTAGCTCTTATTATTACAACCCTTATTATTTATGATAAAGAGCTAGTAACAAATAAATTTTATTCTTATGTTAACGTTCTTAGCCAAAAACTTAATCTCTCTCTAAATAAAATTGAAGTTCAAGAATCAATTAAATACTGCACTACTATTAAGCCTTTTCTTTCCCATATAGAACCTAATACTTCAATATTTTTAGTCTCAATTACAGACATTAAAAATCAACTTGAACAATTAGATTGCATAGATAATCTTACTATTAAAAGGCAATATCCTGATACTATCAAAATTATCGTTAAAGAAAAACAACCTATAGCTATTTGGCAAAACGAGCAAAAATTCCTTTATATTACTGAAGATGGCAGCACTATGACCATCCGCAAAATAGAAGATGTAGATAAATTTATTATCATCACTGGTAAGAATGCTCCTACCAATACACCTGATTTAATAAATTTCTTAGATATTAATGATGAGATAAAGAAAAGTATAACTTCAGCTATTTGGGTTGGTGATCGACGTTGGAACATAAAAATTAATGAAGACACAGTTATAATGCTGCCAGAAAACAACCCAGAAATTGCTTGGAATAAATATGTTCAATTCAGTAATCAGGCAGATTTTAAAGAAAAAAATTATAAACTCATAGATCTTAGAATAGACAATCGTATATACGCTAAATAATTTAGATTTCTACATCCATTTGACGGGTTCTAAATTAATAGCTATATCATTTAATAAAATTGGTTTACCGGTTTGGAGAGCTTGCTGATAATCTTCTTCTCGTATTAAAGCCTTACCTTTATTATTTAATCCAGAACAGAATATGCCAACTTTACAATTATCTATTGTAATCTCATTACCATATTCAAGATTACTTATATCTTCTTTTGCAGAAATTTTATAAATTTTTTTTCTTACTACACCACGATGTTTAGTACGAGCTGTAAGCTCTTGGCCAACGTAACAACCTTTATCAAAAGAAATAGCATTTAAATTATCTAAACCGAATTCTAAAGGAAAGCTCTTTTCAGATATTAAGTCTATATCAGGCAAAGGTATAGCTAAATTATAAATTATATCCTTATAATTAGTTGCAGGTATTAGATTATGCTTTTTAATAAATTCATCCATATAATCTTTTTTAACAATAACTCTAAAACCAATAGCAGAATATCTTGGATCTAAAAAAATCAACACGTTGTCATCAATAATCTTTTCCGTTAATTCATTACTATAAAGAGTTAAAATTACATATTGATCTCTTACCTGATTAATAGAAATGTTTGAACGCAATTTATATAGAGCAAACTTTTTACATATCTCATTATATTTTATACTTGAACAATCAATCAAAATTTCAGAATCATTACGAGTTAAATAAAAGTCATATAAAAATTTTCCTTGTGGGGTAAGCATTAAGCTATACAAAGCCCTATCTTCTTTAAGTAAATTAACATTATTACTAAGCAAGCCTTGTAAAAAAGTAAATGCATCTATACCACTAATAGATAAAATTGCTCGATCAGTTATCTGTTCAAAATAGTTCTTAGACATTTTAGATTATACGAATATTTACCTGTATTTCAGGAGCTTTCCCTATCTCCGCCTTTAACACAGATTTAATTAAGCTTTTTATTTGTTTTTGATAAGATTCAATAATAGCCTGTATTTTACCTTTAGGAAGATTATTATCAATAATTGCTCGAATTTCATCTTGGATAAAAATTATTAAATGCTTATCTTCAATTTCATCTAAACAACCAGGTGCAGAAATTACCGGATCAGTTTTTAATAAAAAGTTTTGAGAAAATATTATTGTAGCTATAACAACTCCATCTAATTGGATTCTACGACGCATTTTCATAATTGGAGAAGAAGGCCGTAACATCAAATAACCATCAATTGCGATTTCACCAGCCTCAACTTTTCCAACTTTAGTCGGTTGAGCAGGAGCGAGCTTTACTACATCACCATTTTCAACTTCAATAACGTTTTTAATACCTAAAGCCCTTCCTAATTTTGCATGTTCATGCATATGAGTATGTTCACCATGTACTGGTATCAAGGTATTAGGTCGAATTAGTTTATATAATTTCTCCAGTTCTTTTTTACCAGGATGACCGGATACATGCACAAAATGATCTCTTTCTGTAAATACTTCTATTCCCAATTTGACTAAATTATTAAACACGCGAAAAATCTTCTTATCATTACCTGGGATAATTTTAGAAGAAAAGATAACAGTGTCTCCAGGAGTTAATCTTAAACGTGGATGACTACCATTCGACATTTTTGTTAATGCTGCTAATGGTTCACCCTGACAACCTGTAGAAATTATTAACAACTTTTCACGTGGATATTTGCCTATTTCTTTTTCATCAATAAAAGCATCAATATCTTTTAAGTAACCATTTTCTTTGGCAGCAGATACAATTCGTTTTACACTTCTACCCGCTAAGACCACAACCCTACCTAACTGCTTTGCTGCTAAAAGAAGAGTTTCTAATCTTGCAATATTGGATGCAAAAGTAGTTACTACTACCATTTTATCACATCCAGCCATTAAGTCGATTAATGAACTACGCAAGTCACCTTCTGAGCCAGAAAAATCTGAATTAAATATGTTAGTAGAATCACCAACTAATGCTAACACTCCTTCATCACCATATGATTTCAAAAGCTTTTCATCATTTACCTCTCCTACTAACGGGTTAGAATCAAATTTCCAATCGCCAGTATGAAACACGCTGCCTAACTCTGTTTTTATAACCAGAGCCTGCATTTCAGGAGTCGAATGACAAAGAGGTACCATAGCTACTTCAAATGGCCCAACTGTAATATTACCTTTAGGTAAAATTTCATGGATTTTCATTTGGTTAACAAAATTAACATTCCGATCAATCTCTGCTAACCTAGCTTTTAGAAAGGAAGAAGCAAGTGGGGTAGCGTAAATCGGACAGCGCAATGCCTCCCATAAATACTGCACACCTCCAATATGATCTTCATGAATATGAGTGATAACTATACCTAACAAATCTTTCTGGTGTTTAACAATAAAATTAATATCCGGAACAATTAAGGATACACCTGGAAGATAATCTTCGGCAAAACCAGCACCACAATCTACCATTAACCATTTGCCTTTGTATTGATAAAGGTTCAGGTTCATACCGATTTCTCCAGCTCCACCTAGTGGTAGGAATAAAAAATTTCCCTTATGTTCTGATAAGTTTAATACCATTTTGTATAACTAATATATTTTAAAGATTAGATTCAAAGAAGACTTCTCCAGCTACTATTTTTTTTATCTGACCATCTGGTAAGCGCATTAATAGAGACCCCGCTTCGTCAATGTCTTCAAAAATTCCTTGTAATTTTTCTCCTTTAAAAATTACAGTGACTGGCTTATTTAGATTAAAAGCATTATTTACCCACTCCAACCTTAATGTGTTAAACCCCCTATTACGCCACATATACCTAGTTGAAAAACTTTCCATAAATGCATTAAGAACTAGATTAACCGGCACTTCTCCAAACCCTTCATCCTTCAGTGAAGTTGCTGGATAATCTGCCTCATTCGGGTAATGCATTAAATTAATGCCTACACCAACAATAAACCAATCAGGAATGTTTTTTTGAGGGGTACTGGATGATTCAAGCAAAATCCCACCTAATTTTTTACCATTTAATAAAATATCATTTGGCCATTTAAAACTTATATTTAAATAATTTATTCCTAAGACATACATAATGGCATCTTTAACTGCCAATGACGTTACAAAAGATAACTCTGCGCCAGATTGTACCGTAAATATTGGATCCAAAAGTAATGAAAGATAAAAATTCCCTTCTGGAGAGTCCCAATGTTTACCATGCCTTCCCCTACCATCAGTTTGTAATTTGGCAAAAATTACATGATTTCCTTTGACACCGTTATGGGCTAATCTCAAAGCTTCTGAATTTGTACTATCTAAGTGATCATATATTAATAAATTATATTTGTGCACCCAGTGTTTTGTCATTTTTACCTTACCATACTAGCAATATAAGCAAAAATCATACTGTTAAATTTTGCCGGTATTAAAAAGAACACCATATTTAAAGTTACAACAGATATTACTACAATTACAACCTCAAAATAATATTCTTTTATTAACGGTTTAATAGCTGTGTCCTCAAAATACATTATTTTTATGATTCTTAAATAATAATAAGTAGCAACTATGCTAGTTATAACCCCAACTATAGGTAATAAATACAGATTAGCTTCTATTGCCGCCATAAAAATATAGAACTTAACTATAAATCCAGCAAATGGCGGTATACCTGCCATAGATAACATTAATGTTGCAAGAGAAGCAGCTATTATAGGGTGATTTTTAGCTAAACCAGACAAAATATTTAAGTCACTATTTTCTTTACCACGCTTATTTTGTAGCATCATAATCAAACCAAAAACACCTGCGCTTAATAATGCATAAACTATCATGTATAAGCTTAAAGCTTCTAAGCCAGATTCATTTTGAGTAGCTACTCCTATTAACATATAACCAACATGCCCGATAGTACTATAAGCAAGCAATCTCTTGAAATTCTTTTGTCTTAATGCTCCTAATGCTCCAACTATCATTGAAACTATTGAAATTAATGTGATGATCTGTAACCATGAATCAACCCAAATATCAAAATGCAATAGCAGTAACTTTGCTAATACCACTATAGGAGCAATTTTAGTAACGATAGCAAAAAAAGCGGTTACAGGTAAAGGTGAACCTTGGTATACATCAGGTATCCACATATGGAAAGGTACAGCTGCTATTTTAAAACTTAAAGCAATGACCACCATAACCATTCCTATTAAAACCCCTATAGGTATTATTTGACTAGCAGTATAATTATTATAGAGGAAAGAAAATTGCATAAAGTTAATTGTTCCACTAAAACCATATATTAAGGATATACCATATAGCAAGATTCCGGAAGCCAATGCTCCTAAAATAAAATATTTTAAACCGGATTCAGATGAAAAAAGATTATCACGATCAAAACTTGCAAGTATGTATAAACATAAACTTTGTAACTCTAAGCCTAAATATAAGGAAAGAAAATCATTAGCTGATACCATAATCAGCATTCCCACTACAGAAAATATGATTAACACCGTAAATTCTGGTCTAAGAAAAATTCTATTTATATTACTATAGGAAGCCGTTAATAATAAGGATAATATAGTAGCCACTATAATTATTCCCTGAACAAAACTTACGTAATCATTTATCACTAAAGACTGATTAAATACTAACAATTGTCCATTATCAAAAATTGGTTTTAGGCTTATTAAAGCTAATAATAAAAATAATATTCCAATATATATAATAACTTTACTTGGTTCTTTTTTAATTACTCCTAGAATTAATAAAAAAATGGCTCCTATACTTAGGATAAGTTCTGATGGAATAGAAGAAAATATTAAAAAAGCTTCGGTCATGTGTAAACTTTAATATATTGAATTAAGGATAAAAATGAAGTCTTGGTTAAGTTCGTTAGTATAACTGGATAAAGCCCCAAAGCTAATACTAGTATAATTAATGGTATAAATGCTAATACTTCTTCTAAATTTAAAGCCCCAAGCTCTTTAGAATGTTTTCTATTTAAAGCACCAAACATTACCTTTTTATATAACCATAACATATACACTGCTCCTAGAACCATTCCTATTGATGCTATTACAGCAAAATACATATTAACTTTATATAACCCAATTAAGCTAAGGATTTCTCCTATAAAACCACTAGTGCCTGGTAATGAAATTGATCCTAACATAAAAAACATAAATATTACCGCAAATAATGGCATTTTTTTTGCCACTCCACCATATTCTGTAATTTCTTTAGTATGAGCTCTATCATATAATACTCCTACACATAAAAATAAAGCTGCAGAAATTAAACCATGACTAATCATTTGCATCATAGCTCCTTGCAATCCTTGGATATTAGAAGCAAATATACCATTAGTCACGAAACCCATATGCGCTACAGAAGAATAAGCAATTAATTTTTTCATATTGGTTTGAGCAAATGCCACAAGCGAGGCATAGATAATAGCAATACAGCTTAAAACAAAAATAAAGTCCTTAAATAAATAACTTACTTCCGGCAACATCGCTAAAGAAAATCTAATGAAGCCATATCCACCTAATTTCAATAAAATTCCAGCTAAAATCACTGATCCTGCTGTAGGAGCTTGTACGTGGGCATCAGGTAACCATGTATGAACTGGCCACATCGGGATTTTAATAGCGAATCCCAAGAAGAAGCCTAGCCATAATAATTTCTGCACTTCCAGAGGGAATAGTGGCAAAAGTTGAGTCAAAGAAATAATATTGGTAGTATCGGTTTTAATATAGATATAAATTATGGCTAATAAAAATAATATAGAGCCAGCTAAAGTATATAAAAAGAATTTAAATGCTGCATAAATTCTATTTTCCGCACCCCAAACTCCAATAATAATAAACATTGGTATAAGAACCGCTTCAAAAAAGAAATAAAATAATATTAAATCCAAGGATAAAAATATTCCTAGTATTAAAGTTTCTAATACTAAGAATAATATAAAATATTCTTTGATTTTTATAGTGATAGAATGCCAACTACATAAAACACAAATTACTGTAAGCAAACTAGTAAGAATAATAAATGGAAGCGAAATAGAATCCACTCCTAAATGATATTCAATATTTAATCCTTGAAACCATACTATTTGTTCCTTAAGTTGAAAGGTTCCATAAGGGTCTTGGTTATCATAAACAAATGCAGCTATACTTAATGTTAAAATCAAAGTTGCGATTGAAGTAAATAAAGCTGATATTTTTGTGAATTTTATACCATCTTCTGATTCGTTATCTCCTAAAAATAAAATCAATATAACCCCAATTAATGGAGAAAATATAGTAAATGATAACCAAGGAAAACTAAGCATAATTCTTATCAATCTCTAAGTAAAAATTAACATATACCAAGTAAGCAACATTACAAAACCTAATATCATTACTAAAGCATAATGATACACATACCCAGTTTGGATTTTACTAATATAGCCCGCTATTCGGCTTACTACTAGTGCAAAACCATTTGGTCCGTAACCATCAATAATCCTAGACTCAAATGTTGTAGACAAATTTTTTGCTAATTTCTTTACATTACTAACGATAAGCATGTCATATATTTCATCAATATAATATTTATTGTACAATACTGAGTATAACCATTGCATTTTAAATGCCAATAATTTTGGTAATTGCGTATTTTTTATATAGAATATATAAGAAACAATTATGCCTATTACACCTGCTATAAGAGGCGTTACTTTCACGCTAATAGGCAAATTATGTATTTTTTCTAAAACATTGTTTTCGGACAAAATAGTAAGTGATTTATGCCAGAATTCTAAATTTGGTGATAATATATGCCACATATTTTCACCAACTATTCCTGTAATTAAAGCGCCTATTGATAGCAATGTAAGAGGTATAGTCATAGTTAATGATGGTTCATGAATATGTTTACTGACTTCAGATGAAACCTTAGATTTACCATGAAATACCATAAATATTAGGCGGAAACTATAAAAAGCTGTACATATTGCGGCGAATATTCCCATACTAAAAGCATATTCTCCAACTCCTGTACCTGAAGCATAAGCTGCTTCAATAATAGCATCTTTTGAATAATAACCCGCAAATGGCCAAATACCACAAAGTGCTAACGACCCTATCCACATCACAGCATAAGTAAATGGTATTTTTTTCCATAAGCCTCCCATTTTAGTAATATCCTGTTCACCAGATAAAGCATGAATTACACTGCCACATCCTAGAAATAATAAAGCTTTAAAAAAGGCGTGAGTAAATAAATGAAATATAGCGGCTGGATACGCAGAAACCCCACAAGCAAAAAACATATATCCTAACTGACTACAAGTAGAATACGCTACTATTTTCTTGATATCGTTTTGGGTTAAAGCAATAGTAGCAGCAAAAACACAAGTCACAGCACCTATAACTGTAATCATATCACGCGCAAAAGGTGCATACTCAAATAATGGCGAGCATCTTGCCACTAAAAAAACACCGGCTGTCACCATTGTCGCAGCATGGATTAGAGCCGAAACAGGAGTTGGTCCTTCCATAGCATCAGGTAACCATGTATGTAAACCTATTTGCGCAGATTTGCCCATACAACCAATGAAAAGTAGAACACCAATAAAGTTTAAGGCATTACACTTTATTCCTAAAATAGATAAATAAAGATCTTTATAAGTTGGAACTTGAGTAAAAATTTGTTCGAACATAACGGTATCAAAAATGAAAAATATGCTAAAAATTCCAATGGCAAAAAATACATCCCCAACCCTATTCACCACAAAAGCTTTTACTGCAGCATTACATGCTGATTTTTTTTGATACCAGAATCCGATTAATAAATATGAACTTAGCCCCACTCCTTCCCAACCAAAAAATAATTGAATCAAATTATTAGAAGTAACTAACATTAACATAAAGAAAGTAAATAACGATAAGTAGGCCATAAACTTTGGTATATTGGCATCATCATGCATATAACCAATAGAGTAAATATGGACCAAGCTTGAAACAACCGTTACCACTACTAACATAATGGCAGTAAGGCTATCCACATAAAGCGACCATTTTAAGATGTGATTTCCTAAATCAATCCAGTCAAATAAATCTATACTTAAAACTTGTCCATATATAACAACGTCATTAAATACAAATATAGATAAGATTGCCGTAATAACTAATAAAATAGAATTAAAACTTTGTGCAAATGCATCCGATACTTTATTACACAATAGTCCGGTAACTATTGAAGCAATAAGTGGTAATAATAAAATATACGTTATCATTTATTCAACCATGCATTTGATTAACTTGATCTACTTCAATACTACCGCGATTCCTATAATACACCACTAGTAACGCTAAACCTATAGCAGCTTCTGCTGCTGCTATAGTTAGAATAAATATAGAAAACACCTGGCCAACTAGATCACCTAAATAAACAGAAAATGCTACCATATTAATATTAACGGCTAATAGCATTAACTCTATAGAAATCAAAATTATAATTATGTTTTTTCTATTAAGGAAAATACCACAAATGCCAATAGTAAATACTATAGCACCCAAAATTAAAAAATGTATTAGGCCAATGCTTGATACATTACTTGTTATAAATTGCATTCACACCCTCTCCAGCTTTAACTGAAACTATTTTCATACCATTTTCTTTAGTACGTAATAATTGTTTGCTAATGTCTTGTTTTTTAATAAATCCATCTGTCGGACGATAAGTAAGAACTATTGACCCTACCATCGCTACTAATAAAATTATGCCACTCAATTCAAAGAACAATGCAAAATTTGTATACAATACTTTACCTATTAACTCAGTATTAGTTACATTGCTAAACTCATCTATAGCTAATGACGGCAATAACATCATTTTATTCTCATATACAGATATGTATACTACTGCTCCTAAATCGATCAGTAAAATTAAAGCTACAATTAGTAATAAAATTCGATGCTTTATTATAATATCTTTAATAACAGTAAGTTTAATATTCAGCATCATTACTACAAATAAAAATAGAACTGCTACTGCCCCAACATACACTATAATCAAACTCATCGCTAAGAATTCTGCTCCTAATAAAACAAATAATCCTGCTGTATTAAAAAAAGAAAAAATTAAAGAGAGTACTGAATAAACTGGGTTTTTTACGGTAATTGTAGTCAACGCTCCTATAACTAGTAAGAAAGCAAAAATATAAAATAACAAATCATATATAATCATAATATTCTTTACCTAAAAGGATAATCAGCATTTAATTTATTTGCTAACTCTTGTTCCCACATTTCGCCATTACGTAATAATTTTTCTTTATCATAAAATAATTCTTCACGACCTTCAGTAGAAAATTCAAAATTTGGGCCTTCTACAATTGCATCAACTGGACATGACTCTTGACATAAGCCACAATAAATACACTTAGTCATATCAATATCATATTTAGTAGTTCTTCTACTTCCATCTTCCCTTGCTTCAGCTTCTATAGTTATAGCTTGAGCAGGACATACTGCTTCACATAATTTACATGCTATACACCTTTCTTCACCATTTGCATAGCGTCGTAATGCATGTTCTCCTCTAAATCTTACGCTAAGAGGATTTTTTTCATAAGGGTAATTAATCGTGACTTTCTTTTTAAAAAGGTAACGCAAAGTCATAAACATACCCGCTAACAATTCTGTTAGAAAAAAGGCTTTAAAAATACGTTTAAATAACATCATATTCAATTACCCAACTATTGCGGTAGCTTATCAAAAATTAATAATACACTTGAAACTAATACAACCCAAAATAAAGTTAATGGTAAAAATATTTTCCATCCTAATCTCATTAATTGATCGTATCTATACCTTGGAAAAGATGCCCTAATCCATATAAAGCAAAAAAGTAATATTGTTATTTTTAGCATTAACCAAATAAAAGATGGTATGTTATAAAAAATAGGTAAATCTATTATGGGCAACCATCCACTCCAAAATAAAATAACCGTAGTAGCACTAGTCAAAATCATATTAGCATACTCACCCAGAAAGAATAAAGCAAAAGTAATAGATGAGTATTCAACATTATAACCCGCTACAAGCTCTGCTTCTGCTTCTGGCAAATCAAAAGGTAATCGATTAGTTTCAGCTAAAATTGAAATGAAAAATACTATCATCATTGGAAATAATAGTAATTTTATATACCATTCCATATTCTGCTGAGCTAGAACTATTTCTTTAAGATTCAAAGAACCAGTGGCCAACAATACGCAAACAATTACTAACCCTATTGAAACTTCATAGGAAATCATTTGAGCCGCAGACCTAATTGCACCAAAAAATGCATATTTAGAATTACTTGCCCAACCTGCAATAATAATACCATATACTCCTAGTGATGAAATTGCTAATAAGTAGAGAATACCTACATTGATATCAGCAAGACCCCCATTATCACTAAAAGGAATTACAGCCCAACCGATTAAACTTAAAATAAAAGTAATAGCTGGGGCTAAAATAAATAAAAATTTATTTGAATTGGTCGGAATTATTACCTCTTTAAATAATAATTTAACTGCATCAGCAATTGGCTGAAGCAGTCCAAAAATACCAACCACATTGGGCCCACGCCTTAATTGCATTAAGCCAATAATCCTTCTCTCTGCTAAAGTCAGGTATGCTACAGACAAAATTAGAGGTATTGTAATAACAATTATTTTTCCTAATATTATCAATAAGCTTATAATGTAATTCAATAATACATCCATATTTATGCTACTTCTTTATTATTCCAAATTTCTACTACACATTTAGCCATAGTTTTTGATGCTCGACATATTGGATCAGTAAAATAATAGTTAAACTTCCTACTAGTTACTGGTTGATTTAATAATTCACCTTTTATACCACAACCATACCATTTTTCTGAAACAACTTTATCATATATGTTAAAAGTAGAAGAAACTTTCCCCATTTTTTTTCTTAACTCATCTTTAGTTTGATAAGCAAGTTTGATATTTAAGATATCTGCTACCATTTTTAATACCAACCAATCTTCTTTAGCTTCACCATGAGGCCACACTGCTGCATTTGTACGTTGCACTCTACCCTCTAAGTTAACATATGTAGCTTCTTTTTCTGTATATGCTACGCCAGGCAAAATAATATCAGCTATATGAGCTGATTTATCACCATGATGACCTTGATAAATTACAAAAGTATCTTTCAATTTTTCGGTATCAATTTCATCAGCACCAAGTAAATATACTGCTTTAATTTTCTGTTTCTTAGCAGCTTCTAAAATTTCTCTAGTATACATCCCACCTTTTTGCGGTACAAAACCTAAATCTAATGCAGCAACTCTTGAAGCTGCAGTATGTAAAATGTTAAACCCATTCCAATTTTCTTTTACAAAGCCATATTTTTTGGCAATTTCACTGCATAAATATAAAATTACATTATAATCATCTCTCATTAATGCACCACTGCCAATAATTAACATTGGATTCTTTGCATTTTGTAATCGCTTAGTTAAAGGATGTTTACCTGAGATTATATCTTGTAAAATTTTAGGATCATCGCCTAAATTATTTACATTATATGTAAGATCATCGCGTGAACCAATAGAATATACGGGATAATTACCTCGCATCCATCTTTTTCTAATACGCGCATTGACTAACGTTGCTTCGTAACGTGGATTAGCGCCAATTAATAAGCACAAATCTGATTGTTCGATACCTGCAATTGAAGTATTAAATAAATAATTAGCTCGATGACTGTAATCTACTTTCGCTCCTTCTTGCATACAATCAATATGAGGCGTCTTTAATGCTAACATAATATCTTTTAGAACCATAATAGATTCAGCATCAACTAAATCTCCCACTATTGCTGCTATTTCATTGCCAACTATAGATTTTAAATGTTGTTTCAAAAATTTTAAGGCTTCTGGCCAAGAGGTGGGTTGTAACTTTCCTTCCACTTTAATCATTGGCACATCTAACCGTTGATTTTGCAAGCCGTCATAAGCAAATCTGGTTTTATCAGAAATCCATTCTTCATTAATATCTTCATGTAACTTAGGCAAAATCCTCATTACTTCCTTACCACGCACATCTATTCTGATGTTACTACCAACAGCATCCAATACATCAATAGATTCAGTTTTACGCAATTCCCAACTTCGAGCCTTGAACTCATATGGCTTCGAAGTTAAAGCTCCCACCGGACAAATATCAATTAAATTACCTGACAATTCAGAAGTGATAGATTTTTCTACATATGTTGTAACCTCCATATGTTCCCCTCGACCTACTGCCCCTAATTCTTCTACCCCAGCAATTTCACTAACAAATCTTATACATCTAGTACAATGTATACAACGGGTCATCTGGGTTTTAACTAAAGGCCCCATATATTTATCTTCCACGGCACGTTTGTTTTCAGCAAATCTATTAGTGCCCCGACCATACATTAGAGTCTGATCTTGCAAATCACACTCACCACCTTCATCACAAATCGGACAATCAAGAGGATGATTTATTAAAAGAAATTCAAGAACACCTTCTCGTGCCTTTTTCACTAAAGGAGAGTCTGTATGCACAACCATACCTTCTGCTACTGGCATTGCACAGGAGGCCACCGGTTTAGGTGATTTCTCAACTTCTACTAAGCACATTCGACAATTACCAGCAACCCGTAATTTTTCATGATAACAAAATCTAGGTATTTCTACACCAGCAAGTTCACAAGCTTGAATCAGTGTCAGCCCCTGCTCAACTTCTATCGTTTTTCCATTAATCACTAATTTTGGCATAATTTTATACTACGTTATATTTTTTATTATACTGCATTATTCTGCGTTCAATTTCTCCTCGAAAATGTCTTATTAGCCCTTGTATAGGCCAAGCAGCAGCATCACCTAAAGCGCAAATTGTATGGCCTTCAATTTGTTTAGAAACGTCTAAGAGTCTGTCAATTTCTTCTACCCTAGCATTCCCCTGCACTAATCTCATCATCACTCGCCACATCCAACCTGTACCTTCACGACAAGGAGTGCATTGACCACAAGATTCGTGCATATAAAATTTACTTAATCGAGCTATGGCATACACTATATCGGTAGATTTATCCATAACAATTACCCCACCTGTACCTAAAGCAGTGTTTTCTGCTCTGAGACTATCAAAATCCATATGTACATATTCACAAACAGATTTAGGAATTAATGGTACTGACGACCCCCCTGGAATTACTGCCAATAAATTCTGCCATCCACCTCTTACACCTCCAGCATATTTTTCTATTAATTCTTTAAGAGGTATACCCATCTCTTCTTCGACATTGCATGGTTTATTTACATGCCCAGAAATACAAAACAGCTTAGTACCAACATTATTTGCCTTACCTAAAGAAGAAAACCAGGCCGGTCCCCTACGTAAAATCGTTGGCACCACTGCTAATGATTCCACATTATTAATTGTTGTAGGGCATCCATATAAACCAACACCAGCAGGAAAAGGTGGTTTTAACCTTGGCATACCTTTTCTACCACTCAAACTTTCTAATAATGCGGTCTCTTCACCACAAATATACGCACCTGCACCACGATGCAAGTAAATATCACAATCAAAGCCAGATTTACATGCATTGTTACCAATCAAACCTGCTTCATATGCTTCATCTATTGCTTTTTGCAACTGGATTGCTTCATTATAAAATTCTCCACGAATATAAATATAAGCAACATTCGCTTGAATCGCATAACACGCGATTAAAATTCCTTCTAATAATTTGTGTGGTTCATGACGCATAATATCACGATCCTTGGCTGTACCAGGTTCACCTTCATCAGCATTAATAACCAAATAATGCGGATTAATTTTTTCTTTCGGCATGAATGACCATTTCATACCAGTATTAAACCCAGCTCCTCCTCTACCCCTTAATCCTGAGCTTTTAACTTCTTCAATAAGCGCTAGTCGATCTTTAGTTAAAAATTTCTTGGTATTATCCCAATCACCTCGCTTTTTAGCAGATGCTAAATCAGCTCCTAAGAACCCATATAAATTAAGAAATATTTTATCCTTTTCTGCTAGCATATATTAATTTTCCTTAGGTTCAGAACTACATCTACCAATTTGAGAACCATATTTTATTTTTTTACCTTGCTTAAGAGCAGTGATTATTTTACGCATACTATCTTTATTCAAATCTTCATAGTAGTCGTTATTAATTTGAACAACCGGTGCATTGACACAAGCACATAAGCATTCCACCTCAGATAAAGTGAACATACCATCCGAAGTTGTTTCGCCTTCTTCTATGCCTAATTCCTTTTTACAAACTGTCATGATTTCCTCTGCACCACGTAACCAACAAGGTGTGGTACCACAAACTTGAATACGGTATTTTCCTACTGGCTTAAGATTATACATAGTATAAAAACTAGCCACCTCATATACACGAATTGGTGCCATTTCAAGAATATTGGCTATATAATCCATAGCTTCTTTAGTTAACCAGCCTCCTATTTGTTCCTGTGCAAGATGCAATAATGGTAAAACTGCACTTGCTTTATTTGCTGGAGGATATTTAGCTATAACCTCTTTCGCTTTAGCCATATTCGTCTTTGTAAACTCAAATTCTTTACTATCTACCATTTAAAACTTACCTATCAATCTCGCCAAAAACTATATCTAAACTACCAATAATTGTTACTACATCTGCAAGCATATGCCCCTTAGACATAAAATCTAAACCTTGTAAATGCGCAAAACCTGGCCCCTTAATACGACAACGATATGGTGAATTAGTACCATCAGCAACTAAATACACCCCAAACTCTCCCTTAGGAGCCTCTACAGCAGCATATACTTCTCCTGCTGGCACATGATATCCTTCTGTATATAATTTAAAATGATGAATCAATGCTTCCATCGAATGTTTCATTTCAGATCTGGAAGGAGGAACAACTTTTCGGTCTAAACTTTTTACTGGCCCTCCTGGCATTTTTTCGATACATTGCTTAATAATTCTAAGAGATTGATACATTTCTTCAACCCTTATCAAATAACGATCATAACAATCACCATTCTTACCAACTGGAATATCAAATTCAAGTTCAGAATATACTTCATATGGTTGAGACCTACGCAGATCCCAAGGTATACCAGACCCTCTTAACATAGGACCGCTAAATCCCCAATCTTGAGCTTGTTCAGGTGTAACTATGCCTATATCAACTAATCTTTGTTTCCAAATACGACTATCTGTTAATAATGTTTCAGTATCAGCTAAGATTTTTGGAAAACCTTCAGCAAATTCAGATATCTTTTCTAGCAAACCGGAAGGTAAATCTTGCGTTACTCCCCCAGGACGAAAATAAGCAGCATGCATTCTTGCACCAGAAACTTGTTCATAAAATTGCATGATTTTTTCACGTTCTTCAAACAACCATAATAAGGGTGTAGTAGCACCAACATCAAGTGCTTGGGTAGTAATATTCAAACAATGATTTAATATCCTGGTTAATTCGCTAAATAATACCCTAATATATTGAGCTCTAATCGGCACTTCGCATTTTAATAACCTCTCTACAGCTAAAGCAAAACTATGCTCCTGACACATAGGAGACACATAATCCAACCTATCAAAATATGGAATAGCTTGTAGATAAGTTTTATGTTCAATTAGTTTTTCAGTCCCACGATGCAATAAACCAATATGAGGATCTGCCCTAGTAATCACTTCTCCATCTAATTCTAAAATTAGTCTTAATACACCATGTGCTGCTGGATGCTGTGGGCCAAAATTTAATGTTACGCTTTTAAATTCATTTTTAGTTTCCATTTATTTCTGCTCTTTAGCCTTTTCATCACCAGGTAAGACGTATTTAGTACCTTCCCACGGGCTTAAAAAATCAAAATTTCTAAACTCTTGAGTTAAATTAACTGGTTCATATATTACTTTTTTCTTTTCTATATCGTAACGCACTTCTTTAAATCCAGTAAGAGGAAAATCCTTACGCAAAGGATGACCTTCAAAATCATAATCAGTTAATATTCTTCTTAAATCAGGATTATTATGAAATTTAATACCATACATATCCCATACTTCTCTTTCATACCATACCGCACAGCTGAAGATACTAGTAATACTATCAATAATTTCTTTATCTGCGATGCCTACTTGTAATATTATTCTGAAATTATGTCTTAAGCTTAATAAGTTGTATAACACCTCAAATCTTTTCACCCTATCTGGGTAATCTACTGCGAATAAGTCAGTTAGGACCGTACAAAGAAATCTCTCATCCTCTTTAAGCATAGATAATATAAGCTTTAGCTTATTTCGATCATTTAATTTTATAACGATAAATCCCGGTATGCAGTCACAAGAAATTGCTTTACCAAAATTTTTTGTTAATAAAGAAGATAAGATCTCTAGTTTTTTTTCTTCCATTATATAAATACAATTACTATCTATTGATTCTTCCTGAGCGCTGAATTTTTCGTTTCAACACCATTATCCCATACAATAAAGCTTCAGCAGTGGGTGGACATCCCGGAACATATACATCTACAGGCACTATTCTATCACATCCTCGTACTACTGAATAAGAGTAATGATAATATCCTCCACCATTGGCACAACTGCCCATTGAAATTACGTATCTAGGCTCTGCCATTTGATCATAAACCTTACGTAACGCTGGAGCCATTTTATTAGTTAAAGTTCCTGATACAATCATCAAATCTGACTGTCTAGGACTAGGCCTAAACAATAATCCAAAACGATCCATATCATATCTACTAGCCGCGCATTGCATCATTTCTACAGCACAACAAGCTAAACCGAAAGTCATTGGCCATAATGAACCTGCTCTAGCCCAATTTGCAACATCCTCAAGCTTAGTTAAAACATAGCCTCGATTATTTATACTATCATTAAATTCTGAAAGAATAGCATCTTGATCTAAAGAAGATTGTAGTTGCGTTTTACTCATTACCAATCTAGAGCTCCCTTTTTCCATTCATAGAAAAAACCAACGGTCAAAATAAATAAAAATATTATCATCGACCAAAAACCATATAGGCCTATTTTTCCTAAAGTAATTGCCCATGGGAATAAAAACATTATCTCGATGTCAAAAATTATAAATAATATTGCTACCAAATAAAATTTAACGTCAAACTTACCTCTAGCATCACTAAAAGGCTCAAAACCGCATTCGTAACTAGAAAGTTTTTCAGCATCCGGTTTATGTGTTGCCAGGAAAAAAGGTATACAAATCATAATTGTAGATAAAACTGTGGCTAAACCTAAAAAAACTAAAATAGGCAAATATTGCACAATGTAATTTGGTACTTCACTAAACATTTCTATAACCTTTTTAATAAATTAATTATTAGCATAAAAAATTTATAAACACAAATTTTAGATTGGTGTGCCCGACAGGATTTGAACCTGTGACCTACTGATTAAAAGTCAGTTGCTCTACCGGCTGAGCTACGGGCACATTGCACATTATAGAAAAGCCCTTTCTTGTATGATAAAAATTCCTATAGTTGTCAACTATAAACATTCAATATCTTAAAAAAAAGATTTAAACTATTAAGTTTTCCTTTATTATACATACTATATTATAAAAGCAATGAATTATTCACATTTAATCTAAATTATGACAAATACCTGCATCTTTATACCATCAAGATTAAAAGCAACTAGATTGCCAAACAAGCCTATACTAACAATCGGAAACAAACCAATGATTTGCCATGTAGTTGATCGCGCTAAAGAAGCCAATATTGGTGAAGTAGTAGTAGCTACCGATTCATATGAGATTTTACAAATACTAGAAAATTACAACACAAAATGTGTAATGACTGATCCGAATCATCAATCTGGTTCCGACCGAATATTTGAAGCATTAGAAAAAGTTGATCCACATAAAAACTTAGATTTTGTAATTAACTTACAAGGCGATATGCCTTTTATTCATGCTGATTCCATTAGGACTTTACATAAATTTGACCAAAAATCAAAAGCTGACATAAATACTTTAGTTACTCAATTAACCGCTCCAGATAAAATCGCCATGAAAAGTGTTACTAAAGTGGCTATTTCTTTTAAAGACCTAGAAAAAACTTGGGGCCAAGCTTTGTATTTTTCTCGTGAAGCTATCCCCTATAATTCCAATCCATATTACGAACATTTAGGGATATATGCTTTTAAGAGAGAATCATTAAAAAAATTTATCAATTTGCCTCCATCTCCTCTTGAGTTATTAGAAAAACTTGAGCAATTACGTGCTCTAGAAAATGACATGACTATAAATGTAACCGTAGTTAATGACCACCCTATTAGCGTTGATGTCCAAGAAGATTTAGATATGGCTATAGATTATTTTGAGAAAAACAAGAACAAATTATAGTATTTTTTCTTGACCATTCATATACGATCTAAGCACTTGCGGAATAGTAATTGAACCATCAGCATTTTGATAATTCTCTAAAATTGCTACAATAGTTCTGCCAATTGCTAGCCCTGAACCGTTTATAGTAAATAAGTAATTAGTTTCCTTATTTTGATCGCGATACTTGGCTTTCATTCTTCGAGCCTGAAATTGGCCAAAAATTGAACAACTGGAAATTTCGCGATATTTATCCTGACCAGGTAACCAAACTTCTAAATCAAAAGTTTTCGCTGATGAAAAACCCGTATCACCTGAGCATAATAACATTACTCTATATGGTAACTCTAATCGCTTTAAAATCTCTTCCGCGGCATTTAACATTTTCTCATATTCTTTATAATAATTTTCTTGATCACTAATACAAACCAACTCAACTTTACTAAATTGGTGCATACGAATCATGCCACGTGTATCTTTACCAGCGCTACCAGCTTCAGATCTAAAGCAATTAGAAAAGGCAGTAAATCTTAATGGAAGCTCTGCTTGATTGATAATTTTACCAGCTACTAAATTAGTCAACGATACTTCTGAAGTTGGAATTAAACGATAACCGTTAGTAGTTTGAAAAGAGTCTTCAGCAAATTTGGGTAACTGTCCTACCCCATACATAGCTTGATCCCTAACCAATACTGGTGGTGAGACTTCCATATACCCATACTCTTTAGTATGAATATCTAACATAAAATTTGCTAGCGCTCGCTCCATTCTTGCTAAATCAGCTTTTAAAGTAACGAACCTGCTCCCTGAAATAACAGCTGTTTGTTCAAAATCCATCATTCCTAAATTTTCACCAAGTTCAAAATGCTGCTTAGGTTGAAAATCAAATTTAGGTAAAGCGCCCCATTTTCTTACTTCTACATTGTTATTTTCATCAGCACCTACGGGTACATCATCTTCTAAAAGATTAGGCAAAACTTCTAAAACAGCTCTTAATTTTGATTCTAATTCTTCAATTTTATGGTTAAGCTTTTCAATATCATTATTTATGACCTCTACTGCTTTCTTAGCATTAGTAAATTCACTACCTGACTTATCCTTAATATGACCAATTTCTTTTGATTTATTATTGCGTTCTTGTTGTAGCTGTTGCAACTCTGTAATTAACTTACGACGTTGTTCATCAATTTCTACGACTTCTCCAGATGAAGGCTTGAAGCTGCGCTTAATCAATCCTTGGTTAAATTCTTCAGGATTATTTCTGATCCAATTAATATCATGCATAAATTTTACCTATTTTTTTGCCATCATTTTGCAAGCTAAGATCGATAATTCGTATAGTAAAATTAAAACTAAAGCAAGACCAATTTGGCTAAAAACGTCTGGTGGTGTTACGATAGCGGCAATTACAAAAATAACAATTATTGCCAATCTCCTTTTAGCTACCAAAGTATCTATAGAAATTAATCCCATTCGTACAAATAATGTAATAATCACTGGTAACTGAAAAGCCACTCCAAAAACCATTATTAATTGAATAACTAAAGATAAATATTCGCTAACCCTAGCCTCTAACTTGATCGGCATTGTATCAGGAATCTGTGGCGTTTCAAAACTCAATAAAAAGGACCAAGCAGCAGGAAAAACAAATTGATATACAAAAATTATACCGAAAATAAATAATATTGGCGTAATAAGCATATATGGGCCTATCACCATCTTTTCTTTTTTTAACAAGCCTGGAGCTATAAACAGATAAATTTGACACAAAAAAAATGGAAAAGAAATGAGTAAAGCACTGTAAAAAGCCAACTCCAAATAAGTAAAAAAGGCCTCGGTTAAGCCTGTATAAATCAAATTACGCTGTTCCCCTTTATTTTGATAATAATCAACAAGTGGCTGCAATAAAAAACGATATATATCTTCAATGTAATAATAACATACAGCAAAAACTGCCAGAAATACCAATACCGACCATAATAATTTTGTTTTTAACACTAAAAAATGCTCTAACAGTGTCATATCTTTATTTAAGTTTTTTCTAGCCATTTGATTTAATTCTTACGTTTTTAACCATTTATTAATCTAATTCTTAAATAATTAAAATAGCATAAGTTTAAACAAATCAATAGTGAGAAAATTATGTCAGGTGGTGAAGGTGGAACAATATTTGATTCATTATGGAATCCTTCTAATATGGGATTTTGCAATATGCAAAGAACCTTAGAAGATGTATCTCAAAGCCCTACATTAAATATGTTTTTTCCATTTGCATCATTACTTTCATCGGAAGTACTTTTTGAAAAATATCATCTACCAGGCGTGTTTGGTAAGGCAACCAACTTAGGAAACATACTTCCTGGCCTTTTAAGTGCAGCTAATTTAGAGGGTTTTGGTATATTTGCAAAAAAAGGTGGAGGCCGAAGCCACTAGTTTGCACTAATCTCGAAAGTTAATAAATTGTAATGGCAAATCTATTTTTAAGCCCTTAACAAAAGCAATAACTTCCTGCAAATCATCTCTTTTCTTGCCTTCAACACGTACTTCTTCACCCCTTATTGAAGCTTGAGCTTTAAATTTCTGAGCTTTAATCTCTTTAATGATTTTCTTAGCGGTATCACTATCGATACCTTGTTTAACTTTAACTATTTGCCGCAAAGTATTACCTGAAGCTTTCTGTTCTTTTTCAAATTCTAAAGCTTTAGCATCTATTTTACGTCTAGTAATATGTACTTTAAGGAGATCATGGATTGCGTTTAACTTATAATCATCATCAGCAATAATTGTAATCTCTGCTTCTTTGCGTTCAATACTAGAAGCACTACCCTTAAAATCATAACGTTGAGCGATTTCTTTTTTTACTGATTGCACCGCATTTTCAACTTCTTGTAAATCTGTCTTAGATACTATGTCGAAACTCGGCATTCTTCATCCATCCTTTCAAATACTTCCTCCCACGTACCAGTAGTGGCAGCTTTAGAATATTCTGTTACCCTGCTTTCAAAAAAGTTAGCATGCTCAACCCCGTTTAGAATCTCATCTAACCATGGTAACGGGTTACTATCAGTTAGATAAATTTCTTTTAACCCAAGTTGCATCAACCTTCTATCAGCAATAAACCTAATATACTGCTTTACTTCACGCCCTGTCAATCCTTCTATGTCTCCTACTTCAAAAGCAAGGTCTATAAAGGCATCTTCAAAATGCACAATAGTAGCACATGCTTCATAAATTTGACTACGCACTTGTTCAGTCCAAACTTCAGGATATTCCTGAATAAAAGTTCTAAACAATTTAATAATGGAATTAGTATGCAGAGTTTCATCCCGCACAGACCAAGTAACAATTTGGCCCATACCTTTCATTTTATTAAAACGTTGGAAATTCAATAAAATAGCGAATGAAGCAAAAAGCTGTAAACCTTCTGTAAATGCACCGAATACTGCTAAAGTTATAGCAATAGCTTCTTTACTATCAACATTAAACTTGTGCATATAATCATATTTATCACGCATTTGTTTATATTTTAAGAAAGCTTGATACTCAGTTTCTGGCATACCAATAGTATCTAATAAATGCGAATAAGCAGCAATATGTACGGTCTCTATATTAGAAAAAGCTGCTAACATCATTTGGATTTCGGTTGGTTGAAATACTTTTGAATAATTACGCATATAACAATTATTAACTTCAATATCAGCTTGCGTAAAAAAGCGAAAAATTTGAGTCAAAAGATGTTTTTCCCCCGGAGTAAGATTATGTTTCCAGTCTTTAACATCATCTGCTAGGGGCACCTCTTCTGGCAACCAATGAATCTTTTGCTGCATTAACCACGCATCATATGCCCATGGGTAAAGAAAAGGTTTATAAATTGGTTTTGCGTCTAAAAGTGGCATTTTTTACTCCTTAAAGTTTATCTAATTATTACTGGCATGCTAAACATTCTTCGTATTTGTTATTCTCATTCCCTTTATTAGTCAGGTCATTGGCTAATTCTTGTCCTACTACCTTATGAGCAACTTTTTCTGCACGTTGCAATGAAGTAGATCTTGCATAATACATGCCCTTAACTCCTTTTTTCCATGCTTTAAAATGCACATCATGTAAATATTGTTTACTGACATTCCCAGGTAAAAATATATTCAATGACTGACCTTGGCAAATATAAGGAGTTCTATCAGCAGCAAGTTCAATTAACCATCTTTGGTCTAATTCTTGTGCTGTTTTAAAAACATCTTTTTCTTCTTGAGTCAAACAATCCAAATGCTGTACTGAACCTTCATGAGTCGCAATAGAAGACCAAATTTTTTCAGTATTCATGCCTTTCTTCTCAAGCAATTGCAGCAAATTTTTATTACGTACTATAAATGATCCTGATAGAGTTTTTTGAGTAAAACTGTTTGCTGCATAAGGTTCAATACCAGGAGAAGAATTATTAGCAATAATAGATATGGAGGCCGTAGGAGCAATTGCCATTTTATTACTAAATCTTTCCATTACACCACAGTCAGCTGCGTCTGGGCATGGTCCTTTTACTTTAGCTATATCTATAGAAGCCTTATCTACTTCTTTCTTAATATGCTCAAAAATTTTCTTATTCCAAACTTTGGCCATCACTGATTCCATAGGAGTATTATGAGCTTGCAAGAAAGAGTGGTATCCCATCACACCTAACCCAACACTACGCTCTCTCATAGCAGAATATTTAGCTCTACTCATAGAGTCAGGCGCATTATCGATGAAATCTTGTAATACATTATCCAAAAAGCTCATCACATCAGTAATAAATGATTTATTTTCGCACCAATCATCATAATACTCTAAATTTAATGAAGATAAGCAACATACGGCAGTCCGCTCATTACCCAAATGATCAGTGCCTGTAGGCAAAGTTATTTCGTTACATAAATTAGAAGTTTTAACTAATAAATTTAATTTTTTATGATGTTCAGGTATATACTTATTCACTGTATCAATAAATAATAAATAAGGCTCACCTGTTTCAATACGAGTGGTAAGGATTTTAATCCATAAATCACGAGCCTTTATAGTGCCCATAATATTACCATTATGGGGACTGCGCAAATGCCAGTCTTCACCTTTTTCCACAGCATTCATAAATTCATCAGTAATAACTACACCATTATGAATATTAAGCGCTTTACGATTCGGATCTCCACCTGTTGGGCGTCTAATATCAATAAATTCCTCAATTTCCGGATGATGAACAGGCATATATAAGGCAGAGCTCCCTCTCCTTAAACTTCCTTGTGAAATAGCTAAAGTTAAAGAATCTTGAACACATATAAAAGGTATAACACCAGACGTTTTACCATTCCCTCTTACTTTTTCACCAATAGACCTTAAGTTACCCCAATAGCTTCCGATTCCTCCACCTCTGGCTGCTAGCCATACATTTTCTGTCCATAGGTCCACTATACCTTCTAAACTATCAGAAGCTTCATTTAAGTAACAAGAAATAGGCAAACCTCTATTGGTTCCACCATTACTTAAAACTGGAGTAGCAGGCATAAACCATAAATTACTAATATAATTGTATAAACGTTGAGCATGTTTTTGATCATCTGCATAATAACTTGCAACTCTAGCAAACAAATCTTGAAAATCTTCACCCTCTAATAAATATCTATCTCTTAGTACTGCTTTACCAAATTCTGAAAGTTTAGCATTATTTGCTGGATCAATTTTTATGTTGAATTTCATAAAACACCTATTAAAAAATTAACTTTTATTTTATAGAGCAGTAGAACATTTCGATTATACACCTCTGCACTTAAGGCAGACATCGCTAAGAAAAATGTCTATATATATTAGAATATATAGTATTTTTTTTATTTTCAACTACTAAATGTTGTGATTATTGCAAAAAAATCTACTATCCATTTTTATATATGATATAACGTACGAATAATAAATATAAAATATATTTTTATTAAAAATTAGTTTCAAAATTTTAAATTTCTTCCTAATCAAACTATCTTACTTAGATTGCAGCTCATATAATTTTCTAATCCAAGCATCATTAGCTTCACCATATGTTGCAATAATATCGCGCAACTTTTGTTTATCTTCTTCAGAACTGCAAGCTAGTATAGCCAGTTCCAAATCCATACCTTTTAAATTCATCTCAGAAATAATTGAAACATCAGACTGACGAATAATAAATTGCCGCTTTGATGACTCTAGAGCTTCTAAATACATACTTTCCTGTTCGCTTAATTTAAATACACGTTTAAGGTTAGTGTAGGAAGTCTCATCTGGTAAAAATATTTTAGTTGCCATCTTATCTTGATACACTTGACCTATAATATCACTTACCGTCACGTTTCTCCTACTAAAGGACGCACAACCAAGTAAAATCGAATTATCAGCTGTCAAACCATCTAATATTGCTGGCAGGTTTTTTTCAAAATATAAATTTCCAAATAACCTATTACATCCAGCTACTACTAAAATCGATCTCTCACCCACAAAATTTACTCTGAAAAAGTGAATCAAATAAAACATAATGGGTAAGTTAAAAGCAATGTCTGTATCAACAATATCAAACATATTGATAGCTAAAATGTTATTACTGTAAGTCAAATCATCATGATCATTATCAAATATATGGGCATATTTACCTTTACCGTACCATTTGGAGAGTTTTTTAAGGATTGATTTATTAATTTCGGTAAATGCTGGTAAATTAAAAAAATTACCTGCATTAGATAGCCTTCTGTCCTTAACGGGCAATCCATAAATAATATCCACGGCTGCGGTAACGGCAGCGGTATATTCTTCCAATTGTTCATTATCTACATACTTGTCCATTAGGTATAGTAACCAATAACGAAGAAATTCTCTATTTCTTAGAGTATCTTCAAGGAGTAAGGGATTAAATCTTATAGCATTTTCAGTAGGCTTTACTGAGAAAGTTAAATATTTTCCGCTCAGAGCTTTAATAAATATCTCAGACTCCATTTGAATATCTAAGTATAAAACATTAGGCCTAAGTTTCAAAGACTCACTCAATAAAAAATTCATTAACGTTACTTTCCCTGATCCATCGTGCCCAACTATAATAGTATGACCTATATCGCCAACATGAAAATTAAAGAAATATGGAGTTCCCAAAGCTGTTTTAAGCAAAGTAATCGCTTCCCCCCATTTTGAAGTTAATGAGCCTACAGGAAAATTATGTAATGAGGCCATACCAGCTATAATGGATGTAGACATAGGACTACTTCTAGTAATGTAACTAAAATTACCTGGCAGCTGCGACCAAAAACAATGTTCTAAATTCAAATCTTCCCTAACGACAGGTAAACCAATGTCAAATAATACTTTAGCTGCATCTTTTATCCTCTGTTCCAACTCTATTAAGTTATCAGCTATAACCATTATAGTTAATTGACTCTCACAATAATCAACTTGAGAAGTTTTAGAGTTGTCTAATAAAGTGTCCAAACCTATTACCTGTTTAAATTCAGTATCTCCACTAACATCTAAAATATAATTCTGATATAAAAAATCCTTTAATGCTGCCTTTTTATTAATAAAGTTAATAGTCTGCGTTACTACAAATTGCTGAGGTAATTGTAAGAATTTATCTATAACGGCGGCAGACACATCATGATAAGCTTTTACTGATAAAATAGAACCAAAGAATTTACCATTACTTTTCCTTACTTCCAAAGAGTTATTACCAAAAGCGATCTTATATTTAGCCAAATACCTAGATAAATCAGCCATCGGTACAGGCATATCATTTTCTTCTAAATGAATTATTTTACTAAAAAATTTCAAAAGATCCGAAGTATAACCTAAATCTGGATGCAGAACCAGCCCTAGTCTAATAGCACCATAATGCGATAAAGCTTCTAATAGGCTCAAAACTGTCTTATCTAGGTCTTTATAGGCCTCATCAAGATAATCAATATGATCTTGATAGAGCTTATTAGAAATAAAATATTTTACTGTATCTGAAGAATTTAATTTTAGAGATAAGCCTGAATGAATCACGGTTAAATATAACTCATTAATATATTTATCATCCCAACTATTTTTTCTCACCCATTGTTCATGCAATTTTTGAGCAAAAAATAAAGGAAATGTAGGATGAGTATCTAAGCTATGCTTACGTCGCACGGTATGAAATGTTAAGGCTAAGTTAGAAGAACGTATACGCTCTAAAACAGCTTTTCTAACAGTATCACGCAAGCCTAAGCTAACTCCACCCAAAGTTTCATAAGTAAAACCAACTATTTTAATAGTCTGTAATAATTCCCCATTTTTTGTCAAAATGGTATTATTATTATAATGGCAGGCATAAGGAATAAAATTAGGAACAGGTGCTTCTAGTGTTAGCCCATTCTCCTCGGTTTCTTTATTAAATAAATTGAACATTTATACCTAATTAAACTGACCTAATTATAAGGTAATAGTAACTTTCTTTATTATGTAACGTAAAGTTTTTTTTACTTACAAATAAAATTAAACTAAAAACTATAGCTATTTTAACGTTTTAGAGCTTTGTTGAAACGCCCGAAATTATGGAAAAAGTCCTTGAGCACACCAGTATCATCACCTTCTACCAATGATTTCTCTTTATTAAATACAATTTTCTTTTTAGTAGAACTATCCGAAAATATAATTTCTTGAAGCTTATCATTTTGGAAATTCAGCTGCATCACCTGTTCTTGTACTATATCTGCCTTAAGGAAACCTACAGCTTCCATTTTAATAGAAATATAATACCATATATCCTGATTAAATGTAGATTTTGTACTTGGCTCTCCTAATAAAGTTATGGCTTCTTCTTTAGTAGTAGACCCAATTTTTAATTTAGTAACTAATGTTTCATCCTCAGGATAACCATGAATAGCAACCTTTTTAAAGCAAGAGTTTAGCGAGCTAATGACAATTAATACTAAGAAAAAGGTTTTTATTTTGACAGACATATCTTTACGATTGAGTAAAATGCGCTATAATGGTTACTATTAATAATTAAACAATTTTATATTTACATACAATATAAAATTATTTATATATCAAAGCAACTTATTTATTAAGGATATAAACATGGCAGTACCAAAAAGAAAAACTTCAACGTCAAAAAGGAATATGAGAAGATCTCATCATTCTTTATCTCCCATTAATATAGTTACTGATTCTACTACTGGTGAATATACATTACCACATCACATCTCTTTAACTGATGGATATTATAAAGGTAAACAAGTTATTGCACCAAAAAATACTTCTTCAGAAGAAGACCAAGAAGGAAAATAATTAGTTTAAATATATTTAATGCATAATAGTTCTCCAATGAACGAAATTGTAATAGCTTTAGACGGGATGGGTGGAGATCAAGCTCCTAAATCTGTTATTCAGGGAGCTGAATTAATATTAAAATCTACCCCTCAAAATAAAATATTTTTCAAAATTTTTGGAGATAAAAACGTCATTCAGCCTTTATTAGACCAATCTCCTTTATTAAGCTCTCATTCTGAACTCATTCACACATCGCAAGTAGTAACTGCAGATGAAAAACCATCAATAGCACTTAGGATGGGACGTGAATCTAGTATGCAATTAGCAATTAATGCTGTTAAAACTGGCCAAGCAGCATCTATGGTTTCCGCAGGTAATACTGGAGCGTTAATGGCAATGTCTAAAGTATCACTTAGAACTTTACCACAAATTAGTAGGCCTGCAATTGCTGCTATCATGCCTTCTACTAAGGGGCGTATAGTTATGCTTGATCTTGGTGCGAATGTGGAATGTGATGCCACTAATTTATTTGAATTTGCTATTATGGGTGAAGCTTTTGCACGAATTATCTTAGGTATAGATAAACCGAAAATTGGCTTACTGAACATTGGCTCAGAAGAAACAAAAGGTAAAGATTCTATAAGACTAGCAAATACAATGCTTAAAGAAACACTTTTACCCATTAATTTTCATGGCTATATTGAAGCAAATAATATTACTGAAGGTATAGTGGACGTAATTGTAACTGATGGCTTTTCTGGTAATGTAGCATTAAAGGCTATTGAAGGATCTGTAAAATTATACAAGCACTTCTTAAAACAAGCTTTTTCTAGCTCATTATTTGCTAAATTAGCTTATTTATTAATACGTCCTATATTAAAAAAATTAACCATAACAGCTGATCATAGATACTATAATGGCGCAATGTTTGTAGGTTTAAATGGTATAGTAGTGAAAAGTCATGGATCTATGGACCATATTGGCTTTGCAAATGCAATAAAAGTGGCATACGAACTTGCTCATGCTAACATTAACAAACAAATTGCAGATGAACTTCTAGATATAAATAGTCTATCATAATGACCAATATAAAATCTTTTATACTATCTTGTGGCGCATATTTACCTAAAAAAATTGTTTCAAATAACGAACTTGCTAAGATTGTTGACACTTCAGATGAATGGATTTTTACACGTACGGGGATAAAAAATAGACATATTGCAAATGAAGAAGAATCTACATCTTACATGGCTATCCAGGCTGCAAAACAAGCAATCTCGGCACACCCAGAAATAGCGAGAAAAATTGATGCTATTATAGTTGCTACTACTACACCAGATCAAGTTTTTCCTTCTGTAGCTGTTAAAGTACAAGCAGCATTAGATCTAAAAAATGCATATGCCTTTGACCTGCAAGCCGTATGCTCTGGATTTTTATATGCTTTATCTGTTGCAAATAATTTGATCCAATCTGGATCATCCTCTACTATCCTAGTTATAGGCGCTGATAAAATGTCTAAAATATTAAATTGGGAAGATAGAGGTACATGCGTATTATTTGGCGATGGCGCAGGTGCTGTAATCCTTACTAAAAACGATCAAAATAGTGATAGTGGTATTATTAAATCCGAATTATTTGCTGATGGTCATCTAAAAGATATTCTTTACACAAGCGGGCAAGTCTGTACTCAAGAAACTCCTGGGTATATTATGATGCAAGGTAAAGAAGTGTTCAGACATGCAGTAGAAAATATGAGCAGCTCTATGAATAATATTCTTTCGTCTTTAGGGATATCTGTTAATGATGTAAATTGGATTATCCCTCATCAAGCTAATGTTAGAATAATAGAAGCTATTGCCACTAAGTTAAAATTTCCTATAGATAAAATTGTGATAACATTACAAAATCATGCAAATACTTCAGCAGCCTCTATACCTTTAGCATTGTACAATCATTGTAGCCAAGGTAAATTAAAAAGAGGAGATTTAGTGATGTTCACTGCAGCTGGTGGCGGATTCACTTGGGGCTCAATGTTACTTAAATGGTAAATTATGACAGAAAAAACTATTACTAGAAACGATATAGCAGTAGAAGTGCATAAACAAATTGGTTTATCCATAACTGAATCTGATAAAATCGTAACCCAATTTTTTAATAGTGTTATTGAAGGTTTAGAAGATACCGGCAATGTAAAATTAACCAATTTTGGTACTCTTACTGTGCTTAATAAAAAACAACGTATAGGGCGTAACCCGAAGACTAAAAAAGAAGCTATAATTCATGCAAGAAAAACTATAAGCTTTCGTGCCTCCGATAACTTAAAAAATATTATAAATAAAAATACTGATGCAACATAAATCACCCTCTGCATATAAAACTATTGGTGAAGTTAGCAGTGCTCTAGATATACCAGCGCATGTCTTGCGCTTTTGGGAAAAAAAATTCAAACAAATTAAACCATACAAAAATAATGGCAGACGTTATTATTCTCCTCAAGATATTCAGACTATCGAAAATATAAAATTTTTATTATATGAAAAAGGTCTTACCATTAATGGAGTAAAAATTCATCTTGCAGAAAAACCGCAAAAATTATCAGCTTCTATTTCACCTCAAACCACTGAAGAAATAATACCTAAAGAACTCATGAATTCTATAAAATCCACGATTCAAGCAATTAAAAATATAAAATCACAGTTACAAAAAGGTTTATACGAATAACCAGAAATTTATATTTTTATAGATCAAAATATTTAACTAAATCGTCAGGAGACAGCTTGTTACGAGCTTTTCCATACATATCTCTTACAATTTTACCATGATACATCATAATAGTACGATTACCATATTCCAAAGCCTGATTCATACTATGAGTAATCATTAAAGCCGTTAGTTTATGCCTTTCAATAATCTTCTTTGTAAGATTTAAGATCACTTTAGCAATCTTAGGATCAAGGGCAGCTGTATGCTCATCTAATAATAAAATCTTACAGTTTTGGATAGTGGCCATAACTAAGCTTAGTGCTTGACGTTGACCACCGGATAACGAAGCAACTTCATCTTTAAGTCGCATTTCTAATCCCATGTTTATCTCGCTTAATGCCTCACGAAATTTTTCTCTTAGTTCATTAGTTAAACTATGCTTCCAACTTCTATTTTTACCACGCTTAAATGCTATACTCATATTTTCTTCAATAGTTAAGCCAGAAAACGTTCCTATCATTGGATCTTGAAAAATTCTAGCAACCATACCCGATCTTCTTTCAATTGAGAACCCGGTCACATCCTGATTATCAATAATTACTTTGCCATTATTTGGCATAATGTCTCCAGATAAAACATTCATTAATGTAGACTTGCCGGCACCGTTACCGCCTATAATGGTGACAAAATCTCCTTCCTCTACTTTAAAACTTATGTTTTTTAGAACTTTATTTTCAAGTTGAGTATCTTGATTGAATATAACTTTGATATCCTGTAACTCTATCATTTTTTACTCCAACGTTTTTTTAACTTAGGAAGAATCATTGTAACCGCCACTATTATTGCGGTAATTAAGTTAAGATCATATACCTCTAAGCCTATATCATGTGCATTAAGTGCAAAAGCTACAGCAATACGATAAATTATTGAGCCTATAACACACGCAATCAACACTAAAATAATCTTTTTAGGATTTAAAAATATAGCTTCCCCTATAATTACTGAAGCTAATCCTATAATCACCGTGCCGCTACCCATAGAAATATCAGCAAAGCCTTGAGACTGTGCAAATAAAGCTCCACCTAAAGCCACAATAGCATTACTTAAGGCCAGCATAATGATTTTCACCATACCAACATTAATACCATACGCTCTACTGACTGTTGGATTCATTCCTGCTCCTCTAACTGCAAGACCAAATTCTGCTGAAAAAAATCTAGTTAATATGGCAATTATAATCACTACTATAATTAAACTAGTTAGAATAATTGCATCATTAAGAAAGATTGTAGGTTCATCAATAATAGCAATGTTCGGACGTTGCATGATCCGCAAATTTACCGAATAAAGCGCTGTCATAGTTAAAATACCAGCTAATAAACCAAGTATATCCCATCTTACATTAAGATAACCAGTAATCATTCCTGCAACGCTTCCTGCCATTATTGCACTTAGAGTAGCAAACCAAGGATTATAACCAGCTGCTATCATAACTGTTGCCACAGCCGCCCCTAAAGTAAAGCTACCATCTACTGTTAAATCAGGAAAATCTATGATTCTAAAAGTTAAATATACACCTATAGTGATCAGGGCATAGATTAGCCCAATTTCGACTGTTCCCAAAAACTGCAACTCATTCATAACTACTTCCTTTTAATTTAAATTCAGAAGGAATAACAACCCCCAAGCTTAAAGCAGATTTTTCATTAAATTTAAATGCCCTTACCCCAGAAGATGTAATATTTTTTTCGATTGCTATCCCATTTAAATGATCTGCAATCATATTACCTAATTTTATTCCATCTTGAAAATAATCAGATCCTAAAGCAAATACCACACCTTGAGCAACTAAACTAGGGTCATTTGCTATAACCGGAATTTTTGCCTTTAATGTTAATTGGATTACACTATCGATTGCAGAAACCACTAAATTATCCTGAGGTAAATAAATCAAATTTACTTTAGGAATTAATTGCTGCACAGCCAATTTAATATTACTAGAAGAATTAACGCCAACTTTTTCAATATTCAAACCATTAGATAATGCTATTTCTTCAAGTTTTTCTGTCATTTTTACAGAGTTTATTTCTCCAGGGTTAAACAATACTCCTATAGTTTTAACCTTAGGCAAAATTTTCCTAGTATAGCTTATAAGCTCAGTTATCGGTGGCTGATCATTGACTCCAATAACATTTAGACTATTAGTCAAACCTGCAGCGGCAGGATCAGTTACAGCTCCAAATGCTAATAATATATTATCTTTTTTCACCTTTAAATCAGCTTGAGCTGAAGGCGTAGCAACCGCAACCATTACAGTAGGATTTAAAGATACTTGATGTTTAGCAATCTGCACAGCATTAGTAATACTTCCTTGAGCATTATCTATCCTAATTTCTGCTTTATCAGGCATAATACCCCTATCTTTTAAACTCTGTTCAACACCTTTTGTAACAGCATCAAGTGCAGGATGATTAACAAATTGATTAATGGTGATAAGTACTTTATCTTCTGCTGATGATTGCAAAAACGTACTAAAAAATAACGTTAATATAATTAATAAATTCCTAAGCATTTTCTACTCCAAAACTTTATGAGTTAATATAACAAACATTCATTTATTGCTTGTTTTAAAATATTTCTGAAATGTGGGTGTGAGTAGTGGTTTATTTTAGCGCCAGGCGCCAAAATAGGAAAAATGATAAGAAAATAATGTGCTTGTAAAATTCTGCATCACTATATTATAAAATTGTTAACTTAAAGTATTGTATCAACTTGTTATTAAAAATCAACTACTAAGTTCCAAACATTATTTTAAGCAGTTATATAATAATTAGTCTATTTATAATTCTAATCCCTTCGCTACGAAATAGGGATTAACAAAATTGCTTTTATTATATAATAATGGCTTATTTTCATAAAATAATGAAATATCTCCTCCTGCTGCTCTTAAAATAGCATGACCTCCAGCAGTATCCCAAGCCATAGTTTGTGAAAAACATGGGTATAAATTTGCTGTTCCTTCAGCTACCATACATAACTTAATCGCACTTGAAATTAAATAGTGATTACGTACTTTATAACCTGCAAGAAATTCTTTTACTTTATTAATATCACTAGAACTGCTAGTTACTATATCTACTCCATCCTGGGCTTTGAATTTAGCAGAAATTTGTTCTACATGCATATCGCGATGCCTTTTATAGGCACGATTATTATTAGTAAAATATACTATCTGCTGTATTGGCAAATATATAACCCCAAAAACAGGTTGAGTGTTATTAACTAACCCTATGCTAACAGCAAAATGTTCATTACCTTTAATAAAGTTCCTGGTACCATCTAAAGGATCCACTAACCAGAATTTATCACCAGAAGCAACTTGGCTTCCATAAAAACCTTCTTCGGAAATAATCTCAATATCCTTGGTAAGTTTGGTTAGTTCTTTTACGATAAACCTATTAGCTTCCAAATCAGCAGTAGTAACAGGGGAATTGTCAGGTTTGTGAATAATTTGAAAGTCAGACCTATAATAGCGCATTATAATTTTGCCAGCTTCACTGGCTAATTCAATAATTTTACCACATAATTCATCACTGATCGTCACAATTATACCACTATAATACTCTGTCCTGTTGTCTTCCTACTTTCAAGGTTATGATGCGCTAAAGGAACTTGAGTTAATTTATACTTATTTTGAATATTTGCTTTAATAACATTCTGATTAATTAAGCCAAAAACTTCATGTGCACTTAATAATAACTCATACCTATCTTTTTTATAAGTAAATAAACTTGGTCTTGTTACAAACTTCCCTTTTTCTAAGAGTTTATTTATATCAAGTAATGGTGCTGGACCAGAAGATTGGCCATAACATGCTAATAATCCAAAATAACCCACACATTCTAAAGATTTCTCAAATGTATCCTTACCTACTGAATCGTAAACAACAGCCACTCCCTGATTCTTAGTAATCTCATTAACTCTTTTTAAAAAATCTTCATTCTTATAATTAATTACGTGATCTACCCCAAGCGAAGAAACTAATTTAGCTTTTTCATCAGAACCTACTACTGCAATCACAGTAGCTCCATAATGCTTTGCTAGCACACAAAGTAACTGCCCTACACCACCAGCTGCAGCATGTATTAAAACTGTAGTTGTATTTCTCACAAAAAAAGTTCTACGTAGAAGAAAATGAGCAGTCATACCTTTCAATAATAGCGCTGCCGCTTGCTCATCTGATATATAATCTGGGACATTGATTAAATATTTTTGATCGATTATCCTAGCTTCGCAATAGGCTCCATATGGCGCAGTAGCATAAGCCACACGGTCACCTACTTTAATTCCTTGTACGCCTTCTCCTACTTCCTCTACTACTCCACACGCTTCACACCCAATAATTCCTGGTAGCGGGATAGGCATAGTTCCCTTACGCTGATTAACATCAATAAAATTAAGCCCAATCGTATGTTGATATACTAAAACTTCTCCAGGACCTGGTTTATTCAATTTTATCTCTTTTAATTGGAAAACATCTGGCTCTCCAAAATGATCGATTACTACTGCTTTAACCATAAATCCCTCTAATGAAGTAATTATTTAGATTTTTAGTGCATTTTTAGCCACCTTCTTGTATTTTAACTCATATAAAACAGAAAGTGCAATAGATTTAGATTATGAACGACTACGATTTGATAATATATTTAAGCTACGTTATTTTTTTTATTATGATTTTAGGAATAGCTATCAAAAGTTCAATTGATTTTTATCATACTAAAACTACATTAAACCATATTAAAAACGAAAATAATGACCAAAAAAGGTAAACGTATTGTTTTTATTATTAGCATAATAGCAATTATATCTTCTGCTTTAGCTATCTTAATGAATAGCCTGAGCAAAAATATTATGTTTTTTATGACTCCTACAGAAGTAATGGAATCAAAACATTTACAAGATCAAATAATTCGTGTTGGTGGCTTAGTAAAGAAAAATAGCATTCATAATAATAATACTACCATTGACTTTATTTTGACTGACTGCCAACAAGATATAACTGTATATTATAAAGGGCTATTACCTAATCTTTTTCGTGAAGGACAAGGCATTATTGCTACTGGTAAAATTGAAAACAATAAATTATTTGCTACAGAATTATTAGCTAAGCATGATGAAAAATATATTCCTAAGGAACTATATAAAGCTACTATAAACCAAGATATGTGCAAAAATAACTGATATGATATCAACTTTTGGCAATTTTATTCTATATGCAGTATTAGGAATTAATTTACTATCGTTTATTAAAATAATTTTCCTAATTAAAAATAAAACATCTTTTATAAGATATATCAAATTCTATACTGATTTAACTTTTATATTCTTATCCTTTGCTTTTCTTACCTTAATGTATGCGTTTATAACTAGTGATTACTCATTGAATATAGTACTTAACCATTCTCATGAATCTAAACCTCTTATTTATAAACTAAGTGGCCTATGGGCTAATCATGAAGGTTCCATGCTACTATGGATATGGATTTTCTCTTTATTTAATATAATATTTTTATATTATAATAGCTTTTCCCAAATCAATGCAGCCAAGATACTTAGTCTTCAATCTTTAATTTTACTCACATTTTTAGTATTTATTATAATTACTTCTAATCCTTTTTTACCTTCTCAAGAGTATTTTCCTACTGGTAAAGGCTTAAACCCATTACTTCAGGATTTAGGGTTATTAATACATCCTCCAACACTTTATCTGGGCTTTGTAAATTTTTCTCTAGGATTTTCTGCAGCAATTATTGCTTTATTAAACGGAACCACTCCTAATAAATGGTTCACTGATTTAAAACCATGGATTATGACTCCCTGGGTATGCCTTACATGCGGCATAGGATTGGGAAGTTGGTGGGCTTATAGAGAATTAGGTTGGGGAGGGTTTTGGTTTTGGGATCCAGTAGAAAATGCCTCGCTTCTTCCATGGCTTTCAGCTACAGCTCTTATTCATTCTGTAAGAATAGCTAGCATCAAAGGCAGTTTAAAATTATGGTCTTTATTTCTATCAATAATCACCTTCATTTTGACTATTTTCGGAACATTTTTAGTGCGATCTGGTATAGTAACTTCTGTACATAGCTTTGCTTTAGATGCCACTAAAGGTACTGTTATTTTTGCTATATTGATTTTTATTATACTAATAAGCCTTATTATATTTTATTGGCGCAAATCTACTATTAAAAGCACCTATATTAATAACTTATTTAGCAAGGATGGTGGCATTCTTCTTAATAATATTTTATTAATCTCTCTAGCTAGTGCTATTTTAATCGGAATTTTATATCCAATTTTCTACGAATATTTCTATCACACTTCTATTTCTATAAACGAAAACTATTACGTTACGATTACAAAAATTATTATTTTACCTTTAATTATACTTATCTCAATTTTTGCCTTCTTGAAATGGGACAACGATCATATTAAAACTTATATCAAACCTTGGAGTTATATATTTATTATAAGTATATTATTTACTGGGATAACTTATCTTTATAAACCTTTCTCTATTTTCAGTTTTATTATATTAACCTTTGCTTTTTTCTTACTTACTAGTTTGTGTTTTAACTTTATAAAAAAACTAATATCAAAAACTTTATATTCTCCTAATACAATTGCAATGCTTTTAAGTCATATGGGACTAGCATTAATCATTATAGCTATAACTTTGAATCAAAACTGGCAGCAAGAAAATAGCGTTATGATGAAAATAGATACCACTACTAACTTTGCTAATTATAAAATTAAATTAGACGCAATAAATTATAATAAAAACTCTAATTTTTTATCACGAGAAGCAAAAGTGATTATTTATAATCATAATAATATCGAATTAACAACTCTTTACCCAGAAACACGTTTTTACCCTGTAGAAAACGTCTTTACTACTGAAAGTGCAGTACACCACTCTCTTACTACTGATTTATATATTACGATAGGAGAAATTTTACCCGGAAATAGAGTTATGGTTAATTTACAATACAAACCATTTATTATGTGGATTTGGGCAAGTATTATATTTATGGTTAGTGGCGGTTTAATATCTTTAACTAAGAATAGAATGAAACCATGAATAGTTTACAAATAAATTCTCCTGCTAAAATTAATTTATTTTTACATGTAACGAGTCAAATTCCTACCGGTTATCATACTTTAGACAGCTTAGTAGCTTTTACCCAAGATATTTATGACATTATTTCCATTAGTCATTCTGATAAATATCACTTAGATATAAATGGACCTTTTGCAGAGAAACTACGAGCTCATAATAACATAATTACTACTGCAGTAAATTTGTTAAGCAAACAATATAATCTAGCGCCAACAATAAAAATTTCTTTAACCAAAAACTTGCCTATAGCTTCAGGAATTGGTGGAGGATCAGGGAATGCTGCATCAGTTGTAAAATTATTATGTCAGTTATGGAATTTAAATCCTTCTAAACAAGAACTGTTAGTAATTCTAAAAAAGCTTGGAGCTGATGTACCGATGTTTTATATTAATCATGCATGCTACTTCAACGGTATAGGTGAAATCCTGGCACCATTAACTAGCTTTCCCGAACTATGGGCAATACTAATTAACCCTGGTATTACTATTTCTACACCTGACATTTTTAAAATGGGGCTAAAGCAGCACTTTAAACCAGAAATCACTCACCGATACTCTTTTAACAACACTCACAAATTAATAAACTTCTTAAACGATACTCAGAATGATTTGTATTTTAATTCTTTAAAATTAGCTCCTATACTAGATGACATTATAAAAACTTTAGCTAGCACAGAAGGTTGTATGTTAGCACGCATGTCTGGAAGCGGCGCAACTTGTTTTGGTTTATTTGAAAATATAGAACAAGCGGAAAATAACTTAAAGATATTACGAAAAACATTTCCAGAGTTTTGGATAAAGCTGACTAAATTAATATAATCGAGGAATACTATGTTTTGGAAAAAAAGAAAAGAAGAAGGTGGTATACAATACGCAACTCTTAATCAAAGGTTGTTTGCCTCAATGATAGATCTTTTTTTATTAATGTTGATTTGGACACCAATTGAAACTTTATTAATGAAAGCAATATATAAAGATCAACTAATGCCTAACCAAGAATTTTCTATCTTGTTCCAACAAAAAGCTGAAAAATATATAGAGCTAGAAAAACCTATATCAACCGATTTAATTATTAGCACCTTTGAAGAATTGTCCAAGTCACATAGTATAATAAGCATCTTTTTTGAACAAATAATAACTTTAATTCTGCTTGTTATTTTAATGTTTATATTTTGGATTAAGAAACAAGCAACTCCAGGAAAAATGTTCTTATCCTTAAAAATTGTTGATAACGCCACTTTACAACCACCAACAATGTCGCAGTATATAATTAGGATTCTTTCTTATCCTATTTCGATAATACCATTAGGTATGGGTATATTCTATATGGCATTTAATAAGAAAAAACGTGCTTGGCATGATTTTTTTGCAGGCACTGCTGTAATTAGAGTTAAAAAGAAAAAAAATGATAAACAGTAAAATTAATAAATTTTATGGGATATTAGGGTTAGGCAGGACAGGATTAAGCGCAGCTGCGTTTATGTTAAAAAATCAAATAAACTTTATTGCATGGGATGACAACATCCAAAACAGAGATAATGCATTACAACAATATCCAAACTTAAAACTTATGGATACTAATGATCCTCAATGGTTACAAATTAATTGTTTGGTGATTAGTCCAGGAATACCTACTAGCTTCCCAAAAGCCCACCCATTAGCTGAAAAATTACAAAAAAATAATATACCTATAATATGCGATATCGAATTATTATACCTAGCAAATCAATCTGCAAAATTTGTTGGAATAACTGGTACAAATGGTAAATCTACTACCACCAAATTAATTGGACATATCTTACAAAGTAATAAAATAAAAAATTGTGTAGGTGGAAATATAGGTACGGGTGTTTTATCACTGGAGCCATTAAAAGATGATGGAGTTTATGTAATAGAAACTTCTTCTTTTCAACTCGAACTCCTTGATCAAACTCATTTTAATATCTCAGTATTACTTAACATTACTCCTGATCATTTAGATCGTCATAATACTATGGAAAATTACATTAAAGCAAAATGCAACATCTTTAAACATCAATCTAAGACAGATTGTGCAATTATTTCAGTAGATAACCCTATAACTAAAAAAATATATCAAAAACTAAAGCTCGAAGGAAGAATAGGTACTATTATTCCAATCTCAACTAAAACAAAAATAAAAAATGGTATTAGTATTATAAATAACCATCTTGAATGTGACATTATTAAACCCCTTTCATATGACCTTCCTTTATTAACGTACCTTAAAGGGGAACATAATGCAGAAAATATTGCAGCAAGTTATGCAGCTTCATTATTTTTAGGGCTTCAACCACAAGACATTATCCAAGCAATAACTTCTTTTCAAGGCTTAGAACATCGTCTCCAATTTATTGACCGCTATAGAAACATATTATTTTTTAATGATAGCAAAGCTACCAATGCAGAATCCACTGAGAAAGCTTTAGCTTCATTTCCCAATAACATATATTGGATTGTTGGGGGAAAGCCTAAACAAGATGGTATTAAAACCTTAGCGACTTTATTTAACCGTATAAAGCATGCCTTTATTATAGGTGATGCTCAAGAAGAATTTGCTAAAACCATGGATAATATAGTGCCCTATACGAAATCTGGAAATCTTGAAACTGCCTTTACTCAAGCAACAAACATGGCTTTGCAAGACTCCTCAACTGAAGATAAAATTATTTTACTTTCCCCAGCTTGCGCTTCATATGATCAGTGGAAAGATTTTGAAGAACGTGGTCAGGCTTTTTGTCATTTTGTATATAACTTTCTGGATAAATGCCGGTGATATTATGTTATCCACTTACAAATTTGGTATAATTGCAGAATATTTAGCAATTATTCTACTAAAAATAAAAATGTATAAAATTATTGCTATTCGCTATAGAAACCATGCAGGAGAAATAGATATCATTGCCTTAAAAAGTAATGTCATAATTTTTGTAGAAGTTAAGGCCAGAAAGACTCTTAACTTAGATTACGATCCAGTCCAATATAAACAAATAAAGCGTTTACAAAATGCTGCTTCTTTATTTTTAGCACATCATACTAAATTTCAGGATAAAGAAGTAAGGTTTGACTTAATTATTATATCAGGAAACAATATTCCTAAACACTTAAAAAATGTGTGGTAAGAAATGATACGTAACAATATCTTAGAGCGAATTAAAAATAACATTTTATATAAATGTATTTATAACCTTATAAAGCATGAAGCTATAGAATATGCAGGATATCTTACATATTTGAATGTTTTATCTATTTTCCCTTTTATTTTTATCTTATTCGCTTTCATAAGCATTATTGATGAGACCCAGCTTGGGATTTCTTTTTTTAATTATATTATGCACCATTTACCTCCCTATGTATTAGAAACCTTTGGTACACAAATTAATGAGATTATTAATGGCCCTCCTATTAGCTTAATGAATGTAGCTTTAATAGGCGCGGTATGGACTGCATCCTCTTCTGTGGAAGCTTTGAAATCAATATTTAATAAAATATATTTGGTTCAAGACAAGACTTCTTATATTATAGGTAGAATAACCAGTGTTATGCAATTTTTGATAATTATTTTACTAATAATCGTCACTTTAACTATCTTTATTATTATACCAAAAATATTATCAATATTACCTGTTATTTCGCAATATCAAGCGTTTCAATTCCGGCCTAATTACTTTCTATTTAATATAATATTATTGTTAATAGTAGCTACCATATATTATACCCTGACAAATGCTAAAATCACCTTCCATTCAACATTACCTGGAGCGATAATAACTATTATTTTATGGACAATCAGTGGGAATGCTCTTTCATACTATATGACACATTTTAATCAAGTAAGCGTGATGTATGGTAGCCTTGCTAGTATTATTATTACTTTAATGTTTTTATATATAATTAATCTTATACTAATATTAGGAGCAGAGTTTAACCACTTACTTAGCAAACGTAATTTGCTTAATAAATAAAGTACCACTAAATATACAAATTGCACTTACAACTATAGCAGGTCCTGACGGGATATCAAAGAATGCAGAAAGCATAATTCCCATTATCACTGCAATTAAGCCAAAAATTATAGAGTATAGCATCATCTGCTTAGGTGTTTGGCTTAGATTACGAGCTGATGCGGCAGGTACTACTAATAAAGAAGAAATGAGTAGTATTCCAACTATCTTTATCGAAAGGCTAATTAAAATAGCCATAATCAACATAAACTCTAGTTCTAATGCCTTAGTATTTATCCCTTCAACTATTGCTAAATCTTCATTAATAGCTGCACTTAGTAATAATTTCCATCTACCATATAACCACATTAAGATGCAAGTAGTTAAAACCGAAATAACTATAATATCACTAGTATCAACCATCAATAGATCACCAAATAAGTAAGACATAATATCAACACGTATATAAGGCAGCACTGAGATAATGACTAATCCTATTGCTAGAAAGCTGTGAGAGAAAATGGCAACTAAAGTATCACTAGTATGATGCTTCTTAAGATACATGATGACTAATACAAAAAGAATACTTACTAATAAAATAGTATAGGTAGTGTTAATGCTAAAAACTATCCCTAAAATTACGCCTAAAGTGGCAGAATGCGCTATAGCATCACCTAAAAAGGTCATACGTTTCCATAACACCACACACCCTATAGGACATAGAGATAAAGCTATTCCAATCCCACATATCAAAGCATAAATAATAAAATCATTAGCCATGATCATTTATCTACCTCATCATGACGATGTGTATAATAAGCTAAAAGTGTATCAACCGGTAATCCAAATAAATTTTCATAGGATTTATTTTGTATAGTTTCAGGCAATCCTTGACAGCAAATATGCTTATTCAGGCAAATAACATGATTAGTAGAACGAATTACTGTATGTAAGTCGTGTGAAACCATAATCATACCAATTTTTTGTTCTAGCCTGATTTTATCAAGCAATACATAAAAATCATTTTGACCTTTTATATCTAATCCTTGTAATGGCTCGTCTAACAACATTAAATCTGGATTATGCAACAATGCCTTAGCTAGCATGAGCCTTTGTAGCTCCCCTCCAGAAATATTGTGGACTTGCTGATCTAATATACGAGTTAAACTCGTTTCGGAAATAATTTGCAGAATATCTATATTGGTATAATCAACATTATAATTTAAAAAAAGAAAATTACGAACAGTCATTGGCAGTTGATGGTTAAATACTATTCTCTGCGGCATATAACCTATTCTAATACCCTTCTTCTTATATATCTTACCTTTACTAGGTGATAATATTCCTAATAAAACCTTAAGCAAGGTAGTTTTACCACCGCCATTAGGACCAATAATAGTAATAATATTACCTGGTAATAAATCAAAACTTATATCCTGCAAAATAATATTTGAACCTTGAAAATAAGATAAGTTTTGACAAGATATTAAGGCTTTTTGATTAGAAATCATAAAATACATTAAATGCGTGAAAGCCCCTATAAAGGGGCTTTTAACGAAAATTAATTACTAATTAGTGAGAGACTTGCTCAGAAACAAAGGCTGAATGAGGTTCATGCACTTCATCACCGTATTCTCTTAGCATATAACCGCGGCCCCAAACTGTTTCAATATAGTTCTTACCACCAGAAGCATCATATAATTTTTTACGCAATTTACAAATAAACACATCTATAATCTTTAGTTCTGGTTCATCAATGCCACCATATAGATGATTTAAAAAGATTTCTTTTGTAAGTACAGTACCTTTACGCATTGCTAATAATTCTAAAATAGCATATTCTTTACTAGTTAAATGCACAGGTTTGCCTTCAACTTCGACAGTTCTATTATCTAAGTTAACGCATACTTTATCAAAACGAATAACTGACTCTGAATGCCCCTTAGAACGTCTTACAATTGCTTGAATACGTGCAATTAACTCACCTCGATTAAATGGTTTAGTTAAGTAATCATCAGCTCCAAATCCTAGGCCTTTAATTTTTTGCTCCGCACCAGAGAGACCAGATAAAATTAAGATAGGAATTTTTACCTTAGCAGACCTAAGCCTTAATAAAACTTCATAACCATCTATATCTGGTAACATTAGGTCTAAAATTATTAAATCATAATCGTAAAGCTTGCCTACTTCCAAACCTTCTTCCCCTAATTCAGCTGTATCACATACGATACCTTCAGATGCAAGAGCCAGTTCTATTGATCTAGCGGTAGCTTTATCATCTTCCACCAATAATACTCGCATATTTTTCTCCTTAAATTATTTCTTTACTTAGCTATTTTAGCTTTGATTAAGCTTAACTTGTTTATATTTATTACTTTATAGTTAATGCACAAAATATACACTACACACTCAAAAATCAAAAGTAAACAATTAATTAATATCGTTATAAAAAATAGATCACATGTACAATTATTTTGTCATATAGTGCATAATTCTTGTTTTTGTTAATACTTTGATAAGACTTTTTATATACAATTTTATTAATAAAGTAAAACTTATAACAAAAGGTAAAAATTATGTTATCGAGGACTCTCGAAGAAACTATTAATAAATCTGTCGCTATAGCTAAGCATTATAATCATAGGCATGTAACGCTTGAACACTTATTATTAGCATTAACCGAAGATCCAGACGCCAAAAAAGCTTTAATAACATTGGGTGCGAACCTCAATACTATTATTGAGAATTTAACTCAATATTTAGCCCTTGAAGCTGAGAGTGACAAAACAGTTGCCTCTAAGTCAAATTTACCATGCTCGCCAGGAATGATTTTCCACCGTGTAATTCATCGAGCAGTAATTCAGGTTAATTTGTCTAAAACCAGCAAGCACGTTAATGGCCTTAACATTTTAGCAGAGCTATTGACCGAAACTGATTCCTTTGCATATAAGGTATTACGCCAGGCTAACATTTCTAGACTCGATGTTATAAATCATATGATGCAAATTAATAAAAAACCTAGAATACAAACTAGTAATAATGATTTAAGTGCTACTATAGACCTTGATGCAACCCATGCTAAAACTACAGAAAACGAAGAAGATGTTAACTCTCCTCTTAAGAACTATTGTGTAAATCTAAACGAAGCTGCTAAAAATGGTAAAATTGACATATTAATAGGTCGTGCTGAAGAAATTAATCGTACCATAGAAATTCTTTGCCGACGCACTAAAAATAACCCCTTATTTGTAGGTGAGCCAGGAGTCGGTAAAACTGCAATTGTTGAAGGACTAGCTTATAAAATTATTCATGGTCAAGTCCCAAAAATTTTGGAACAAGCAGTAATTTTTTCTCTAGATTTGGGTGCTTTATTAGCTGGCACCAAATATCGTGGCGATTTTGAAGAAAGACTAAAATCAGTCCTAAAGGAATTAGCCTCTATTCCACACTCTATATTATTTATTGACGAAATCCATAGTATAATTGGAGCTGGCTCTACCAATAATAGCGCTCTTGACGCAAGTAATTTATTGAAGCCTGCTTTAGCACGTAGCAAAATGAGATGTATAGGTTCGACAACTTTTGCTGAGTATTCTAAATATTTTGCTAAAGACAAATCTTTACTGAGAAGATTTCAACAAATCACTATAGAAGAACCATCCATCGAAAATTCTATTGCTATACTAAGAGGATTACAGCCATATTATGAAAAATATCATAATGTCCATTACACTCCTCAAGCTATTGAAGCAGCTGTTCATTTATCCAAACGATATATAAATGATAAACAATTGCCAGATAAGGCTATAGACGTTATTGATGAAGCTGGGTCTCACCTTTCAATTGCAGGAAATCATAAAAAAGTTAAAGTTACTGTGAGAGATATAGAAAATATAATTTCGAAAATGGCTCAAATACCAACTATTTCTATAGCTACCAAAGAAAATGATCGGCTTAAAACTTTAGATCAGGACTTAAAAAGTATAATTTACGGCCAAGATGAAGCAATAGACGAACTATGTTCTGCAGTAAAGATGTCTAGAGCTGGGCTAAGAGACGAAAAAAAACCCATCGGATGTTATTTATTTTCAGGGCCTACTGGAGTAGGCAAAACCGAGCTTGCTCTACAATTAGCTAAGTTACTCAATATGGAGCTTATTCGTATTGATATGTCGGAATATATGGAAAAGCACTCTATTTCTAAATTAATTGGCACTCCTCCGGGTTATGTAGGGTTCGACACAGGTGGCAACCTAACTGAAGCAATAGCAAAAACACCTTACTCGGTAGTATTACTTGATGAAATTGAAAAGGCTCATAAAGATATTTATAATATTTTATTACAAATTATGGATTATGGGCAATTAACTGACCATCAATCTCGAAAAGTACATTTCAATAATGCTATAGTAATCCTTACTACCAATGCTGGTGCAGAACAAATGAGTAAAGCACCAATAGGTTTTGATCGTGATTTTAGAATCATGGAAGATAAAGAAGAAATTGAAAGAATTTTCACTCCTGAATTTCGTAATCGTCTCGATGCAATTATCAATTTTAAACCTTTATCTCCAGAAATAATTGCTCAAGTAACAGAAAAGTTCCTAGGTAAGCTCAAAGAGCAACTTAAATCTAGAAATACTAGCCTAACCATAACTGATCAAGCATGCCGCTATCTTTATGAGAATGGCTATAATAAAAAGGATGGTGCTCGCAACATGGAACGTTTGATTAATAATAAAATCAAAAAAACTATAGCTAATGAATTACTTTTTGGCCGCCTAATTAAAGGTGGAGTAGTGACAATACACTTAACTGGAAATGATTTAACTTTTAAGGTTAAAGAAAGAGAAAAAATTAAGCCTAAACCGAAACGTAAAATTACTTCAATTAACAAGTTCGATGAAGATTTAATAGCTGAAGAATCGTCAGTATTTTAATTACTGAGCAGCTTTAAACTTCCTTGGCTTAGGAGCTGATTTAGCTTTCGCTGATTCTGCTTTAATTTTAGCCTTAGGTTTGGATACTGGATCTACTTTAGCTTTTGTCTTAGCAACTGGAGTTTTATTTTCAACCTTAGCTGATTTATCCTTAGCTTCTTTAGGTCCTTTAGCTTGTATAGTACCTTCAGTTTTATCTACTAGTTCAATTAATGCCATAGGGGCCATATCTCCATAGCGGAAACCCATCTTATAGATTCTAGTATATCCTCCAGCTCTATTCATTGATCGTGGAGCAATATCATTTAAAAGCTTTTTTACTACTCCCTCTTCAGAAATGGTTGCATGCAACTTCCTGGTTATTGCTAAAGTTGGTTTTTTAGCCACTGTAATTAGCTTCTCCACAAATGGCCTTAATGCCTTAGCTTTAGGCAATGTAGTTTTAATTTGCTCATGTTTAAGTAATGCTAAAGATAAATTTTTTAGCAAAGCCTTTCTATGGGCACTTGTACGGTTTAATTTTTTTGTTTTAATACCATGTCTCATTTTTCACTACTCAATTGAATGGATCTTGATATTTTTTAGCCAATTCTTCGATATGCTCTGGTGGCCAACTGTCAACTTTCATACCAAATCTTAGTCCCATTAAACCCAAGACTTCTTTAATTTCATTTAATGATTTACGTCCAAAATTTGGAGTTTTTAGCATTTCTGCTTCTGTTTTACAAACTAAATCACCAATATAGACTATATTATCATTTTTCAAGCAATTTTGTGAACGTACAGATAACTCTAATTCATCAACCCTGCGCAATAAATTCACATCAAATGGTAATTCTTCAGCTGCTTTTTCTTCAGTAATTTTTTCCTCTTCAAAATTAATGAAGACCTGTAATTGATCTTGCATAATTCTTGCTGCAAGCGCTATAGCAGTTTCTGGATCAGTAGCACCATTTGTCTCAAGAGTAATAATTAATTTATTATAGTCTGTTATTTGACCGACACGGCTATTTTCCACTTTATAAGTAACACGCTTAACTGGACTATATAAGGCATCAATTGGAATCACACCTAAAGGTGTATTATCAGTTTTAAACTGACTTGCTGGAACATACCCCTTTCCAACTTGGCATTCTAAGGTCATTTTTAAAGATGAACCTTTAGCTAAAGTGCAAATTATTTGATCTGGGTTAACTATCTCAACATCGTGCCCTGTTTCAATCATACCTGCGGTAACAATACATGGCCCTACTACATTTAAAGATAAATGTTTTTTCTCTGCAGCATGCATTTTGACCACTACATTTTTTAAATTTAAAATAATATCGGTGAGATCTTCTGTTACGCCTGGTACAGAAGAGAATTCATGTAAAATTCCTTCGACTTGGATTGAGGTAATGGCTGCTCCTTGTAATGAAGACAATAATATCCTCCTTAAAGCATTACCAAGAGTAATACCAAAACCTCTTTCTAAAGGTTCAACAACAATAGTTGCTGTATTTGGTACTATTTGACTATCCTCAACAACCTTTAATGCTGGTTTAATTAACGAAGTCCAATTTTTAGATAAAGATACCACTGCTCTAACCTCAAATTAAATTAAAATTTTATTATTCTTTAAACTCGTCTTTTCTTCGGTGGCCTTACGCCATTATGCGCTATGGGAGTTACATCTTTTATTGCTGTAATAACAAAACCATTAGCCATCAATGCTCTAATTGCAGATTCTCTACCACTACCAGGACCTTTTATTTCCACTGAAATAGTTTTTACACCGTGTTCTTGAGCTTTTTTAGCTGCATCTTCTGCGGTCATCTGTGCTGCATATGGAGTAGATTTCCTAGAACCTTTAAAACCTAAAATACCTGCAGAAGACCAAGCAACTGTGTTGCCCTGTAAATCTGTAATAGTAACAAATGTATTGTTAAAAGTAGCAAGTATATGTGCTACTGCTATCAGTACATTTTTTTTATTTTTTTTCTTAACTTTTAGTTCAGTCTTTTTAGATACCGACTCGGTTGCTTTTTCTTCAACTGTATTCATTACTTACCTACTTTTTCTTACCTGCAATTGCTTTAGCTTTACCTTTACGAGTACGTGCATTTGTATGTGTTCTTTGTCCTCTTACCGGTAATTTCTTCCTATGTCTTAACCCTCTATAACATCCTATGTCCATTAACATTTTAATATTCATAGAGACTTCACGGCGTAAATCACCTTCAACAACATAATTTTTGTCTATAATTTCTCTTAATTTAGCAATCTCACGCTCTGTAAGCTGATTTACTCTTTTACTTAGTGCAATAGACGCCTGATTACATAATTCCAACGCCTTAGGTCTACCTATACCATAAATATAGGTTAAAGCTATCTCTACGCGCTTATTTTCTGGAATGTTTATACCAGCTATCCTTGCCACTTTTTTCTCCTTTAAAACTTTTACTCAAGTCATGTATAATATGATAAAAATCGCTCAAGTCAATAGGCAATCACTTGTTTAATGATTAAATCTATATTTTTTGATACTTCTTTCATATCTTCTTGCCCATTAAGCTTATGAATCAACCCTTTAGAGTCATAATAAGGTAATAATAATTCTGTTTGAGTCTGATAAGCATGAAACCTTTTTTTTATAACCTCTGGTTTATCGTCTTCTCTTATTACAAATTCCGTACCATGACACACATCACACATATGGTCGTGTTTAGGATTTTTAAAAAGCTTATTGTACCCTGCATTACATTTTTTACAGTGATACCGATTAGAAAGTCTTGTAACTAGATCTTCCTCTTTCACTACTAATTCAAATACAATATCAATTTTTTTTCCTTGTTCAGATAATATTGAATCTAAAATTTCTGCTTGTGCTATAGTACGAGGAAAACCATCAAATATTGCGCCTTTATCGTATTCACTAGATTGTAATTTTTTTGAAATTAGCTTCGACATTATTTTGTCATCCACTAATTTTCCTGATTCCACTATAGCCTTAATCTCTTGACCCAATTGACTCTGATTAGCAATTTCAGCCCTCAATAAATCACCTGTAGAAATCCTTTCGAGATTATATTTTGTGGAAATATATTCAGCCTGGGTACCTTTGCCTGACCCAGGGGCACCTAATAGTATTATATTCATCTAATTCTATCTCGTAATTTTGCTTTTTTGAGCAACCCCTCATATTGAGAAGCTAGGAGAGCAGTCTGAACTTGAGTAAAAGTATCAATCACAACATTTACTACAATTAAAAAACTAGTGCCTCCTAAATAAAATGGAATATTAAATTTAGCAGATAGAAATTCTGGCAGAGCACAAACTAATGCAATATACGCAGCTCCTATAACTGTTAGTCTTGTTAGAATATAGTCTAAATATTCAGCAGTATTCTTTCCAGGCCTCCTACCATAGATGAATCCACCATTTTTCTTAAGCGTCTCAGCAGTATCATCTGCATTAAAAATAACTGCAGTATAAAAGAAACAGAAAAATACTATTAATAATACATATGACAAAATATATAATGGTTTACCATGACCTAAATATATAGCAATTGTTTCAAGTATAGAAGAGTCTTCTGCTTGGCCAACAAAATTACTAATTGTAAGTGGGAAGAGTAGAATTGAGCTAGCAAAAATTGGAGGAATTACACCAGCAGTATTAAGTTTTAATGGTAAATGGGTACTATCACCCGCAAACAATTTATTGCCAACTTGACGTTTTGGATATTGTACTGGAATTTTTCTTTGGGCACGCTCCATAAATACAATGAAATATATCATAGCGACTATAATGAAAAGTATGAATATTAATAATGTTGCACTCATAGCTCCAGTCTTGGTTAATTCGAATACGCTTACAAATGCTTGAGGTATGCCAGAAACTATTCCAGTAAAAATAATTAAAGAAGTTCCATTTCCAATACCACGTGCAGAGATTTGTTCACCTAACCACATCAAAAACATAGTACCTACTACTAAGCTTGTTATAGCCGATATTCTAAAAAACGCCCCAGGAGTAGCCACTACTGGACCAAAGCTACCACCACTCATCTTTTCTAAACTAATCGCAATACCATATGCCTGAAAAGCAGTTAATAGCACTGTTAGGTATCTGGTATATTGATTAATTTTCTTTCTACCAGCTTCACCTTCCTTTTTCATCTCTTCTAATGGTTTAAAAGTAACCGATAGCAATTGCATCACGATCGAAGCAGTAATATACGGCATAATAGCCAAAGCAAAAATTGACATCCTCGACAAAGCACCACCAGAAAGCATATTAAAAATACCTAACACACCTTCTGAATTGGAAGCTGAAATTTCACCTAAAGCTAAGAGGTTAATACCTGGAATACTTATATATGAACCAACGCGACATACTAATAAAATAATAAAAGTAATAATTAATCTACTTTTTAAATCACTAGCACCTGATAGAATATTTTTTGTCATACCTAGGCTATTGTTTGTTAAAATTGATTAAGATACGATTTCGCCACCAATAGCAGCAATCTTTCTCTTTGCAGATTCTGAATAATAATCCAATTTAAATGTGAATTTATTTTTAATTTCGCCTTCACCTAGAAGCTTTACTGGTTTAGTTTCATTACTAATAATTCCCATCACCACCAATTTATTACGGTCTATGGTGTCACCTTCAATAATTTTTTTGCGCTCAACTAAATTGGCAATATCTTGTAAATTAACTATATTAATGTCTCTTCGATTAACGTTTTTGAATCCTCTTTTTGGTAAACGTACATGGATAGGAGTTTGACCACCTTCAAAACCTTTAATCGCTACACCAGAGCGAGCAGTTTGTCCTTTACCACCAACACCACAAGTTTTTCCCTTACCTGATCCTATACCACGACCAACGATTTTGGATTTATATCTTGCTCCTGGATTATCTTTTAATACATTAACCTTCATCATTTTCTATACCAATATTATATCTCTTCAAATTTTACTAAATGCTGCACTTTGTTAATCATACCACGTATGCATACATTATCTTCAAGGATCTTAGAGCGATGTAATTTATTTAAACCTAAACCTATTAAAGTTAACTCTTGATCTTTTTTACGTCCTATTGGGCTAGCAATTTGAGTCACCTTAATCTGTTTTTCGCTTTTTTTAGTAGCTTTATTAATAGTCTTTTTCTTACTCATTTTATCACCTAATTACTAGTATCAATAATTTCACCAATTTTTTTATTACGTCTTTCAGCAACTCTTTTTGGTGTAGATAATCTTTCAAAAGCGTCAAAAGTAGCAGCCAACATATTGTGAACGTTTGACGAACCAAGTGATTTGGCTACAATATCATGGATGCCTAAAACTTCAAATACAGCACGCATTGGTCCACCAGCAATTACTCCTGTACCTGGTTTTGCTGTTCTTAATAACACTTTACCAGCACCAGAATGGCCAATAACATCGTGAAAGACTGTACGACCTTCTTTAAGAGGGACTTTAATAACAGATTTTTTTGCTTCTTGAGTAGCTTTAGTCCTTGCTTCCATCACCTCTCTTGCTTTACCCAAGCCATATCCAACTCTACCCTTACCATCACCAACGATCATGACAACTGAAAAGCTAAATCTTCTACCACCTTTAACTACCTTAGCAACTCGGCCAACTGATACCAGAACTTCCTTATATTCACTATTTTTATCTAGTGAATTTAGGCTTACTTCTTTTTCATTGTCACTTATTAGCATATTTTTCCTTTTTAAATCTTTAAATTAAAATTTCAGCCCAGCTTCTCTTGCACCTTCAGCCAAAGCTTTTACTCTACCATGATAAGCATATCCGCCTTTATCAAATACAACTTTATCAATACCTTTTTTTAACGCTACTTCACCAACTTTTAAGCCAACTTCTTTAGCAGCTGCAACATTACATTTAATTTTTAATTTAACAAAATCTTTTTGTACTGTGCCGACATATGCTAAAGTTTCACTTTTATTATCATCAATAATTTGAGCATACATGTGTACACCAGATCTAAATACACTTAACCTTGGCAAAGAACTAACTTTACGTATCTTAGACCGTACCCTGTTTTTTCTTCTTAAATATCCGTTCGTTTTATACATATTCACTTACCTATTTATTTCTTCTTACCTTCTTTTCTGCGTATTGGTCTACCATCAGAAATACCCTTACCTTTATAAGGCTCAGGTGGTCTTTGTTTCATTATTAAAGCAGACATTTCACCAACTCTTTGCTTATCATAACCTGAAATTAATAAAGATGTTGGTTTTTCTGCCTTAACAGTAACGCCTTCAGGAATCATGATCTTCACTTCGTGACTTAGACCAACGTTTAAAGTCAAGAATTTACCATCTACTGCAGCTTTATATCCTACCCCTGTAATTTCTAATCTTTTTTCAAATCCTTTAGCAACTCCAGTAACCATATTATTTACTAAGCTTCGGCTTAATCCCCACATAGCTTTAGCTTTTTTAGAATCATTTACTGGTATAACCTTTATTTTTTGATCTTCAATACTAAATGTTACTTCTTTAGGAAAATTAAATGATAACTTACCTAATTTACCAGAAACACTTAATAATTGTCCATTGACCACACATTCTACTCCAGAAGGTATAGCAACAGGTAATTTACCAACACGAGACATCTTTTATTTACCCTAAAATATTTTACAAATTAATTCACCGCCTACATTATGCTTCAAGGCTTCAATATTTGAAATTACACCTCTAGAAGTAGATAATATGGCAATGCCAAGATTATTATAAAAATTTCCTGCTTCACTTGCAGAAATATATTCTCTTCTACCAGACTTAGATACTTTTACAATTTCTTTAATAACAGGTTTTCTATTATCAACATATTTTAAGCTTATCACTAACTCATCAATACCATTACGTACAGATTGCTTTTCAAACCCCCTAATATATCCTTCATTTTGCATAACTTGTAAAACGTTAGCGCTAAACTTAGAATATGGGCAACGTGTTTGAGCTAGTTTTGCTTTTTGAGCATTTCTAATTCTTGTTAGCATATCTGCTATTAAGTCATTCATCATAATCTTTTACCAACTTGCTTTTTTTACACCAGGAATCATACCGTAAGAAGCGAATGTTCTAAGTGCTATCCTAGACATTTTAAACCTGCGATAATATGCTCTTGGCCTACCAGTAATTTCACATCTATTTCTAATTCTTACTCTAGAAGAGTTACGAGGCAATTCTGCTAATTTTAATTGTGCTTGAAATCTTTCTTCTAAGGACAAAGATTTATTCATAACAACAGCTTTTAACTTATTACGTTTAGGTTGGTAACGTTTTACTAACTCTATACGATTTTTATTCTTTTCAATTGAACTACGTTTTGCCATGTCTTTTTAAACTCAACTCTAATTAATAAAAGGAAAATCAAATAATTCTAATAATTTTTTTGCTTCAGCATCGCTTTTTGCAGTAGTATTTATAGTAATATTCAATCCTCTAACTTTTGAGATTTTATCATAATTTATTTCAGGAAAAACTATATGTTCTTTCATCCCTAAGTTAAAATTACCTCTACCATCAAAACTCTTCATGGTAAAACCTCTAAAATCTCTAACACGTGGTAATGCAATCATTACTAATCTTTCAAGAAAATCATACATCCGACTTTTACGTAAAGTAACTTTACAACCTATTGGCATACCTTCCCTTAATTTAAAAGAAGCTATAGATTTTTTAGCTACAGTAATTACAGGTTTTTGACCAGCAATTAATCCTAGCTCATTTTGGACTTCATTTATTACTTTACTATCAAGAACAGCATCGCCTACACCTATATTTAGACAAACTTTCTCTAATCTTGGCACTTCCATAACGTTTTCATACTTAAATTCTTTCTTAAGCGCCGGAATAATTTCACTTACGTATTTTTCTTGGAACCTTAACATCTTTAACCTATTATCTCACCAGATTTTTTAATAAACCTTTTTTTCTCACCGTCTTTTAAGATTTTAAATCCTAACTTGGAATGAGAAGAAGATTTTTCATCAAAATAAGCCACTTTTGATACGTGCATTGGCATTGATTTTTTTACAATACCACCTTGACTAGTTTTCGATGGTTTAGTGTGTTTTTGCACTTCATTTATACCAGAAACAATCACTTTCCTTTCAGTAGGTATTACTTTTAAGATCTGCCCTTTTTTCTTACGATCTTTTCCAGATAATACTATAACTGTATCACCCTTTTTCAACTTAATCTTGTTATTCTTTTTTTCTGTCATTTTCTTTTCCATAAACTACAAGACCTCTGGCGCTAATGAAATAATTCTCATAAACTTCTTCGCTCTCAATTCTCTGGTTACTGGACCAAAAATCCTTGTACCGATAGGCTCATGCTGTTTATTTACTAGAACAGCAGCATTTGTATCAAATCTCATACGACTACCATCTGATCTATTTATCTCTTTTGCAATTCTAACCACAACTGCAAAATGCACTTCGCCTTTTTTTACTTTACCGCGAGGAATAGCATCTTTAATAGATACTACTATTACATCGCCAATTGTAGCATATCTCTTTTTTGAACCGCCAAGCACTTTAATACACTGTACTTGCTTTGCACCTGAATTATCTGCCACTTCTAGTCTAGTTTCTACCTGAATCATATTTAACTCTCTTTTCTCTACATTACTATCCAAGTTTTAGTAGCAGAAATTGGTCTTGATTCTACGATCTTAACCATATCACCCACTTTATGCGTATTATTTTCGTCATGAGCCGCATATCTTTTAGTACGCTTTAGAATTTTCTTATAGATAGGGTGCATGTACTTTCTGGTAACTTTAACAATTACTGTTTTATCGTTTTTGTCACTAACTACTTCACCATATAAAATACGCTTAGGCATTCCCAACCTCTAACTTTAATGTTCTTTCATTGAGAATAGTTTTTATTCTCGCCACTGATTTTCTAACATATCTTCTTCTATCTGTTTTAGATATACTTCCAGAAGCAGCTTGAAACCGTAGATTAAACGCTTCTTTTTTAAAATCAATAAGTATTGATTTTAGTTCGTCAGAACTTTTCTGTCTTATTTCATTTTTTTTCATTAGTTTAACCCTTCCGCTCTCATAACAAATCTTGTCTTGATTGGCAATTTTGCTGCTGCTTTTTCTAAAGCAATTTTTGCTTCTTCTACAGTAACGCCTTCCAATTCAAACATAATAGTTCCTGGCTTAACTCGACACACAAAATACTCAGGCGAGCCTTTACCTTTACCCATCCTAACTTCAGCAGGTTTTTTTGATACTGGTACATCAGGAAATATCCTAATCCACATTCTTCCTACTCGTTTTACATATCTAATTGCAGCACGTCTTGCAGCTTCGATTTGTCTAGCTGTAATTCTTTCTGGTTCTAATGCCTTTAATCCAAATGAACCAAAATTCAATTCAGTTGCACCTTTTGCCAAACCGTGAATTCTACCTTTATGCGCTTTTCTATATTTCGTCTTTTTAGGACCTAACATCTAATTCCCCAATCAACTTTTATTACTATCTAAGGTTTCGCCTTTATATACATGAACAGTAACACCAATTACTCCATAAGTAGTGTTAGCACGAGCCATACCAAAATCAATATCAGCTCTCAATGTATGCAATGGAATTCTGCCTTCTTTATACCATTCTGTACGTGCAATTTCAGCGCCACCTAATCTTCCAGAACAACTAATCTTAATTCCTAAAGCACCAAGCTTTAAAGCTGTCTGAATTGCCCGTTTCATTGCCCTTCTAAAGGCTACTCTTTTTTCTAATTGTTGAGCTACAGATTCAGCAATTAATTGAGCATCAATTTCAGGCTTCTTAACTTCAACAATATTAATAAACACTTCACCTTCAGCAATTTTGGCCACTTCTTTTTTTACTTTATCAATATCAGCGCCTTTCTTACCAATAATAATACCCGGGCGAGCAGAATGTAGAATAATATTTATTTTCTTCGCCGACCTTTCAATAACTACCTTACTGATGCCAGCACTAGTTAAAGTATTTTTTACGTAATTTCTAATTTTAATATCTTCTAATAAATATCTAGCATAATTCATTTTATTAATGAACCAGCGAGAATCCCAAGTTTTATTAAAACCTACTCTAAACCCTATTGGATTTACTTTTTGACCCATATTATCTTTCCTCTACTATTATTGAAAGATTACTAAAAGGTTTTAAAACACGTGCATTTCTTCCTCGTGCACGGTGTCTCATCCTCTTCATAGTAAATGATTTACCAACTAAAACCTTACCTACATATAAATTATCAATATTTAAATTGTGATTATTTTCAGCATTAGCAATTGCAGATAATAAACATGTTTTTACAGCATGAGAAATTCTTCTTTTACAGAAAGTTAATTGCGCTAATGCCTCACTTGCTTTCATACCTTTAATCAAATCACCAACTATCCCAAGCTTTCGGGGGCTTGTCCTTATTAATGTTGATTTGGCTATCGCCTGATTTAACTGTCTAGTTGCCATTTTTAATCCTTCTTAGCTTTTTTATCTGCACCATGACCATGGAAGGTTCTTGTTGGAGAAAATTCACCAAGTTTATGCCCTACCATTTCTTCCTTAACTTGAACCGGTATATATTTATGACCATTATACACCTCAAAATTCACCCCCACAAACTGAGGCAAAATTGTTGATCTACGGGATCTTGTTTTAATAGGCCTTGTACTATTAGACTGCACATATTTATTTACAGCTTTAATCAAGTATCCATCAACAAAAGGTGGTTTCCAAGCCGCTCTAGTCATTACTTAACTCCTATTTTTCGTATCTTCTTTTCAAAATATATTTGCCGGTAAGTTTATTCTTACGCGTTCTCTTACCTTTAGTAGGCTGTCCCCATGGGCTAACTGGATGGCGTCCACCAGAAGTTTTTCCTTCACCACCACCATGTGGATGATCTACTGGATTCATGGCTACACCACGTACAGTTGGCCTTACACCTAACCATCTATTTCTTCCAGCTTTAGCTATTACCACATTTTGATGCTCAGCATTCGATACTGCACCTATGGTAGCATAGCATTCTGCCTGCACTAGCCTGACTTCTCCTGATCTAAGACGCAGTTGTACGTAACCAGAGTCTTTACCTAAAATTTGAATATAACCGCCTGCAGCTCTTGCAATTTGACCGCCTTTTCCTGGTTTCATTTCAACATTATGTACAATAGTACCAACCGGAATAGATTTAAGCGGCAAAGCATTACCGATCTTAATATCAGCTTTTTCACCTGACATCACTTGATCACCAATATTCAACTTTTGTGGAGCAAGGATATAAGATAAAGTTTCATCTTGATACTTAATTAAAGCTATATAACATGTTCTATTAGGATCATACTCAATTCTTTCTACTACTGCTGGCATATTAATTTTATTACGTTTAAAATCTACCATACGGTATAATTTTTTATGCCCACCACCAATATGGCGAGTAGTAATTCTACCCTTATTATTACGACCACCAGTTTTAGTTAGACCAACAGTCAAAGATTTTTCTGGTTTACCTTTCCACAACCCAGATTTATCAACCTGTACTAATTGTCGCTTCGAAGGTGTATCTGGCTTAAATTGTTTTAACATTATTTAACGCCTCCACTAATATCAATATGATTATCAGGCATCAAGGTAACTATTGCTTTTTTATAATTATTTTGTTTACCAAGCACTCCTCGAAAACGCTTAATTTTTCCTTGTATTTTAATTGTATTCACTGATTTGACCTTAACATTAAAGATCTTTTCGATGGCAGATTTCACTTGAGATTTAGTTGCATTGCAATCTACTTTAAATACATATTTATTAAACTCAGCAAGTAAAGTAGCTTTCTCACTTATAACCGGACGCTTAATTAAATCATAATATAATTCTACTTTCATTACGCCAACCTTTCTGTAATCGCTACAACAGCATCTTTAGTTAAAACCAGATATTCATGCTTTAATATATCGTAAACATTAATACCAGCCGTAGGAAGAACATCTATTAATTTTAAATTGTTACTTGCCTTACAAAAATTATTATCTTTTTCTTTATCCACACCCACAAACAAAGCTGAAGATAAACCTATTTTTTTGATTTTTGCATTCAAATCTTTTGTCTTATATGTGTCTAGAGCTAAATTGTCAACAAGTAACAACCTGCTATCTGCTAACTTTGCCGATAAAGCAACTTTTAGCGCCTTTTTTCTTATAGATTTTGGCATATCATATTCGTGACTACGCACTACAGGCCCAAATATTACTGCACCACCTCTAAATTGAGGAGAACGCAAACTACCTTGCCTTGCACGTCCAGTTCCTTTTTGCTTATAAGGCTTTTTAGTAGTACCTGAAACTTCGCTAATAATTTTAGTTTTATGAGTACCAGCTCTTTTTTTAGCCCTTTGCCATTCTACTATTCTATGCAAAATGTCAATTCTAATTTTTTCTTCAAAAATAGCGGGATCGAGCTTAACGCTTCCTACTACTTCATTATCTAAATTTATTATATTAACTTTCACGTCTATTACCCAATTGCTTCTGTTTTTTCTTCTGGTTCTGACTTTGTTTCCGGTTTCATCACAGGATAAGGAGCCGCAGATGGCAAAGCCCTTTTTATTGCATCCTTAATAATAACGTAAGAATTTACTGCCCCTGGAACAGATCCGTGGACAGCTAATAATTTCTTTTCTTTATCAATTGCTACTATTTTCAAATTTTGCATAGTCACTCTTTGCATACCTAAATGACCAGCCATTTTTTTTCCTTTAAAGACCTTACCCGGATCTTGCCTTTGTCCAGTAGAACCATGAGATCTATGAGTAATAGATACACCGTGCGTAGCTTCAAGCCCTCTAAAGTTATGTCTTTTCATCGCACCCGCAAATCCTTTACCAATACTAACACCAGTTACATCAACGAATTGACCAACTACATAATGATCTACATCTATAACAGCACCAATATCTACCAAGGCTTCTTCTTGCACTCGAAATTCAGCTGAGACTTTTTTCGGATTAACATTTGATTTAGCAAAATAACCCTTTAACGGCTTAGATACTCGACTTGGTTTAGCATCGAATGCACCAACTTGTAGCGCCACATAACCATTTTTATCCATAGTTTTCTGCGTAACTACTTGACAATTATCAACTAATAATAAGGTAAGAGCTATTCGATCACCTTTTTGATCAAACATAGCAGACATCCCCACTTTTTTAGCAATTACTCCTACTCTCATTTCTCATCACCTATTAGTTTTATTTCAACGTCAACACCTGAAGCTAAATCTACTTTCATCAATGCATTAACTGTTTGCGGAGTAGAGTAGCTGATTATTATGACGCGCTTATAACGACGTATTTCAAATTGCTCACGTGATTTTTTATTCACATGAGGCGAACGCGTTACTGTATACCTTTCAATTGAAACAGGTAAAGGAATAGGACCACTAATTTCTGCACCAGTTCTTTTTACAGTGCCAACTATTTCTTTAGCAGCTTGATCAAGTAATTGATGATCAAACGCTTGTAGTCTTATTCTTATTTTTTGCGCATTCATTATCAAACCCTACTTAATAATTTTGGATACGACGCCAGCGCCTACGGTTCTACCGCCTTCACGGATAGCGAAGCGTAAACCATCTTCCATAGCGATTGGTGAGATCAA
>JAGVLN010000027.1 GCA_020049805.1 Rickettsiales bacterium
TAATTAAAATTAAGTTTATTATTTAAAAATAGTTATGGCTTGATGAATAAGGTTAAGAATATATGGAGAAGTTGTATGGTAATAAGCAAAAACAAAACTCCATAATGTAATATAGTGGAGTTTTATTTGATGCAAATTTTTGCTTACCATTATTATTTATGAAATTTATTAATTTCATTTTTAACATCATTAATTTACAACTTTTCATATAGCCTAGGATATAACATTGTTCCAAATAAGGCAGATAAATTTCTTATTTTTGATTTTGCCAGTTGGATTTTTTGTGTATATCTATTATCTCGGTCCATAACTTAAAATTATTTATTCTCTATAAAATTAAAATATAATAACTGTTTTTATTATTTATACTATATATTTTTATTATAAAATATGATCACACCTTGTACATTAATATAGATCAAGAGCATGAGCAAAATTTTTAAATTGATCATTTCCATAGCAGTATACGGATTAATTTTAGTTTCTACAATAATTATTTCTTTGATAGTTTTTTATGCCAAGGAATTGCCTAGCTATGAGGTGCTGCACGAATATGATCCTTCCGCTGTAACAAGAATCTATACTGCAAATGGCCAATTAATGTCAGAATATGCAGAAGAGCATAGAATTTTTATTCCAATTAATGCTATTCCGAAGAAAGTGGTTAATGCATTTTTAGCTGCTGAAGATGCTGATTATTATAAACATCCTGGTATAGATTTTAGAGGTATTATCAGAGCCTTCCTTCAAAATATTATTAATGTGAACAGAGGTAAAGCATTAGTAGGTGGGTCTACCATTACCCAACAAGTAGTAAAGAATTTTTTACTTTCAGACGAAAAATCAATTAAGCGTAAAATTCAAGAGGCAGTGTTATCTTTCCGAATTAATGCTACAATAAGTAAAGACCGTATTCTAGAATTATATCTTAATCAAATTTTCTTAGGTAACCATTCATATGGTATTGCCTCAGCTGCATTAAATTATTTTGACAAAGAAATAGAGGATTTAAGGGTAGAAGAAGTAGCTCTGCTAGCAGCTTTGCCAAAAGCGCCTTCTAAATATAACCCAGTTTTTAATTATGATGGGGCTTTAGCCAGAAGAAATTGGGTATTAGAAAAAATGCTGGAAAATAAATTTATAACTCAAACGGAATTTGATTCTGCCATACAAAAACCTATAGTTTTAAAATCTAGCCTATCTAGATCCTTGGAAGAAGATTATTTTGCCGAAGAAGTAAGGCAAATTATTGCTGAACAATATGGGTCTGATACCTTATATAAAGGTGGATTAAATGTTTATACTACCTATCAGCCAAAGTTACAGGATGTAGCTCAACAAGTATTACAAAAACATTTAATTCAATATGATGAGAATCACGGGTATAGAGGGCCAATTACTAATATTGAAATAAATGATGATTGGCCTAAAGCCTTAATAACTAAAAGCCAGAATATTATAGTTCCTATTAAAACATGGCGAATAGCAGTAGTACTTAAAATAAATAAAAATTTTGCTAATATTAGTTTAATTGATGGAAAGGAATATAAGATTGATGCAAAGTCTTTGCAATGGACTAAAAAACCAATTGATCAATTGTTTAAAGTAGGTGATGTTATTTATGTAGAGCCAGATTTAACTAATGAATCGCGTGCTGTTTTAAGGCAGGTGCCAGAAGTAAATGGTAGTATTGTAATGTTAAATCCTCATACAGGAAAAGTTCTGGCTCTAGTTGGCGGCTTTAGTTATAAAATTAGTAAATTTAATCGTGTTACTCAAGCAATACGTCAACCAGGTTCTGCATTTAAACCATTTGTGTATTTAGCAGCTTTAGAAAATGGCTTTAGTCCGAATACTATTGTCCATGATATGCCAATTGAACTGTTTCAAGGACATAATTTACCAATGTGGAAACCTAAAAATTATGATAATAATTTCCTTGGTCCTATAACTTTAAGGACGGCATTAGAAAAGTCGCGTAATACACCAACTATTAGGCTTGCTCAAAAATTAGGCATTAAGAAGATTTCAGAAATAGGGCAGAGATTCGGTTTGTATGATCAGCCTTTAAATAATTTTTCTTCTGTTTTAGGAGCAATCGATACCACTCCTTTAAAGCTTATAAATGCTTATGCGATGATTGCTAATGGGGGTTATAAAATTAGCCCTGTATTTATTGATCGTATACAGGATAGAAATGGTAAAAACATTTATAATTTTAAAGGCTTACAATGTCCGCAATGTGTAATAGTAAATTATGATGGAAATATAGATAATTTAATGCCTCCTTCTATAGAACAGAATTTTACTAGAATTGTTGATGCGCAAAATGCTTATCAATTAATTTCAATTTTAAACGGCGTTATAAAGCGTGGAACTGGGAAAAAGGCTAATATAGCGAATGTTACTTTAGCTGGCAAGACTGGTACTACTAATGAGAGTAAGGATGTGTGGTTTATAGGCTTTACACCAGATTTAGTTATAGGCGTTTTTGTAGGTTTTGATCAGCCCAAAAGCCTTGGTCAAAAAGCTACAGGTGCTAGTATTGCTTTACCAATTTTTAGTGAAATTGCCCAAAAAGTTCTAGGTAATGTCAAGGACAAACCATTCGAAGTGGCTGTTGGTATAGATTTTTATAAAATTGATTTAAGAAGTGGCTATTTAGCTAATGATAACACCCCTCCAGAATATGTTATTGTTGAGGCTTTTAAGGAAAATGACGTTATTACTAAAGAATTGAAAGTTGGACAAGAGTCGCAGGATGAAGTATATTTTTATAATGATTCTGAAATTAGAAATTTGCTTCAGGAATTAGAACAAGAACAAGAAAGCAACCTTTGAAACTAAATATAGGTCTAAAATGACCAATGAAACTATAATAATAAAAAAATATAATAATCGTCGATTATACAACACAAAAACTAGCACTTATATAAATTTACAGGATGTTTTTGATATGGTGCGTCAACAGGTCGATTTTATTGTTGTGGATGCTAAAACTAATCAAGATTTAACGCATAGTACTATAGTACAGATTATTTTAGATCAGGAGTCTAAAGGTTATAATTTATTACCAACTTCTTTTTTAAAGCAAATTATTTCATTTTATGATGAACGTTCAAGTAATTTAATGCAAAGTTATTTAGAAAATGTAATGAGTTTCTTTAAGAAATATCAGCAGGACGCTTTAAATTTTAATCAATTATCATCATTAAAGAATTTTGAAGATATAACCAAACAGAATCTTAAATTTTTTGAACAAGCTTTTAGTTTTTTTAGTCAGCCACCAAATAACAATAAAGGAAATAATGACTAAAAATAACTTTACTTCGTACCAAATTAAATGTGATGAATGGTTTACTAATTTACGTGATCAAATATGCACTGAATTTGAACATATAGAACAAGAGCTTGCAAACAATGTTTTGGGTTTGCAGAGCGGTAAGTTCCAAAGAAAGGCTTGGCAAAGGCCTGGAGGAGGTGGTGGAGAGATGTCTATAATGAAAGGTAGAGTTTTTGAGAAGGTAGGGGTAAATATATCTAAGGTTTATGGAGAGTTTTTAAAAGAATTTCGTCAAAAAATTCCAGGTACAGAGCATAGTCCTAATTTTTTTGCTTGTGGTATATCTTTAGTGGCTCATATGCAATCGCCCTTAGTTCCTGCTGTGCATTTTAATACACGTTACATTACTACCGAAAAAAGCTGGTTTGGAGGAGGGGCTGATTTAACACCAGTTTATGAAAATCCGGAAGATACTAAATTATTCCATCATAATTTGCAGCAAATGTGTGATAAGCATGACCCTACTTATTATCCTAAGTTTAGTAATGAATGTGACAAGTATTTTTTCTTACCGCATCGCAATGAGCCTAGAGGAGTAGGGGGGATTTTTTATGATTACTTAAATACAGGTAATTTTGAAAAGGATTTTGCTTTCACCCAGGATGTTGGTAAGGTTTTTTTATCTACTTACGCAACTATAGTAAGAAAGCATATGAATGATAGCTGGACTGAGGAACAGAAAGAATCACAACTTGTTAAGCGTGGTCGCTATGTGGAATTCAATTTGCTTTATGACCGTGGTACAGCCTTTGGACTAATGACTGGTGGCAATACTGAGGCAATCTTGATGTCGTTACCGCCAGTTGTAAAGTGGCCGTAATTTTTAACCGTGGCTACTTTAGCTTATACTTAATGTTAACAAATTTTTAACTTAATTTAATGTAGTATTAAGATTAAACTTATCTATTTAATTAATGGTGTTGTATGCCTATAAAAGAAGATACATTAGATGATTTACATGCTCTTTTTGTTGAACATAGTAATAATCTAGAAAAATTTCGTGAAATAGTTGCTAGAAAACATCCTGAGGTTACTACAGCAGAGTTGATTGAGTTTGAAAAGCAAATTGAAGAATTTTCTAAGCCGGCTCCTGTAGATGGGTATATAGGAGAACGTGAATTAACGGCTGAAGAAATTGCTGTTTTTGATCATCCTCCTTCTGAAGTTGTATCCTTTACACCTGGAATAGTTGCTTCTTCTAGCGGTAGAGATAATAGAAATACTTCAATCAGTGTTTCAGCTATAAGAACTGACAGTCCGGTATCTGTAGGGGCTGCTTCTCCTGCTCGCGATGCCCTTGATCATGGTAGAGACGAATCTAGAACTGATACTAGAACCACATTTAGGCCTGTTTCACAAGCAGCAGCTGCTGTGCCTGTTACTCCTCATAGATCAGATTCTCCTGATAGTTCAGTATCTGTAAGAGTTGACAGTCCAATATCTGTAAGAGCTGCTTCTCCTGCTCATGGTGGAGCCGGAGCTGTTGCTGGTACAGAATTAGATAGAGCAATTAGAGAGGGTAATTATGAGAGTATTGCAAGAGCTTTTCGTGAAGGTGTATTGTTTAGAGGTGATGGTTCGGTTTTGAGTGAAGATTTGGCTGTAGAAAGAGCTAAGTTAATATTGAAAGAGGTAGGAAAGGAAGGGGCTGAAAAAGTAGCAGCAATTCTGATTGGAGCGCCAAAAAGCAATTTTTATTCTCTAGGTTTGATATTAGATGGAGAATTAAGGATGGGCGGAGTGGATGACTTTTTAAGAGATAAAGGTTTTAAACCTAGAAAAACAAATTACTCAGGGACTTTCTCTGGTAAAGAGCTTGAAACAGCTTTAAATAGAGAGATGCATGCAAGAGATGTAGCTTTAGAGCTATGCAGAACTGCTGTTTTTGATCATACCGGCAGACTCATGAACGAGGTAGAAGTAAAAAGAAGTATTGATTTGATTGTCGGTAGATTTAGTACTAGATCGGATGAAATCGTTAATGAAATGATGAAACAGAAATTTGCAAGCGACGTCGGAGATGTAAAGCCATATGAAGTAGTAGGTAATATGTTAAAGGAAGCTTCATTAAGAGCTGCTTTATCTAGGTCAGAAGTAAGAGCTGGAACTGTTGCCCCGCAAGCGTTGCCTGGGGCTGGGCGTGGTGTTGGTCAGTATAAAGGGTAAAATTATATTTCTCCTATATTTGAATTAGAAAAATTTCTGTAATATGTCTGCATAGCAATAGCTGTAGCTACAGACACATTGAGGCTTTCCATCTGAGAAGACATTTTTATTTTTGCTATCATATCACACTTTTCTTTGGTAAGTCGTCTTAAGCCATTATGCTCAGATCCCACTATGAATAAGGATTTATTAGGTAGGGCAATTTGATCTAAGTTTTCTTGAGCGCTTCCATCTAGCCCTATAGACCAAAATCCTTGATCTTGTAAGTATTTTATAGTTTGAGCTAAATTAGTTACTTTTATTAAAGGGACAGTTTCTAATCCTCCACTTGCTGCTTTAGCAATGTGGCCAGTTTCTGCTGGGGTATTATCAGTCAAAGTTATAATGCCATCTATATTAAAAGCAGCGGCTGATCTAATAATTGATCCTATATTATTTTGATCGGTAATTTGATCTAGCGCTACTAAACACATATTTATTTTATCTGGAGAAAGTTCTAAATTTTCTATTCCATTTATTATGATACTAGATGTTTCAAGTGCAATTCCTTGATGAAGAGAGTTTTTGGGTAATATTTGCTCTAATTGTTGAGGTGCAACTATTTGTGGTTTTATGTTGGTTAATTCATTAAGTGCTGATTTTAGTTCTGATTCTGCGGCTTTGGTAAGAAGTAATTTGTAATGTTGTCTATTTTTATTGCGTAATGCAGAAACCACCGTGTGCTTACCGTATATCCAGAGCTTGCTATGTGCTTTGTTCATAATGTTAATAATATTAATTTATTTATTTATCAAAAAGTTGATTTTCAGTGATTGACATAATGACATAATTGTATTAAAAAGTAACCCTCAATCGTATAAGTAAATACGAATTATATATTGTGTGCCTTAATAATGGGGCATAAAAAGAATTTGATGGTATGCATAACTTGACGCGGAGGGGTGGTCGAGTGGTTAAAGGCAGCAGACTGTAAATCTGCCCGTGTATACGTACGTAGGTTCGAATCCTACCCCCTCCACCACTAAATTTGAGGAAGGGTTTGATCCTGTAAGTATGTTGCGGGTGTAGCTCAATGGTAGAGTCCCAGCCTTCCAAGCTGGTCGTGTGGGTTCAATTCCCATCACCCGCTCCAATTGAGCGAATTATTTAATATAGCTATCGAATAGCTTTAATTTTGAAAATGAGAAGATAATATGACGAAAGCGAAGTATGAGAGGAAGAAGCCGCATTGTAACATAGGAACGATAGGGCATGTGGATCATGGTAAGACGACATTAACAGCGGCGATA
>JAGVLN010000019.1 GCA_020049805.1 Rickettsiales bacterium
AATTGTTCTGTTTTTAAATAATATTTAGGTGAGAGTTTACCTTTTTTATCATAACATATGCCATATTCTAATACTTTAGTAGTCATGTCTTTAAGGAGTAATTCTCTCAGTTTGAAGTATTCTTGTACAAATGGAGATTCCGGTCGTGTATCTTTAAGCATTCTCATTATTTTTAACGATGATTGTTTAGGACGTCTCCCTAACATAATTGCAGGCGCGTCATCTAAAGCAATGGTCTGACCGCTATAATATTTATAATCCTCTTCTGTAGCCAAAGGAAAAAAGTCTTTATCTAAGTCAAGAAGATATTTGTTAACTGATTTATTAAATTCTTCACGTAATTCTCTGTAAGGTAATGTTAATAATTCTGTTTCAAAATTTTTGATTTTTTCTTTTTCTTTCTCATCTGTAATTTGTCCACTAAATAAATCATAATATAATGTAAATTTCCTCCATAATAAAAAGCGTATCATCTCATTTTTGTCTCGAGTATTTATTATATTTTGCATAATGTTAGTTAATTTGTTTATCTAAAAAGTTAGCCCAGAATTGCATCATCTCTCTTCGCTGGGGAAGATATTGTGCATGGTTATAGGCAGCTCTAACTTTATTGCGCGGAGCATGTGCTAGTTGTCTTTCTATAATATCGGGGGGGAAATTGTGCTCGTTTAAGATTGTTGATGCAGTAGCGCGTAACCCATGAACAGTAGTTCGTGAGTGATAACCTATGCGATAAATAGCATAAAGCATAGTATTCTCGCTTATGAAAGTTTGTGGTTGGTTACGGTTAGGAAATAAATATTCTTTATGGCCGCTTATTTGATGTAATTGTTTTAATAATTGGATCGCTTGTTTCGATAGGGGGACAATGTGATTATCTCGCATTTTCATTCGTTCAGCAGGTATTCGCCAATCTTCATGCTTAAAATCAATTTCTTCCCATTTTGCTCCACGCAATTCTTTCGTTCTAACAAAAGTTAGGAGTAATAATTTTAATGCTAATTTAGTCTGTAGATCACCGTCATAATTTTCGAGCTTTTCTAAAAATTCAGGTAGCTCTTTTGCTTTAAGATATGAGTTACTTTCTTTTTTTCGAGTCTTAAGTGCTCCTCGTAAATCAGCTGATATATCACGTCCTGCTTTCCCAATAGCAATTGCGTATCTAAATATTTGCCCGCATGTTTGTAGTATCCTATGTGCTATATCAATAGCACCGCGACTTTCAATCATTCTCAGGACTTTTAATAATTCTGGTGCCGTTATGTCGTTAATTTGTTTAGGTCCTAAGAATGGAAAAATATTCACTTCCAATCTTCTAATTACATATTCTGAATGACGTGTTGTCCAAGATAATTTCTGATTTAAGTGCCATTCTCTTGCTATGATCTCGAAAGAAGTGTTTATGCTTAATCGTTGCTTTAGCTTTTTCTCTTTCTTATCTAATGAAGGGTCAATATTATTTGATAATTGTTTGCGAGCATTTAGACATTTTTCTCTTGCTTCAGATAATGAAACAATTGGATAAACTCCTATAGATAAAAGTTTTTCTTTCCCGCCTATCCTATATTTATATCTCCAGTATTTTTTACCGTTTGATTTTACTAGCAAATATAAGCCTGCAGCATCACTGATTTTATACTGAGTTTCTCTAGGTTTTGCATTACGAACTAGTCTGTCTGTGAGTTTCATCTCTGGGGGTACTTTTATAATATAGTTTTTTTATAACCACCAGAAATACCCCCAACTGTAATTGGAAATAACTGGATATTTCTGATAATAGTTGGTAATATGTTTACTCGATTTGGTAAGGTTATCAAGATATTTTTGGACATTAGTGAATTTTAATGAAAAGTAATGTTGGCTGGGGCGGTAGGATTCGAACCTACGGATGACGGGATCAAAACCCGTTGCCTTACCACTTGGCGACGCCCCAATAAGACCACCTATTTATAAAAATAATAGAGTCGCTTGTCAATTTATCTTTCAAATAAATAATTTCTATATTGTTTTATGCCTTTATTTAAGTATCACAGCCGGTTTGAATTCCTTCAAATTAGCGAGGTTGACATTTCTTTTCATGGTACTACAATGCAGGTATAAACTTAATAAATGGGGTTAATATGTACAATATATTTAGAACAGTAATATTCATTTTGGTAGTTTCGATTTTTAACATAAGTAATGCTGATACTTTTTATGGAGATATGAGTCTAAAAAAAGTTAGCATGGATAGTATAATAATTAATGGTCAATCTAATCTTAAAGAATCAAAGTTTAAATCAATAGTAGTAAATGGTTATCTAAAATTTGAGGAACTGATAGTTTCTGATTTATTAGATGTAAATGGTTTACTTAAAGGAATTAATTTAGACTGTAAGGCTCTTGACGTTGATGGTTCTGTAAAGGTTAAGAAAATTAAAGTAAATAATGTAAGAGTTACTGGCGAATTTTATGCTAATGATGCTGCTATAGCCCAAAATCTTACTGTAGATGGAGCTATTGAAGGTCGGAATATTAATGTTGCTGGTAAAACTACTTTAGTGGGTGAACTTGATGTACGTGATAGTAATTTTCAGGTCATTGATATTATATCAGAAGAATGCACCCTTGATTCTACAACTACTAAAAACATAACATTTAAAAAACCATCAACTATATTTAAAACAGAAAAATTAGTCTTAAAAGGTAATAGCACTGTTGCTGGAGATGTAGTTTTTGAGTCTGGGAAAGGCGAAATATATCTATATGGTGACTCAACAATTACAGGCCAAGTTAAAGGTGGTACAATTGTAAAGAAAGCTAAAATATAATTACAAATAAATAAAGGAACGTATTTAGGTATACGTTCCTTTTTATTTTAGAAATAACCCAAATTATAATTCCTCATGATTTAAATTACCTGCAATGCATAGAGGATATTGCTCAATAATACTAACAGCATTGCCATTACGTCCTAATTCTACTAACGCAATAGATTTTACAGAGCATTCTAAATAATTTGGAGTTTGCAGGGAATTTGCGATAACTTCTAATTTAGTAGTTTTAGGTTCATTTGGTAAGTCTATATACCAAGCTGTAATGTGAGGGGTGTATTTCTTAAAAGTTACCCCACATATCCTTACTTCTTCTTGCTGCACATCATTAAGTTTCTCATCATAGATTCTCGTTAATGTGCCATTATGAAATGGGCAGAAAATGCCTACTACAGCCTGACGTAAGTTTGCTAATTTTGATAAAGTTTCAAATTGCAAATCAAGCCATTTATAACCTTCTTCTGGAGAACCACCTGTTGCCTTAACCCCTTTAATTGGTAATTCGATGCATGCAGCTGAATGGCTATCAGCAAATGCACGAAAAACATCTTTTAATCTTGCTTCGTTCTCTTCATTTTGATTGGCAATATGAATAGCAGTAATATGTGGGATAGCTGGTAATTTTTTATAGTTAGGCAAAACCTCACTCGCTATGTTACTAATATGAAGAGCAAAATTTCTACATTGTTGGTTAGGTAAAAAAACTATTCCAATATCTTTGGTCATAATTTCTCCATTAAGTGCCTTTCTTTTTTACTAAGATGTAGATAACTGCAACAATACCTAAAATATAACAAAGATATACATGCGGAACAATGGTTAATGGCGAAATTCCAGCTATGGTACTTGCAAGTAATATTTGAGCACCATAAGGTATTATTCCTTGAAATACACATGAAAATATATCTAACCATGCGGCGCTATAATGGGCTGGAATACGATATTTTTTAGCAATATCTTTAGCAATTTTTCCGCTAAATATTATCGCCACTGTATTATTAGCAAGTAATATATCAAAAATTGAAACAATTTTAGCTATAGTTAATTGAGCTAATTTATAATTTCCATGTTTAGCAATTATCTTAGAAAAATAAGCACCAATCTCTTTAGAGGATTTTCCTGCAAGCCCAGATAACCCTCCAACCATTAATGATAAAAGCATAATTTCATTCATGCTATTAAATCCGGCTGTAATATCTTTGCTAAGATTAAATACATTATAATCTATTGCAAAGAAACCTACCATACCGGCAAAAATTATTGATAAAATTAATACTATAAATACGTTAACCCCACTTAAAGCTAGGGTTAATAGGAAAAAATACGGTGTGATTAATATAATTGAATATTCTTTCGGGGTTATTTGAGTAATATTATCTTGTAAGACTAACAAAATAATACTGGTAATAGCGCCAGCTATTCCTGCGACTAACACATTAATTTTTAATTTTTTCCGATAATCAGCTTTTTGAGACATTACTGCAGCAATTGTAGTATCTGAAATCATTGATAAACTATCTCCGAACATTGCTCCGCCAATTACTGTACCCATCCCTATAGGCATAGCAAAAGCACCGTGTGCAGCTAAAGTTGCTGCAATAGGTGCAATTGTTGCAATTGTTCCCATAGAGGTACCTATGGCTGTGGAGATGAAAGCAGCAATAATGAATATTCCAAATAATAAAAATTGTGATGGTATAAAATCAATTGCTAAGTTTACAGTAGAATTAACGCTACCTATAGATTTAGTTACTTCGCTGAAAGCTCCAGCTAGTAGGAAGATAATGCACATGGTTATGATATCTCGATGCCTTACGCCATCTAAAAATTGATTCATCTTTTCTGTTGTTTTGCCTTTATGAAGCACCCAGCCCAATATTATAGCTGGGATAATAGCTACAAGAGGGGATAATTGATAAAAAGCATTCGGATGGCCTAGGAGAGAAAAATATATACCACTTCCAACATATAGGCCGACAAAGAGTAAGATAGGTAAAAAATTAATGAGTATATTCATATAAAATCCTTAAAAATAATTAAATAGATTTAGGGTAGGAAA
>JAGVLN010000020.1 GCA_020049805.1 Rickettsiales bacterium
TTATGTTTATTTTTTACCACAATACCTATGAATTGGGGAAGAATCTCATTTAAGTTTACTAAAGAAGATTTAACTCGTGATTATTTTGTTTTTGATAAATTACCTTATGCGTTACCAAATTCAATTATTTTTCTGCAAGCACCTAATGCCTATGTTATACCGTTCTTTTCAAAAGATATACGATTTGTAGGAACCCCTTATGTATTAAGTAGTCTAAATCCAAATCCAACTGAGAATAGTAATATTAATAATTTATTTCGTAAGCAAGCATTAAGTATGCTATATAGTCATATATCTCCGCTTTATATATTGTTAGGTGAGCAACAATATGTTAGTTTTAGGGAACAATATTATACTAAATATGGTATATCCCAAAACGGTAAGTGCCAAGAATTTAGTAGTAACGTTAGCACAGTGGGTAATTTAAAACTTTGTCCCATTATTGCTAGTTCAAAATTTATTAACTGAAAGTAAATGATTATGGAATTAACCATTTTAATGCCATGTTTAAATGAAGCAGAAACTATTGTACAGTGTATACAAAAAGCTAAAAATTTTTTATTTAACGCTGGAATAAAAGGTGAGGTATTAATTTCTGATAATGGGAGTACAGATGGTAGTCAAGAATTGTCAATTTCACACGGAGCCCGTGTAATTCATACTTCTCAGCGTGGTTATGGAGCCGCATTATTAAATGGTATTAAGCATTCTAATGCTCTTTATATTATTATGGGGGATGCAGACGATAGTTATGATTTTACTAACTTAATGCCCTTTATTACTAAACTCCGTGAAGGTCAAGATCTTGTTATGGGTAATCGCTTTAAGGGTGGCATTAAAGAAGGCGCAATGCCATTCTTGAATCGTTATTTAGGTAACCCAATACTTTCTTTTATTGGTCGTTTATTTTTTCGTTGCAAAATAGGAGACTTTCATTGTGGTTTAAGGGGATTTAATGTTGAATCAGTAAGAAAACTTAATCTAACTGCATCTGGTATGGAATTTGCCAGTGAGATGGTAGTAAAGGCTGCTCTTAAAGGTCTAAGGATTTCAGAAGTTCCAACTACGCTTTCTCCAGATGGTAGGAGCCGTCCTCCACATTTGCGGAAATGGAGAGATGGTTGGCGTCATTTAAAGTTATTACTGTTGTTTAGTCCACGTTGGTTATTTTTATACCCAGGGATATTTTTACTTTTAGTAGGAAGTTTGTTAATGGGGACAATTGCTTACGAACCATTTTATATTGGTAAATGGCGACTAGATATTCACAGCCTTCTTTTTGCAAGCACTTTTGTAATAATTGGTCTACAAGCAATATTCTTTTCTATCCTTGCTAGTATTATAACTAATGTATCTTTAGGTATACCTAATAATAATAAAATAAATTTATTTTTGCGCAAATTTACACTTGAAAATGGAATCATTATTGGTTCATTGATGATTATTGCAGGTATAATTACTTCAATATTTGCTCTTTATAATTGGGCTGAAACTAATTTTGGAATGCTTTTGCCAGAGCATATGATGCGTATTGTTATCCCAGCTGTTACCTTATTAATTACTGGTATGCAAACAGTTTTTGTTTCTTTTTTTGCTAACCTAATTATTAATTATTATAATCCTAATGATATATGATAATAGTAGTAGGATCAGGCCCATCAAGTGTAGCTGCAGCTTCTAGTCTACTAAAAAGAGGCTGTGATGTTACCATGTTAGATGCAGGATTAACTTATACATCCAATAAAGTAGTTGATATTGATAAGTATAATAGAAACTTCATTAAATTATCGCATGGATCAGATTATGTTTATGATAAGGTTACTGATCATATTTCTATGGTTCAAGACTCACATGTAAACTGTATGCCATCATTTGCTCAAGGTGGACTCAGTAATGTTTGGGGTGCTTTCACAGAATTTTATGATGCTTCACAAATAAAAGATTGGCCACTTGATATATCTCGCCTTAAACCATATTATTCTTTAATAGAAGAAATTCTTAAACCAGCTAAATCAAGTGAATGTGCAAATCCTCAAGATACAAATATATATTTCTCAAGCACCCAGGCTAAATCTTTGTTAACACATTGGCAACATCATTTTAAAAAACTTCATGAACAAGGAATGCATTTTGAAACTGCAAAACTAGCTTGTAAATTTAGTTCTTCAGAAAAACAATTGTGTACATATTGTGGTTCTTGTCAGTATGGATGTCCAACTGATCTTATTTATTCTGCTCGCCATACACTATCTTATCTTTTATGTAATCCTCGTTTTAAATATATTGGTAATTGTATAGTCTCTAGTGCAGAAGAAGGCTCAACTCATGTCCAAGTTAATACTTACAATTTGAATACCAAAAAACCGACTATTTATAGAGCATCTCAAGTGTTTATTGGTTGTGGTCCAATTATTTCAACTAAATTAGCCTTAGAATCAATGAAAATTTTTGAACATACATTGTCATTTTTGGATTCTACCCATTTTATACTACCTTGTTTGATGTATAAACGCATAAATGGTGTCATGAATCACCCTACACATACTCTCACTCAACTTTGCATAAAACTAGCAAATTTAGCAATTTCTCCTCAAATTATTAATCTACAACTTTATACTTTTATGGATAATTATTTATCATATTTAAAGTCGAAGACAAAAATAACATATCCTATATTTAAATATCTTATGGCTCCTTTATTAGAGCGTTTAGTAGTTATTCAAGGTCATTTGCATTCTAGTGATAGCCATGGATTTAAAATGAAATTTGGAAGAGATAATATAGTATATATAAATAGTATATTGAACAATCAAACAGAAAATATTTTGTATAAATTAAAAAATGGGTTAAAGAGTAATAGTAGGAATCTTGGATTTGTTCCAATTAATTTAATGTTTTCTGCTAGTAAAATTGCTAAATCTTTTCATTATGGGGGATCTTTACCGATGAGTAAAATATCGACAAAATTCAAAACTGATATATTTGGAAGACCTTTTGAAAAAAAACGATTACATATTATCGATTCTACAATTTTCCCTTCTATTCCAGCTGGATCAATTACACCAACTATAATGGCAAATGCTTATCGAATTGCTGCAGAATGTACATTATATGAGTAAGCATGTCATTGCCCTTACAGGGGCATCAGGTTATATAGGAACTAAGCTTGTAAGGATTTTTAAGTCGCATAAATATTCAGTTGTGGCGTTAGGCAGAAACCCAGTTTCAATAGCAGATACTAACATACCTTTTTCTTTAGAGAATTTAAATGAGGAAATTTCGCTGGCAGGAGTGGATACACTAATTCATTGTGCTCATGATTTTCGTACATTAGATTATAATACTCTTCGCAAAATAAACTTGGAAGGGAGTATCAGGGTTTTCGAAAAAGCTCGTATTTCAAATGTAAAGAATATTATATTTATTTCTAGTACATCTGCTTTTGAGGGAGCAATGTCCAATTATGGGCGTATAAAATATGAAATAGAGCAATATGCTAAGAATTACAATGCTATAATTATGAGACCAGGACTAGTTTTCAATAAAGATGATAATGGTATAGTAGGTGCACTTAGCAAATTTATTCAAAAATTTCCTCTTGTGCCATTAATTGGTAAAGGTAATCAAACCTTTTATCCATGCCATTTAGATGATTTGTGCTCACTTATGGTCTATCTAGTAAGTTATAATGGCCCAAAAATACGTTCTCCGATTGTTGCTGCGAGCGAAAAAGTAATTATATTTAAAGAAATTATCTCTATAATAGCTCAGTTTCATAAGAAAAAAGTTATAGTAATTCCAATACCTTATCCAATCTTATTTGCTATCTTGGTCTGTGCAGAACAACTTCATTTAAAATTAGGATTACGAAGTGATAGTTTGCGCTATATGAAGAATTTTGATTATCCTATAGATTTTTGGTTTACAAGGACTAATAAAATTGCATTTCGCCCTTTTAATATTGATACTTTAAATAGTTAATTTTATTTTCTTTAAAATAATGGCTGCTCCTCGAAGCAAGCTTCGAGGTATCTTAGAAGAGCTTTAACTGTCCCTGGTGAATTTGCTTATAGTCCTTATTACCTTGGTTTTTAAC
>JAGVLN010000014.1 GCA_020049805.1 Rickettsiales bacterium
CAAATTGCTCTATAATTAATTTTACGTCCAACTTATCTTTCGGATAGTTTAGAGCTCTTATAGAATCTAATAAAGATAGAATAGCATAATCTTCCTTATAGAGAGGTAAAAGTATAGTATATACCGGAAAATTTTTAGTGATAAGTGGCAGAGTTCTAGTTATATTTTTTTGCTTTAATAAAGCTACTATAAATAACAATAATCTAAACATGCTATTAATAAAAAAAATTATATTAGCTATACAGACTAACCCTAAAAAGAATTGAGCCGGATATATAATAATTGCCATGATTACTAACCAGCCACATATTAAAGCTGTTATTTTATGCTTATAATAAATCAAAGAGTAAGCCGAATATAAAGGAGTTTTAAGGTATAAATTTGTTTTTACCTCCTCCAAAATACTATTGCTAAATTTTAACTGCAAAAATCGAACTATAGCACGCTGCGATGCATGTAATAATACAAATGAATCTTTATATTGATATTTTAAATAAGAAATTAATTTATTATTTTTAGATGCAGCTACAATATATATCACTCCATTAATTTTTTGCCATGGTATATAGCTTAATTCAATATAATTACGTAAATCCTTGATTAAAAGCAAATCTAGCTGAGGAGGGTGATACTTTAAATTTATTGCACCAACATTATAATAATCCCAATAAACTTCTTCTTTAGCATCTTCAGTGATTAGCTTGGCTTGGTGTAAATTCATTTTCGCTTTTACTGCAATAATAAAATATTGTATACCTTACTCTCTAACAAAAGAAAACTATATATATACTCATTTAATGAAATTATGATATTATTATCAACATACGTAGAACATTATTATGTTTAAAACTAATTTAACAATGATAATCAGAATATTACTTTTCATCTTTCTCTTCATTCAAAATGTTGAAGCTGAAACTAAAAACATTGAAGAATGTCAGGCGTTAAGCTTGGCAAAAAATAAGTCCTGGGATAAAGCATTACAATGCGCTTATAAACAAAAAAATACTACTTTAGTAAAATTGGTTAAATGGCTTTACTATCAAAATAGAAATTGTGATGTAGATTTTGAAGAAATTAGTGAATTTATAATTGCTAATCCAAATTTCCCAGATATCGATACGTTAGTTAAAAAGGCTGAGGAAAGAATTGACCCTAATGTGCCTAGTACAGTGTTAATAAAGTGGTTTAGGTATTATCCGCCTTCAACTGCTAATGGCATAAAATACTATACCCAACTTATTTTACCTACAATTACTGATCAAGATAAGTTAATTAAAACAGTAAAATATAGCTGGATTAATGGTAATCATAATAGTGAAGAAAGAAAATTATTCTTAACAAAATATAATAACTTCTTATCCCCAAAGGATCATATTGCCAAAATTAATTCTTTACTTTCCAAGGGTAATAAAAAGATAGAAAGCGATTTATTAAGTACGATTCCTAATAGTTATAAAGATTTAATTAGGGCAAAAATAGCTTTATCTAATGACCAGAGTAATTTTGCGAGAATTATTCGCTCTGTCCCAGCAAATTTAAGAAATGATCCATCCCTTTTATATGCTGAAGCCCAATGGCTTAAACAAAAGGGGCATTTCCATAAACTAGCTAAGATACTTTATGATAACCGTCAAATAAAAGAAATTGGTTCTGATAGCTGGTTTAAAATACGTACTAGTACAATAGCTGAACTTATAGATACCGGTAATTATAAACTAGCATACATCCTCGCAAAAACCCATAATTATAAGGATCTTGTAAATTATGTAGACGGTGAATGGTTAGCAGGAAGAATTGCTTATTTTTATTTACACCAACCTAAACTTGCAATTGACCATTTCGAGAATATTTTTAAAAAAGCAAAATATTCGGTAAGCAAAGCTAAAGGTGCTTATTGGTCAGGTATGGCAGCTAAAAAAATGAAAAATTTAAAACTTGCTAATGAGTTTTTCACTGAAGCTAGCAAATATCCTGACACCTTTTATGGTCAATTAGCAATAATGTATAAAAATAAAGATCAAGATATTGTCTTACCTAAGGAACCCGAGATTACTAACGAAGATCTTGTATGGTTTGAAAATGATGTGTTAGTAAAATCTAGTAAATTGTTGATTCAAGCTAAAGAATATAGTTTAGCTGAAAAATTTATGAAAGCCTCTATACAAAGTAATAATAAAAATCCTACCAGAATATTATTAGTAGTAAGGCTAGGTTATACAATTAATTTACCTCGCTTATCTTTAACTTCAGGCAAAGAAGCAGCGAGATCTGGAACATTTCTTGCTAAGCATATTTATCCTACTTTAAAATTCACTCCAAGATCTGATCAAATCGAAAAGGCGCTGATGCTCTCGATAATTCGTCAAGAGAGCGCCTTTGATCCATCAGCAGTAAGTTCGGCCGAAGCTATGGGCTTAATGCAGCTAATATATCCAACAGCAAAGGATGTAGGAAAAGAATTAAATATAAGATTTAGAAAAGAGGATCTGGTACGCAATCCAAAATTAAATTTAACCTTTGGATGTCACCACCTAAGCAAAGTTGTCGAACAATACGATGGATCTTATATTTTAGCTGCTGCTGCTTATAATGCTGGTCCTGGCAACGTAAATAAATGGATTATAAAATATGGCGATCCTCGAAAATTTAAAAATGTTGAACAAGTAGTTAACTGGATAGAAAAAGTACCATTTTATGAAACAAGAGGTTATATTCAAAATGTATTAGCTAATCTTCAACTATATCGTGGCCTATTAAAGGATAATAAAACTAACAAAATTAAAGTAAATCTTGATAAAGATTTGCTTAGAAACAGCAATACCAAGCTAGTATCACAAAAGCTTGCTTATAATAAGTAAATAAAGCGGTCTATTAATAGAAAACTGTACAACCTCTTTGCTCAAGCTCATTAACCCATTTCGGAATAATTAAATTTTTATTCAATCTTAAATCTAATTTTTCAAGGTTAGAAAGCTTTATGATACTAGTAGGTAATTTGGTTAAATTATTATCTCTTAAATCTATAAATTGTAATGACCTAAGATTACTTATAGTGTCAGGAAGAGAAGTTAATTTATTACTTCTTAAATTTAAATCCATTAAATTCTCTAGATCCCCTATAGATTCGGGTAAAGAGGTAATTAGGTTATTCTCTAATATAAGCTTTCTTAATTTTTTAAGATGACCTATAGATTCTGGAAGCGAAGTAAGTTCATTATTCCCTGCATGAAGTTCTTTCAATTCTTTTAATTGACCTATATTTGATGGTAAGGACATAATTTTGTTATTATATATTCTTAATTCTAGAAGCTTATGCCAGTACCCAACACAAAGAGGAAGATTCTTAAAATTATTGTAAGAAATATTTAGATAAATAAGATTTTCTAAATGCTGAAACTGTAAAGGTAAAGAAGTTAAACGATTACCTGCTAAATATAGGAACCGTAAATTTTTAAGGTTACCTATTACTTTAGGCAAAGTTACTAGTAAATTATGCTGTACATCCAACACTTGAAGATTAACAAATTTTCTTATATCTTCTGAAAGAGCCGTAATTTTATTAGCACTAACATTCAATCTTTCTAAATATATTAATTGGAAAATTGAGTCAGGCAAACTTGTTAGGTGATTTTTATAAATACTAAAATTTTTAAGATTTGACCCACTGAAAATATCTACTGAAATTTTTTCTATTTGATTATCATCCAACCATATTGATTCAACATCTCCTTTCAAAAATAGATCTTCAGGTATTGCAGTAAGATCTCTACTACTTAGGTTAACTAATTTTGACATAATATTGATCACTAAATTAAAGTTATAAATGAGAATAAAAACTCTCAGTTAGGATAGCAACTCAAAAGTTATTATTTCTAAAAATTCAATTACGGTAAGTGAAAGTATGAAATATTTTTCTTAATTTTGAAATTTGGATGGTTTTAACCGATTACTGCTTGGTTGGGCGCAATTTTGCGGCTACGACGTAGCCTAGAACCTGTATTTACTCGTGTTAATTTTCCTTTAACATTATCCCAGGTGTAATGATAAGTAACTGGTTTTAACTCGTTTATTATAATATCACCATTTGGTAATTGCATAACATCATTGCCTTTTTGTAAAGATTCGGTGATTAAAGTACCAGATTTACATATATATCTAATATCACCAAGAACATCATCTATTCCTTCTTCACTCGTAGGTTGAGACTCTATTAGTGTTTGTAAATTTTTAATATTTAACATAAACTATACCTTCGGATTGCTTAAATAATAATGGTTATTATGTAAAAAACACACGTATTAGAGCACTAACTATATATTTTTTCAACTAAAAAGTTAAAAATTGTAAAGATTAATTTTATTCAAGATTTATTATATAAAAAATACTATATTAAGAAATAGATTATTTGCAACTATTAGATCATTAAATTAACTATATTCCAACTAAAAATTGAAACAACTTTCTATAAGCTGAACATTCTAATACTAGTTGTTCATCAGATAGTATGCATCAAACGTTAGAATAATTTCATCACCTCGAGATATTCCTTGTAATGGACTAGCGCTATAAGCTGCTCTAATTAATCCTTCTGAAATAGAATGATAAGCATTAGAATATTGAGCAGGATAAGTACTTGAGCTAAGAGGAATAGCATTTCTTACTGCACCATCAGCGTCAAGAGTGAACTTTATATGGACTACTAATGTACCAGGAGCAAATTGCATCGCCACAGGGTTACTAAACTTTCTTTCAATTTGTGCTTTAATTGCATCTTTTTCACTCATCGACAATGGTAAAGTTTCATCAAATTGTTTATTCGACATACTCTTATTGTCTGAAGTCTCACTTTGTTTTGTTGCTTTTTTAATTTTTTCATCGCTCTTAATTGATTCCTCATCAAGATTTTTGAGGAGAGAATCTAATTCATTCTTAGTCTTTTGCTCAACTGGTTTTTTTGGCAGTTTTTTTGATGATTTTTTTGTTTCTTGAGGTGTTTTTTTAGTTTCCGCTTTCTTAGGCTTTAAGGAAATCTCTTCTTTTGGCGTGTTTTTTTCTATATTACGTTCAGCTTCCTCAGGCTTTTTATCAGACTTAGAGTCATCTATAGGTTTAGCTTGCGGCTTAACTTCTTCTGATTTATTAGGTTTTGATTTATTCTTTTCATGCACTGAATAATTTTGTAAATTACTCAATTCTGATATAGGCGCGATTTCAACAGATACCACCATATCTTTATTTAATTCAGGATTTATACTTGGAAAGCCAAAATAGAGTAAAATTAATATTACCAAATGTAATATGAGAGAATATTTTATCCCCATATTTTTCATAATTTAACCCGATTAATTATTTGATTGCAATTCAGTAACTAAGGAAATTTTTTTAAACCCAGCCGTAGTTATTAACCCTATAATTTTCATTACCTGGCCATAATCTATAGCTTTATCTCCTCGAATAAAAATTCTTGTATCATATTTTTCATCTGTAATTGCCACTAATTTATCTACTAATTCATCTTCCTTAATTTCATTATCATGTAAATATACCGCACCATCTTTATCAACCGTAATTGTTAAAGGTTCGTCTTTACCAGTAAGAGGCGCAGATGAAGTCTTAGGTAGATCCACATAAATTCCGGAAACAAGCATAGGGGAAGTCACCATAAATATAATTAGCAATACTAACATTACGTCCACTAGCGGAGTTACATTAATATCACTAATAGCACGTTTGGAACGACCTCTATTATTTGTACTTTCTTGAACAAATCCACCCATATTATTCCCTATCTAATTGTCTGGACAGTAAGGTATTAAAATGGATTATAAAATCATCAAAACTATTAATTAAATCCTGTAATTTCTTATTAAGTATATTATAAAAAATCAATGCCGGAATAGCAGCAATCAAGCCAAGTGCAGTAGCAAATAGGGCCTCAGCAATACCAGGAGCAACTACAGCTAAAGAAGTGTTTTTGGCCTCAGCAATTGATTGAAAGCTATGCATTATGCCCCAAACAGTACCGAATAATCCTATAAAAGGGGTAGCAGATGAAATTGTAGCTAAATAATTTAAATTATTTTCTAGCTTATCAATTTCTTTATTTTTAACTAGATTCATTGAAGTGGTGATTCTTTCTTTTAAACTAATTAAAGAATGCTCAGACATACCATTCGCATTCACCTCCATGGACTGTAACTCGTTCATAGCTGTTATAAAAATTAGTTCTAGAGGCATGGAAGCAATATCTTTTATTTTAAGATATAGGTCATTTAAAACATGCTCAGAAGAAAATAGTTTATAAAAATAAAAGGATTTAGTTTTAATTTCTTTATATTTAATCCATTTATCAAAGATAATAGACCAAGACCATACAGAGGCAGCAAGTAACATTAAAATCACTAATTGAACAGTGAATTCTGCTCTAAATATTAAACTAAATAATGAGTGATCACCCATACTAATACTCCTATAAAAACATTGGATTGCTTACTTAGTAATAAAGATAAACATTAAGTAATTCTATAGATATATTAAGTAAAAGGCAATTAAGTTTTAATGCGTTTACTAACTTCTACTAGTAGATTTGCCAGGCTGTGGTTGTCTTGCTTGAACATACTTTTGATATTTGAGAGATTCAACATCTACCATATGCATATATTTTACTCCTGAATTTGCTAAGACTTCCCCTGATTTCAATAAAGTTTGTATATCAGGAGGAGAAAATTTTTGCATTACTGCCTTAATAATGTCGTAAATAAATTGTTTGGATGCTTCTAAAGCTTCTTCATAACTCATTGAGATTCTTTGAGCCTTATTCCTTACCTCGCCTAGATTATTTATTTGAGTAGTATCCTGTTTAACAGAGGCGCTCTTACTCATTAAAAATGCCACAATACAAATTAATAATATTAGTGAGGCTCCAATTATTAAGTATATTGACATTTTATTTGCTCCAGTTCATTTATTTAATATTAATATTGACATAAAGTGATTGATAAATAGTTAACAATGCCAAAAATTAAACAATTACATGCTGACTTTTTAAGCATAGATTTATGTATAAATGATAACATATGGGTTCAACCATTAAAATCATTAGAAACAAAAATTTCAAAAATTATAGATTTTATAATAAAAAAGTTTGGATTATATAATTATAATAACAGTATCGAGTTATCCATTCTTCTAACAAACGATAAAGAAATAGAGCAACTTAACTTTCAATATCGTCAAAAAAATAAACCCACAAACGTATTATCTTTTCCTGCTCATTTAATAGATACTAGTAATTTAGCTTTAACTATACCTAAAAATAATATATTATCACTTGGTGATATAGTTATGTCTTTTAATACTATTGTTAGAGAACAACTTGAACAAAATATACCATTTGATAATCACTTTATGCATTTGCTTATACACGGAGTTTTACATTTACTCGGCTTCGATCATAACACAGCACAACAAGCAGACCACATGGAAAATTTAGAAATTGAAATCTTAGCCCAATTTGGTATAAACTCTCCTTATGCAACCCAAGATTGAGGCTAGACTACTTTATATATGAACTCATTACCTCAAAAAAGTAATAATTTACTCAAAAAATTTCTATGGAATTTGACCAGATGGGTAAAGCATCTGCTTAATCACTTACGTAAGATTACCTATGACCCTTCATTAAAAGAGTCTATATTGGAATTGTTAGAAGAGTATAGCACCGATCCTAAAAAGGAAATGCCAAGCGCTGAAAAAAATATATTACAAAATATTCTAGAGTTTGACGATTTAACTGTACATGAATTAATGACTCCACGTGCTGATATAATAGCTGTAAGTAGTAAATCTTCTCTTACTGATATTAAAAATACCATTGTGCAATTTGAGCACACAAGAATTCCTGTATACCAAGATAGCCTAGATAAAATCATCGGATTTATTCATGTAAAGGATGTATTATCAGAATTTTTCAAGCAAAAAAAATTTGATATAACCAAGATTATTAGAAAAATTTTAGTTGTTTCCCCTTCAATGCAAGCTATAGATTTACTAGCTAAAATGCAATCTTCGAGGGTACATATCGCTATAGTTTTAGATGAGTATGGTGGTGTTGATGGCCTAATAACCATTGAAAACTTGATTGAAGCAATTATCGGAGAAATTGAAGATGAGCATGACGGCGACGAAACACAGGATTATATAATCCTAAAAGACAGCTCAATTGAAGCTAGTGCTCGTTTAAATATAGAAAAACTCGAGAAGTTATTCAATATTACTCTACAAAGAGAGGATGAAGAAAATGACTTTGATACAGTAGGGGGTTTAGTTTTATCATTAATTAGTCATGTACCTATTGAAGGAGAAATTATTAACCATGACTCAGGTTTAGTATTTAAAATACTAGAAGCAGATCCTAGAAGAATTAAAAGACTTCATATATCAAAAAAACCAGTAATTATTCAAGAATAATGTCTTCAATTAACGATATTACTATAGCTATAATTAGCTTAAAATCTAGGTCGTGTTATTTATTAGCTTTTATAATGGGTTTATTAAGTTCTTTAGCATTTGCCCCATTATTCTTTTTCCCAATCTTGCTAATTAGTTTTTCTTATTTCCTACTATTAATCCATTTAGCAAAAAGTAAAAAAATAGCATTTTTTACTGGCTGGTGGTTCGGTTTTGGTTTTTTTTTAGCTGGATTATATTGGATATCTTTTGCACTATTAGTAGATATAAATAGTTTCTGGTGGTTAATACCATTTGCAATATTGTTAATACCAGCAATATTAGCTACTTATGTAGCTTTGGTTGCCTTCTTAGCCAAATTACTAAGCAAAAATCAATATTCTCTATTAGTAAATTTTATTTGCCTTTGGGTAGTAGCTGAAATAATACGTGTCAATATTTTAACAGGATTTCCTTGGTTATTAATTGGTTACAGCCTATGTTTTTCAGATTACACCATCCAATTAGCATCAGTATTAGGAATATATGGACTAAGCTTTGTTGGGTTGTTTATAAGCTGTACACCATTTTTACTATTACTCAGCAACAAAAAGAGAGATTTTATTTGGGTTATTTTAGCAATTTTAATATTTATAACTAATTATGGCTTTGGCTATATGAGACTTAAAGAATACCCAACTACTTATACTACTACTATGATTAGAGTTGTCCAAGCGAATATACCCCAAAACTTGAAATGGGATTATAAAGAAACAATGAATAATTTGCTTAAACACATAAATTTAAGCAAACAAGAGCATAATAAAATAGATTATGTAATTTGGCCAGAATCTGCTATTGCCTTTCCTTTAGCATTACAAGATCGATTAATGTTGGGAAATATTTTACCCAAAAACAGCCTTCTCTTATCTGGAGGAATTAGAGTGGATAACGCTAACCATCCCACTTCAGTATGGAATACCGTATTTGTGATAAATGCCCAAGGAGAAATTATGGATTTTTATGATAAAACGCATTTGGTACCATTTGGAGAATATATTCCGTTTAAAAAATTCATTCCCGTTACGAAAATAACACATGGAACCCTTGATTATTCGTCAGGTTTTGGACTTAAGCGGATTAAAGTCTCTAATCAATTACCATCTTTTACCCCTCTTATATGCTACGAAGCTTATTTTCCTGAAAAGACTATAGCATCAGGCTCACAACCAGATTTTATTATAAATTTTACCAATGATGCATGGTATGGAAACACCTCTGGCCCTTATCAACATTTACATATGACTAGGCTTAGAGCTGTGGAACAAGGAATACCTATCATTCGTGCAGCAAATACCGGTATCTCAGCTATTATTGATTCCTATGGAAGAATATTAAGTGAATTACCTCTCAATAATAGTGGTGTAATTGACACATATCTTCCAGATATAGTGCCAAGAACCACACTTTATAACAAAAAAAATAATAAGTTAATTTTTTATGGAATAATAATTTTTTTTCTGATAAGTTGTAAATTCATTACTAAATTAACTTAGTTCTACCGATGATTAACATTATGAAAGAATTTCTAACAGCAGAGGAAATAGACCATTATATAGGGCAAAAACTAAAATTTCGCCGGTTAATGATTGGTAAAACTCTAGACGACGTAGGTAAACTCGTAGGCGTATCATTTCAACAAATTCAGAAATATGAACGCGGCCAGAACAGTATATCTAGTAGTCGTTTATTCTATCTAGCCAAAGCGTTAGACGTTGATACAAGCTACTTCTTTGAACAAATCAATAATACTAATAATTCCGTTTCTGATAGCAGTCAAACAGAATTTGATTCCATAGTAAATGTAAATGATAGAGAACTAATTAGCATTATAAAATCTTATAGTATGATTAAAGATGCTAATATACGCAAAAAATTGACAGAATTAGTTAAAGCTCTGTCTGAATAAATCTTATAAAAACCCTTTTAGTAATTTGTTAATCTTTTTATGTAATAATTTATATAATTCTTATTGTATAAATTATTGATAAAGGATTAATTATGCCAGCTGATAAACCAACAAAAGTTTCAAAACAACCTTATAGTCACTTTGCCGAAATACATGGAGTAGAAAGTTATCCAGAAGGCAGCCTTCGTCGTTTTGGAGCCGAAGCTTTAACTTTTTTCCATTGGGTAGGTTATACAATAGGTTATGAGACTGGCAAGCTCGGAAAATATTTTAAAGACGAATGGAACAGAGAAAATCCTCCTTTAGGTATGTTTCATAAACCATTTGTATTAGCTAAATATACAGTCTTACTTGGCGCTGGTGCTTTAGCTTGTGTTCCTGGTTATTCAGCTATAGTAGGTTTAGCTGCGGGGGCAATTTCAGGTTTTAGTTCTGCAAATCGTAATGGATTTACTTTTTGGGGTTCAATTATTCCAACTTTATATGGTGCTGTGGTCGGTCTTAAAGTTGGTTTTATACCAGTAATTGGTCCTGGCCTTGCTTGTGGTATCGTTAGAGGTACCGTTGAAGGGGTACAGGATGCTACTATAAATTATGTACCAGTAAAAGGATCTTTTTTTGAACAATTAGGCGCTATAGGAAAAAATATTAGTATGACTATGCAAACTCTTGCCAAAAGTTTAACAATAGGTATTTGTAGAGGAGCAGTGCCAATAGTAGGCTTAGCAGTAGTTTCAGCTAAATTAGATAGAGCTAGTGAAAAAAGAAGAAAGGGTGCTGCACCTTCTTCTATATCCCCAGAAGGGCATAGCGCGGAAACTGAAAGTCAGGAAAAAGGTAGAGGGAAAGCTACTGCTCAAGTTGATAAAGGCGCAGCAGTTAATCCATTTCCAGATGATAAAGCAACTATTGCTAGTCTCGCTGCAAGATCACCTCTTCCCCACACAATGGCTGCAGGAGGTACAACAGCTCAAGCACCTAGAGCAGCAACTTCTTCAACGAGAGCAGCAGTTAAATGATAAATTGATCTTGATAAATATGCTTAACTAGCTAATAATTCTTAATTATGAATGCTAAGCATCTATCACCTCAGGTTGGTTTAAATCCAATCATTATTTTATCCTTTTTTTGGGGTTTTTGTTTCTTTTATTTAAATGGCCACGCGGTATTTAATGACTATGATACAGCTTGGCATATTGCTGCTGGAGATCTAATTCGTAAATTAGGTTATATCCCTAAAACTGATAGCTGGTCTTTTACTGCTGGCGAAACAACATGGTATAATATCTCTTGGCTTTGGGATATAATGCTTAGCTTAATAGTCCAATATTTAGGATTAAAAAGCTTATATTATTTTAATGCTTTATTATATGCCTTAATACTTAGTACTCTTGCTTATAATTTAACTATAAGAAATTATTCTCTTAGTGCCATTGCCATTACTATTTTTATCACAACTTTTGTACTTGCTTATCATGCTTGTGCTAGACCCTATACTTATAGCTTCCTAATGATGGTAGTATTTCATTCTTATCTTTATCAATATACCCTTAAAAAGAAGATTGTTTATTTAATGATATTACCATTACTTATGGTTAGCTGGGTTAATATACATGGTGGTTTTATCGGTGGTTTTATTTTAATTGGTGCATATGGTCTAGCCGCAATTATAAATAAAAATTGGAGAGACATGCGGTGGTTAATGTTTACTGGAATAGCCTGCATCTTGTGCGCTCTAATAAATCCTTATAGCATCAATATATATCATGCAATTACCAGCACTACACAAAGTAACTTTACCAGCCATATTGATGAATGGCAAAAATTCAAATTTGGACAAGATTGGACAGCAACCCTTTATTTATTAGCCTTCTTTATGACCTTCAATATTAAGGAAAAATCTATAAATATAGCAGATAAGGTTATAGCTCTATTTTGGTTACTTGCAGCTTTAATTAACATACGTAACATACCTATATTTGTATTATGTTCTGCGCCATATTTTGCTAGAAACTTAATTACCAGCGGCTTACTACGTCCATTACCAGATATTAATACTGCGAAATTAAGATTTTATTCAAAGCTTAGTGTTAGCACATTAGTAATCATCATGTTATTACCATCCGTAAGCGATTTAATTGTTAGAAAAGATATAGTAAATATACGACGTTTGCCATCTAATGCTGTAAAATTTATTCAAGATAATTACCCAAATACTAAGTTTCTAAATGAATATGGATTAGGGGCATATCTTATTAATCTAACTCAAGGAGCTTTACCAGTATTTGTTGACGGAAGAGCAGGAACAGCTTATTCTGAAAAGCTTTTAAGTGATTATTTATACTTAGCTTCAACCTTCCCTAGCTTAAACGATGATGTGCTAAATTATTATCAAATAGGTGGGGTCATTGCTTATAAATCGAAAAATCTAAATTTAATTTTTGCTAGTAAACCTGGCTGGAAACAAGTGTTTGTGGATAATAGCGTTACTGTCTATATAAAAGAAGAAGATGGTGGAGATGAGCGGAATCGAACCGCTGACAACCTGCTTGCAAAGCAGGCGCTCTACCAACTGAGCTACATCCCCATACAATAATTAATTATCTACTATATTTAACAAAAAGTTACAAGTTAGTTTTTTAAATATTTTACTTTATTAAATACTATATTAAGATAGCAACATTAGCTAATTCGATTAACTCAAACTAATAAATTATGAACACCTTATTATATTTTTTCATTTCTTTATTATTTTCACTCATTTTTACCAAATTCTTTATTATTTTCTTAAACAAGAAAAACATTCTAGATATTCCAAATCAACGCAAAAACCATAAAATTCCTACTCCACGAGGAGGAGGGATAGCAATAATTAGCGCTATATTGCTTAGTGTTATTATATTTGCCTTACAATACAATATGAATACATACTTGCTTTATCTGATAATAGGTATTTCTATCTGCGCCACAATCTCCTTACTAGATGACATATTGAACCTTTCTATACTATTAAGAATAATATTTCAGGGTTTAGCAGTTTATTTTGTTTTAAAAGCTATTCCTAATTATGATTCTCAAATTTTGTTTCATTTTATTCCTTTAAAAACGGAAAAGTTATTAGTAGCCCTTGCTTTAGTAGGGTTTATGAACATCTACAATTTTATGGATGGAATTGATGGATTAACAGGTTCACAAACTATACACATTAGTGCATCTTTGCTAATATTTTCTATTTTCACTAAACAAATCGATAGTTTCACTTTATACTTATGTATTAACATTATAGGTGCCTGTATAGGGTTTTTAATATATAATTGGCATCCTGCAAAAATCTTTATGGGTGATGTTGGCAGTGTAACTTTAGGATTAATATGCGGGTGGTTATTATTAAATTTAGCAATCAAAGGTTATTTAATAGCTGCTATTATTATTCCAGGTTATTATTTAGTTGATAGTATTACTACAATTATCAAACGCTTAGTTCAAAAAAAGAAGATATGGCAAGCTCATTCAGAGCATTTTTATCAAATAGCCGTCCGCAAAGTTAAATCACATTCAATAGTCACTACTAATATTATATTTTGTAACATAATATTATGTGCACTTAGCCTCGTATCTATATATCATCCAACTATTGCGTTATTGAGTGCAGGATTATTTATTTCTAGTTTTATCTACCGCTTAATGAGTTAATTTTTGAGCATATTTAAGGCTAGCATTTGTTTGTTTAGCAAAGGCTTCTTTAGTGAAAAACTTCATAGCATGCTTTTTAGCATTAGTACCTAATTTTTTTCTTAAATCCTTATCTTTAATAAGCTTGATTAATTTTTCAGCAGCATCTTCAATATCAGGATCTGCCCATACCTCATTACCTTTATATATATTTTGTGAATCATTGATATTAACCAGTTTATATTTAACATAACAAGCACAGTTTTTAGGTAGAAAAGTTAAGTTAGCCGACCAAGGTGTCGCTAAAATTGGTTTAGAATGCCACATAGCTCCAGCCATAATTAAGCCAAACCCTTCACTGCGATGTAAAGATGTTATAATATCTGAAACTGCTATCAATCCTTGAATTTCTTCATTGCTCAAGAAAGAATCTATGACTAAAACATTAGGTAAATCCTTTATTAAAGCATCTAATTTTGCCTTTTGAATCGGAAATCTTTTCGTTCCTGATAACTTTAATACTAAGAACACTTCTTCAATTTTAGCTGATACTTTTTTAAAGGTTTCTATAGTTCCTATTATATTTTTACGGTCAAATCCAGACCCTAGATCTGCAATTGATAAAATAACCATCTTATCATTAGGCACTGAAAAATACTTTCTATTGAAATTAACTTTTATTGGCTGACGCAAAGGATGAGGTACAACTTTTATAGGTATGTTTTTAATTTTATTTTTAAAGGCCTGAGCTGCAAAATCAGAAGGAGCCCAAATCTCATTAACTAGCTTACAAGGACTTACCCAACTCTCAGGTATAGACTCTGTTTCCCAAACTGAATAAGCAATTATTTTTTTATTACGCAGATTCTTTCTGCCCAATAGAAATAAAATTAAGGGTATATGGATAGGATTATTCTGAATAATAATTATTCCACCCTCTTGGTCTGACTTAGCATTAGATGGCAACTTAATTTCTAGAAACTGATCTACAAATAATTTACTAATATCAAAAGATGTCAGTTTATAATTTTGTTCTATTAATGCATTCATTGTCAGTCTTGCTGCTTGACCTAAGCCAGAAGCGGTCCTCAACATACCAACCATAGTAATAAGACCAGGTTTTATATCCTTAGTTGCTTTAGGTAAAAGAAAAATGAATATAGTATTTACTATAGAAAATACAGTATCCTTAGAAATTACTTCAGTAATTAACTTAAAAAGTTTTGATAATAATCGCATTTTCAGTTCCTATAAAAGTCTTTACTTGAAATAACTTTCATACTAAATTCTTTAAATTATTAAATATACATACTGCACAAATGTCCATTAAAGTTTTACATGTTTATAAAACATTTTTCCCTGAAACAATCGGAGGTGGAGAACAAAGTATTTTTCAGATATGTAAAACTAATAAAGAATTAGGTGTCAAATCTAAAGTCTTATGCCTAACTAAAAATGAAAAAAAATCCATAATAAATTATGATGGTATAAAAGTAATACGTTATCCACAGACATTCGATTACGCTTCATGTCCTATTTCAATTCAAGCATTTAAAAATTTTAAAAAAGAATCTGCCTGGGCTGATATAATACATTATCATTATCCTTGGCCTTTTGGTGATCTACTTTCGATTCTTACTAATAAAAAATATTTAATAACTTATCATTCTGATATTGTTAAACAAAAATTACTACATTATTTATATTACCCTTTAGAACAACTTTTTTTATCTAGAGCAGAGAAAATTATTGCTACGTCACCAACATATGCAAAAACTAGTAAAAATTTACTTAAATATAATTCAAAAGTTGAGGTTATTCCTTTAGGGTTAGATATTACTACCTATCCAAAGCCTAATTTAAATAATTGTAATAAGTTAAAACTAAAATATGGCAAATTTTTTGTTTTTTTAGGGCAATTACGTTATTATAAGGGCCTAGATATTCTCTTAGAAGCCGTTGTTAATACTAATTACACACTTTTAATCTTAGGAGATGGGCCTGAAAAAAATAAGTTACAAAAAATTTGTCATGATAAGAAGCTTGAGAATGTACACTTTTTAGGCAAGTTAAATAACCAACAAAAAGTTGATGTATTATCTTCATGTTATAGTCTTATTTTACCTTCTAATTTAAGATCCGAAGCATATGGTTTAGCACTTATTGAAGGCGCTATGTTTGGTAAGCCCCTAATTTCGTGCTCAATTAATACAGGTACTGATTATATTAACAAACACCTAGAAACAGGCATTGTAGTACCACCTAATGATCCAATAGCTTTACGAAAAGCAATGGCAGAATTAGTAAACAATCCTTTTTTGGCAAAAAAAATGGGAAAAGCTTCATTTAAGCGTTATAATAGTTTATTTACAATAAAAATTATGCAGAAAAAACTTATTAATTTATACAAATCATTATTAGGATAAAATATGATTACACCTGTTATTTTATGTGGCGGTATGGGAACAAGATTATGGCCAGTTTCACGCGAAACAAATCCAAAACAATTTCTAACTATAGAAAATAATTTATCTTTACTACAGATTACTGTTCAAAGAATTTCTGATAATAAAATTTTTACTAAACCAATAATAGTTTGTAATGCCCAACATAAATTTAAAGTTGCCGAACAACTCGAAGAAATTGGTATAGAGCCTTTTGCTATAATCTTAGAACCACTTTCTAAAAATACCGCCCCGGCAATTGCACTTGCTGCACATTTTTTAGAAGGGCAACTATCAAACTCTCAAATAATGTTAGTTATGCCTGCTGACCATATGATTAAAAACCCAGAACAATTTTGTCAAATTGTCAGTACTGCAGAAAAATATTGTATCGAAGATCAACTATTAACATTTGGCATTACTCCCTCTTATCCTTCCACGGCTTATGGCTATATAGAACCAGGTATAGCAATAGATGATAACTGTTTTAAAATAAAAAAGTTTAGTGAGAAACCAGATCTAATTACATCACGGTCACTTATAGAAAAAGGAGCGAAATGGAATAGTGGTATTTTCATGTTTAAGGTTGAATCTTATCTAGAAGAATTAAAAAAATTTCACCCTGAAATATACACTTATACTTCACAAATAAAAAATGGCATTAAGAAATATAATTTTGTAGAAATACCCTCTGAACAATTCGCACTATGCGAAAATATTTCTATTGATTATGCCATATTTGAGCATACTGATAATGCTGTTATGATTCCTATAAATTTAGCTTGGAGTGATATAGGAAGTTGGAAAGCGCTTGCTGATCATAATATTAAGGATCAAAATAATAATTACAGCTTTGGCAATAACTATCTTTATAATACAAATAATTGTCTAATTTATTCAGAACAAAATATGCATACCATAACTTATGGGATAGAAAATTTATGTATTGTTACAACAGAAGATGCAATATTAGTAATCAATAAAGATGATAGCGAATTTGTTAAAAATATTGTCCAAGATCTAAAAAAACAAAAAAAATCTCTTATAGAATCCACTTCTGCACATTATAGACCATGGGGATATTATCAAAATATAATAATAGGAGATACTTATAAAGTTAAAAAACTTTGTGTAACTCCCGGTAATAAAATATCATTACAATATCATAATAAACGCTCAGAACATTGGGTTGTAACTAATGGCACAGCTACCGTAACGCGTGGCGAAGAAACTTTTGATTTAGATAAAGGATTATCAACTTACATACCTACAGGCGTTGTTCATCGCTTAGAAAATAGGGGTGATAGTCTTTTAGAAATAATAGAAGTACAAATAGGTGAATATTTAGAAGAAGATGATATTGTACGTCTAGAAGATAGCTATGGAAGAGTGAAAATATAATGAAAATCTTATCAGGACGCAGTCATAAAATCCTTACAAAAAAATTAGCAGAAATTTTAAATATTCAATTTATTGAAACTAATATTGAAGCATTTAATGACCAAGAACTCCGAATACAAATTACTAGCCCTCTTTATGAAGAAGAGATAGTTATCGTTCAATCTACTTCTAAACCCGCTAATGATCATTTAATGGAGTTATTATTGTTAATTGATGCTGCTAAACGTGGTGGCGCAAAGCGCATTATTGCTGTAATGCCATATTTTGGGTATAGCCGCCAAGATCGTTTATCATATGATTATGGACCAATTTCAGCAAGTTTAGTCTCTAATCTTTTAACTACAGCAGGTATAGATCACTTAATAACTATCGACCTTCACTCAAAACAAACAGAAGGTTTTTTTAGAATAGGAATTCAAAATTTAGAATCAATAGACTTATTTGGTCCCTTCGTTGAAAATTTTAAACAGCATGTTATAGTTTCTCCAGATATTGGAGGTTTAATTAGAGCACGCAAGTACAGTGAGCAATTCAATTTAGACCTTGTTACCATTGATAAAAATCGTGGCTATACAAGTAAAGTCATCGGTAATGTAAAAGATAAGCATTGTATTATTATCGATGATATAGCAGATACTGCTGAAACTCTTTGTAAGGCATCAGAAGCGTTAATAGAACAAGGTGCATTGTCTGTAAAAGCTTTTGTTACTCATGCTGTTTTATCTGGTACAGCTATTGAACGTATTGAAAATTCAGATATAGAAAGAATCTTTGTAACAGATAGTATACCGCATCCTATTTTATCATCTAAATTTCAAGTTGTCCCTACCCATCAACTACTTGCTGAATCTATAAAAAGAATAAAACAATAAATTTAATTAGAAAGAATCTCGTAAATTTATTATCCATAATTCAGTTATAGCATTATTAAAAATAGGAACTAATTTTTTACAGCTTTTATCATTGCATTGCTTATTTTCTTGGACATCTTCAATACCGAAATCATTATCATTTGTAACAGCAATAGTTTTATCATCAATCACTGTTAAACCTTCTGACTTTTCATAGAGCCAACCGTATTTTCTCAGGTCTAAGAACATTTCTTTTTTAACCATATGAATTCCCTTAAGCTCATTTTCATTAGCATATTCAAGATCCTTGCTATTAGGCAGTTTAAGTGTGCTTATATCTATAGCATTACTAATATCAATTTTATAAATTTTGTTAGAGACCTTTCCCTCTTTATTAACCCCTTGTTCTATCACTAAAAACTTCTCATCATTAATTGCTGCTAACTCACTAATTTTAGTTTTACTTGCTTCTGAAAGCTCATCTTTATTCCAGGGATATGCAAAAGTTTTTGTTTTACCTGTTAATGGATCTAATTCTAGCATTCTTATAAATTGTGCAGAATTTTTGGTTTCGTTATTTATATCAATAGTACTTTCTAATATTGCATATACTTTTCCGTTTGGCACTACAGCAACAGCTTCAAACCCTCTATTTTTCTGCCTATGCTTAAATATATAAGGTAAGCCATTACCAGGAGTATAAGTTTTTATTATTTCACCTGTATTATGATCAATATAATTAAGAGAAGGTTCGTATTCTTCTCCTACCCAAAAATTATCTTTTTTATCGATCGCTATACTTTCAGTATCTAAACCGAAATTAGCATTGTTGATTTCCTCAAAATTTTCATCAAAGGGTATTTCCTTAATATTATCATCATTCTTTATAGTAGAAATTCCGCTTATAGGTTGTTTATCCTTAGTTATGATTTTATATTTTATTACCTGCGCACCTTTGCCCAACTTCACATCAATCAATGATATAAAAGGTGAGAATTTTGGATAAAAAAACATACCTTCTGATACATTATCTTTTGTAGAACGTATATTTTTTAAAGATGCACCAGGCCCTCTATCTGTAATGCTATAAAATAACAAATGACCATTCGGAGTTTTTTCTTTAAATTGTAGACCAGACCCTATACCTGGATTAAATCCAGGAATTAGGTCTATAATTTCTTTAGGAAAGCTTATTTCGTATTTAGTGATGCTAGTAACTGCACCTTCAAACGATATTGTTTGTGGTTCTGCATAACTATTACCGCTTACTATAAGCAATAAAATTAATATTATTCTTTTAAACACCATAATACATCTTAAATTCCTGTGGATGCGGGCTAGCATTTAAAGTTTTTACTTCTTCAGTTCTCAATTGAATATAAGCATCAATCAAATCATCACTAAAAACGTTACCCATCTTCAAAAATTCTCTATCTATATCTAAAGCAGCCAGTGATTCACTTAAAGATGCGCTAATAGCCGCAATATGTGCTGGTTTTTCTGTTTCATACATATTTTGTTCACAAGCAGCACCTGGATCGATTTTATTAATTATACCATCTAATCCAGCCATTAACATTGCAGCTAATCCCAAATACGGGTTAGCTGCTGGGTCTGGAAATCTAACTTCTATGCGTTTGGCACTATCATTTGTAACATGAGGTATTCTAATTGCAGCAGAACGATTGCTTGCTGAGTAACTTAAATAAATAGGCGCTTCAAAACCAGGAACTAATCTTCGATAACTATTAGTTGTTGGGTTGGTAAAAGCATTTATAGCTTTAGCATGTTTAATAATGCCTCCTATATAGTAAAGAGCGTCTTGTGAAAGTTTAGAATATTTATCACCTAAAAATTTTGGTTTACCATCTTTCCAAATTGATTGATGTACATGCATACCACTACCATTTTCATCTTTAAGTGGTTTAGGCATAAAGGTAACAGTTTTACCATAAGAATGAGCCACATTTTTTACTACAAATTTATATTTTTGGATATTATCTGCAGTAGATAAAATATCACCATATTTAAATCCTAATTCGCATTGAGTAGAACCTACTTCATGATGTTGCATTATTGGGGTTAGACCTACAGACTTTAATACTAACAGCATTTCTGATCTAATATCATTACTCATATCTGCAGGTGCAGATGCCCAATATCCACCATTACGTCCTGGTTTATAACCAGTATTATCATCATTAGAAGAATCATTAGCAGAATCAACAAATATATATGACTGTTTTATTGAACTCTCATATCTTACACTATCAAAAATGAAAAATTCAAGTTCAGGGCCAAAAAAAGCTTCACCAATATTAGTTTTAGTTAAATAATCTAATGCTCTTTTAACTAATGTTCTAGGATCACGTAAATATTGAGTTTGGCTTTTTGGGTCAATCACATCACAGATAATTATTAATGTTGGTTGAGCAGCAAAAGGATCAACAAATACCGTGTTCATATCAGGAATTAATAATAAATCAGAATCATTTACTTCTTTCCAACCTTTAACTGATGAACCATCTGTTAATAATCCTTTCTCTAGAATATCTTTAGCACTATCTAATGTATAAGTTATATGGAGCCATTTACCTAAAGTATCAGTATATCTAAAATCAACAAACTCTATGTTATGTTCAGTAACTAAATCTAAAAATTTTTGATGTTTTGTCATGATGCTCCCCCTAGATAAATTTAGCTATTTTTTACTAGATAGCTAATGCGGTGTCAACAATCTACTAATAAATTAAGTATTAAATATGAATTGCTCGATTTGCTACTGCTAAAGCTGCTTCTTTAACAGCTTCATTAAGCGTCGGATGCGCATGGCATGTACGAGCTATATCTTCAGATGAAGCGCTATATTCCATAGCTAGCACTACTTCAGCTATCAGAGTACCTGCATCTGGCCCAATTATATGAACTCCTAGAACTTTATCAGTTTTTTTACAAGCTAAGATTTTTACCATTCCTTCGGTAGAACCGATTGCCCTAGCTCTACTATTAGCCATAAATGGAAATTTACCTATATTATATTCTATATTTGCTGCTTGCAGTTCTTCCTCTGTTTGACCTACAGAAGCCACTTCTGGCCATGTATATATAACTCCTGGAATCACTCCGTAATTAACATGTCCAGCTTGACCTGCTATTATTTCAGCAACCGCCACTCCTTCTTCCTCTGCTTTATGAGCAAGCATTGGGCCAGTAATAACATCACCAATAGCATAAATATTCTGAATGTTAGTTTCAAACTTATCATTTACTATAACTCTACCTCTATTATCCAATGCTACACCTAATTTTTCTAGGCCTAGATCTTGAGTGTAAGGTTTTCTACCTATAGCTACTAATAATACCTCAGTTACAAGCTTTTCTTTATCACCACCACTTGCCAACTCTATTTCCAATTCAACACCTGTTTTAGTTTTTGTTGCTGATAATACTTTGGTACCTAAACGAAATTTCATTCCTTGTTTTTCAAGTGATTTCTGCAGAGACTTAGCAATTTCTTTATCCATAGAAGGCACAATTCGGTCTAGGAATTCTATTACTTCCACCTCTGCACCAAGCCTTAACCATACTGATCCCATTTCTAAACCAATATAACCACCTCCAATAACTATCATTTTCTTAGGAATCTTTTTTAAAGATAGAGCTCCAGTAGAAGTCACTATATTTTCCTCATCGATTGCTACTCCTGGAATATTGATACTTTCAGAACCAGTTGCAATAATTATGTGTTTAGCCTGGATTTGTTCTGGTTTGTTATTAATCTGACATTCGATAATATTATTAGCTAAAATTTTTCCAGTACCAATAAAATAACTAACTTTATTTTTTTTAAATAGGCCTTCAATTCCTTTAGTAAGATCCCCTACTACCTTGTCTTTACGAGCAAGCAATGTATTTAAATCAATTGATAATTTATCGCATTTAATACCATGATGAGCAAATTCATTTTTAGCTTCAGCAAATTTCTCTGAAGAATCTAAAAGAGCTTTTGATGGTATGCAGCCTACATTTAAGCATGTTCCTCCTAGGGTACCACGTTTTTCTATACAAGCAGTTTTAAAACCTAGCTGTGCAGCTCGAATTGCCGCTACATATCCTCCAGGACCGCCTCCAATAACTACTACATCAAAATTTTCCATCATTTAACCTTTATAAATCAAATAATAATCTATCAGGAAGTTCTATATTTTCTTTTACCTTAACTAAAAATGTTACTGCCTCCTTACCATCAATAAGCCTATGATCATAAGAAAGGGCTGTATACATCATTGGTCTAATCTCTATTTTTCCATCTACGACTACTGCTCTATCTTGAGTTTTATGCATCCCCAAAATTCCTGATTGAGGTGGATTAATAATTGGCGTTGATAAAAGAGAACCATAAATACCACCATTAGTTATAGTGAATGTTCCGCCAGTTAAATCCTGCATCGATAATTTTCCTTCTCGAGCTTTTTTAGCTAAATTTGCTATTTCAATTTCTATTTCAGCAAAGGATAATTTATCTGCATCTCTTAGTACTGGAACTACTAATCCTTGTTCTGTCCCTACGGCTATACCTATATCATAGTAATTTTTATAAACAATATCATCGCCTTCTATTTCAGCATTAACTGCTGGTATTTCTTTTAATGCCGCTACTACAGCTTTAACAAAAAAAGACATAAAGCCAAGTTTTACATTATGCTTTTTCATGAACGCTTCTTGATGTTTAGCACGCAATTGCATGATACTAGTCATGTCTACTTCATTAAAAGTAGTAAGCATAGCAGCTGTATTTTGTGATTCTTTTAGTCTTTCAGCGATTCTCTTACGCAAGCGAGTCATCTTTACTCGTTGCTCACGAATCCCACGATTAGAAGCAGAAATAGAAGTAGATTCAGTATTTAAACTAGCAATAACATCGCCCTTAATAATTCTTCCATCTTTACCTGTACCAGCTATTGAGCTGGTATCTACATTATTTTCTACAACCATTTTTCTAACAGCAGGAGATAAGTCTTCTTTTTTACTGGTTTCACTTACCGAAGCTGCAATTGGTTTTTCATTAGTTGCGGGTTTTTTCTCTTCTTTAACTTGAGTTTCTTTAGATACCGCTCCTTCTGTTATCGAGCCTAAGACCGCTCCGACTGCAACCGTCTCACCTTCTTTGACTTTTACTTCCGCAAGTATACCATCTGTTTCTGCTGAAACTTCCAAAGCCACTTTATCAGTTTCTAACTCAACTAAAATATCATTCTTTTTTACAGAATCACCTTTTTGCTTAAACCATTTGGCAATAGTCGCTTCAGTAACTGATTCTCCTAAAGGTGGAACTTTGATTTGAACGGTCATTTTTAACTCCAATTACGAATTAATAGCTTCTTTTATTAAGATCTCTTGTCCAGAACGATGGGTAGAACTATACCCTTCAGACGTTGAAGCATATGCTCCTCTGCCTGCATATTTAATTTTTCTATTTATTTTTAATTCAATCATTAAATTATCGATTAATGGCTGAATAAATCTCCATGCTCCCATATTTTCTGGTTCTTCTTGACACCATATTATTTCAGCATTTTTATATTTCTGTAGTATAAATTGCAACTCTTCTTTTGGCCATGGATAAAATTGTTCTAATCGTATTATCGCAACATTATTGATTTTATTATTTTCTCTATACTCTAACAAATCATAATAAACCTTACCACTACACAATACTACTCTTTTAGCTTCAGAAATTTTCATAGTTTCAGGAATAACAGGTTGAAATTTAGTGCCTTCATCAAATTCTGCCAAGCTTGAAAGTGCTAGTTTATGCCTCAGTAAAGATTTTGGTGTCATTATGATTAAAGGCTTACGATAATCTCGATAAATTTGTCGTCTTAAAACATGGAAATATGATGCTGGTGTAGAACAATTTACTACTTGCATATTATCTTCTGCACATAATTGCAAAAATCTTTCAAGGCGAGCGGAACTATGCTCTGGCCCTTCTCCTTCATAAGCGTGCGGCAATAATAAAACCAAACCACTGGAACGCAACCATTTAACTTCTGCTGAAGAAACAAATTGATCGATTATTATTTGAGCACCATTAGCAAAATCACCATATTGAGCTTCCCATAATACCAAACGCGCTGGATCAACTGTGCTATAACCATATTCAAAGCCCATAACTGCATATTCTGAAAGAGAACTATCAATTACTTCATACGACCCCTGATCTTTAGATAAATTATTTAATGGAATATATGTAGTATCGCTTTCTTGATCTATTAATACACTATGTCTTTGAGAAAAAGTTCCTCTACCACTATCTTGCCCACTGAGTCTAATATTAATTTTATCTATCAATAATGAGCCAAAAGCTAAACCTTCAGCTGTTGCCCAGTTTATACCTTGACCAGTTTCCATTATTTGCTTTCTTGCTTCAAGTTGTCGTTTAATTCTAGCATTTACAACAACCGATTGTGGAGTCTCGCTGAGTTTTAAGCCTATTTCTCTAAGAGTAGCAATTTTTACTCCAGTAGAATCATCGATACTTTTTCCAAATTTATAGTTACTAAATTTAGACCATATTCCTTCAAACCAGTCTGCTTTTTCTGGCTTAAAAGTTTTAGACAAGGTTAAATCTTGTTCTAACTTTGATTTAAAATCATCCTTATAATTATCATAAAACCCTTCATCTATCACCTTATTAGCTAATAGTTGATCAGCATATAATTTAGCAGGAGTAGCTAAAGATTCTATTTTTTTATACATTGTTGGCTGGGTAAATTTTGGTTCATCCATTTCGTTATGACCATATAATCTATAGCACATTACGTTTAAGACCACATCTTTACCAAATTTATTGCGATATTCGGTAGCGATTTTACTTACTTTTACCACTTCTTCAGCTTTATTACCATTAACATGAAATATTGGCGCTTCGATGATTTTTGCTACTTCTGTAGGATAACGACTAACCCGCGCATTTCTTGCTGTTGCTGTAAAACCTACCTGATTATTAACAATAATGTGAACTATACCCCCAACCTTATATCCTTCTAAATCACTGAGCATTAACGATTCCATTACCACACCTTGGCCAGTAAATGACGCATCGCCGTGTAATAACACTCCCATTACATCATGTCTTTGTGTGTCTTTTAGTAAATCTTGTTTAGCTCTAACTTTACCAGCTACAACTGGATTTATTGCTTCTAAATGTGAAGGATTAGCAGCCATAGAGAGATGTATTTTTTTACCATTAATAACCATATCAGTAGAACAGCCCACGTGATACTTTACATCCCCCAACATTCCTGTTTCCTTTGGAAAAGCCATGCCACCTTGAAATTCTGCAAACATCGCTACATATGGTTTTTTTAAAATCTTGGTTAAAGTATTTAATCTGCCACGATGGGCCATACCTAATACTGCTTCTTTTACATCATTTTGAGCAGCAGTTTTTATTATCCATTCAGTAGCAATAACCGTATTCTCGCCACCTTCTACTGAAAACCTTTTTGCAGAAGGAAATTTTGTTTGAAGGAATTGCTCAAAGCTTTCTACTTCTATTAAACTTTTTAAAATGCTTTTGCGATCTTCTGCAGACAACTCTGTTTGTGGTTGATAATTTTCTATACGATTAATCAACCATTGTACTTGCTCAAAATTATTTATATGAGAAAATTCGTAACCAACATTATTACTATAGACTTCTTTAAGGCGCGTAATATGCTCTCTTACAGTAGCGTTTTTGCCATCGAGCTCTACTACTGTGTCTAAATCTTGCTCTCTGATACCGAAGCTAGCGATATCTAGTTTTAAATCTTGTTCTGTTGCTAATTTTTCCAATTCTAATGGATCTAGTTTAGCTAAAAAATGCCCTTGATTTCTATAGGCTGAAGCTAACATTTTTACTTGTAAAGGCAAACAACTGCCAGATGTTGGTGAAGAAGATCTAACTTCTGAACTAGATTTTTGTTTAGTTACATTATGAAAATTATAATGAGTTTGAATTGATTTAATTGCTTCTTGAGAATTCTGTTCATTAAAATTTTTAAAAACTTCCTGCCATTCTTTGCTTACAGAGTTTTTATCCTGTAAATATTGAGCATATAATTCTTCTAAATAGGCAGCATTAGTCCCGAATAAAAAAGAGTTTTTAAAAAATTGATCGTTACTCATAAATAATCTTTATGCAGTTATGACTTTAATATTTTAAATAAAGTACTTCCCATCTCCGCAGGAGATTTTGCTATAGCAATGCCTGCTCTTTTAAAGGCCTCTAATTTATCTTCGGCACCACCTTTACCTCCAGCAATTATAGCGCCAGCATGTCCCATCCTTTTTCCAGGAGGAGCAGTAACCCCAGCAATAAAACCAACCATAGTTTTCTTGGTTTTAGAAGTGCGTACAAATTCTGCAGCTTCTTCTTCAGCAGAGCCTCCTATTTCGCCAATTATGATTATTGCTTCTGTTTTATCATCTTTTAAAAACATTTCTATGCAATCAATAAAATTAGTACCATTTATTGGATCGCCACCTATACCAACACAAGTTGATTGTCCTAACCCTACAGCAGTAGTTTGGGCTACCGCTTCATAGGTTAAAGTACCTGATCTAGAAACAATACCTACTTTTCCTGGCCTATGAATATGACCTGGCATTATTCCTATTTTACACTCCCCAGGGGTGATTACTCCTGGACAATTAGGCCCTATCAACCTAGTTTTAGAATTTTTTAAAGCTTGTTTTACCTTTAACATATCCAATACTGGTATACCTTCGGTAATACAAACTACTAACTCCATTTCAGCTTCTATAGCTTCTACTATTGAATCAGCAGCAAAAGGCGGCGGTACATAAATTACTGAAGCGTGAGCGCCAGTAAGTGCTTTAGCTTCTTCAACCGTATCAAACACTGGCAAATCTAAATGTGTACTTCCACCTTTACCAGGTGTTACACCTCCAACCATTTTGGTACCATATTCTATAGCTTGCTCAGAATGAAAAGTGCCTTGAGACCCTGTAAAGCCTTGACAAATTACTTTAGTATCTTTGTTAACCAATATCGCCATTATTTTGCCTTATCTATTTATTTTTTATTGATGACACTGCTTTATCTGCTGCGTCTGCTAAATCATTAGCAGAGATAATTTTTAAACCTGATTGATCAAGCAATTTCTTGCCCAATTCAAAATTAGTACCAGCTAATCGTACTATTATTGGCACATTAACCCCAACTTGTTTTGCTGCTGCTATTATACCTTCTGCTATAATATCACAACGCATAATACCGCCAAAAATATTAATTAAAAGCGCTTTAACATTCGGATCAGATAAAATAATTTTAAACGCTTCGGCTACTCTTTCTTTAGTTGCACTGCCACCGACATCCAAAAAGTTTGCTGGGGCTGCACCATGAAGTTTTATTATATCCATAGTAGCCATAGCAAGACCAGCTCCATTAACCATACAACCGATGTTGCCTTCCATTTTGACATAATTCAAATCTGCTCGTTTAGCTCTTAGCTCTAATGGGTCTTCCTCATCTTCATCACGCATTTCTGCGATAACTTTTTGCCTAAATAAAGCATTGTCATCAAAATTAAGTTTTGCATCTAAGGCTACAAAATCACCTTCATTAGTTAAAACTAATGGGTTAATTTCTAATTGACTTGCATCTGTTTCATTAAATGCTTTGTATAATTTAGGAATAAAATCAATAAATTTTTTCAAACGATCATCTCTAAAACCTAAGCGAAAACCTAGCTTCCTAGCATGAAAAGGCCATAATTGATTCTTAACATGTACTTTTATTATTTGTTCAGGGTTGCGCTCAGCCACCTCTTCAATATCGACCCCACCCTCGGTTGCAGCAATAAAAGCTAAAGTACTTGTGCTACGATCTAGAACTAAACTAAGATAATATTCTTTCTCAATATGAGAAGCTTCTTCTATGTATACTCTACGTACTTTTTGCCCTTCAGGGCCAGTTTGATGAGTAACTAAATTAATTCCAAACATCTTTTTGGCAATTTCTGCTGCTTCTTCATGTGACTTAGCAATTTTTACTCCGCCAGCCTTACCTCTCCCACCAGCATGGATTTGTGCTTTTACCACTAATGTTTTAGCCTTCAACTTAGCAATAGCTTTATCTACTTCTTGCGGTTCAAACACAACCTCACCTTTAGGCACAGGTATGTTATAATGTCTAAAAATTTCTTTGGCTTGATATTCGTGGATATTCATTTATTTCACCTTGCTAACTTAAAGCTTAACTATTTTCATTAAATTACGTACAGAATCAACAGATTTTTCAAAAACTGCTTTTTCTTCTTGATTAAAATTAACTTCAATTACCTTTTCTACACCTTGTGAACCAATAATAACAGGCACTCCAACATATAAATCTTTAACCCCATATTCGCCTTTTAAATATGCTGCACACGGCAAGAGTCTTTTTTGGTTTAATAGATAAGACTGAGCCATAGCAATAGCTGAACTTGCTGGAGCATAAAATGCTGAACCAGTTTTGAGCAATTGTACAATTTCAGCTCCACCATCTCTCGTTCTTTGTGTAATGGAATCAATTTTTTCTTGGGTAGTAAGACCCATTTTTATTAGGTCTTGAATAGGTATACCACTAACAGTTGTGTACCTAACCAAAGGAACCATGGTATCGCCATGCCCTCCTAGCACAAAAGAAACTATATCGTTCACAGACACATTAAATTCTTGGCTTAAAAAATAATTAAATCGTGAAGAATCCAATACTCCCGCCATACCGACCACTTTATTATGTGGCAATCCAGAAACTTCTTTCATAACCCAAACCATCACATCAAGTGGATTGGTAACTACAATTACAAAAGCATTAGGAGCATGTTTTTTAATATTCTCAGCAACCGTTTTGATTATTCCAGTATTAATCGAAACTAAATCGTCTCTACTCATTCCTGGTTTTCTAGGAATACCCGCTGTAACAATAATAACATCAGAATTTTGTATATCTTCATAACTACATGTTCCCTTTATAGAAACATCAAATCCTTCAACAGCAGAGCTTTGAGCTATGTCCAAAGCCTTGCCTTGAGGCATACCTTCCACTACATCAAACAAAACTATATCTGCTAAATTTTTTAATGCTATAAGATGAGCTAAGGTTCCGCCAATATTACCAGCGCCTATTAAAGATATTTTTTTGCGAACAGACATGCCCATTTCCTTTCATTAATTATGAATTAATTAACTATACTGATTTTCTTTAATTAATTCAATTAAGAATTCATAGAATCAAAGAATTCACCATTGTTTTTTGTCTGTTTTAATTTTTCAATTAAGAAATCCATTGCATCAACACCGCCCATTGGCATCAATATTCTTCTTAATACCCATAGTTTTGATAATGTGTTCTTGTCATAAAGAAGGTCTTCTTTACGCGTTCCAGATCTAGTAACATCAATTGCTGGGAATACTCTTTTATCAGAAATTTTTCTATCTAAAATAATCTCTGAGTTACCAGTACCTTTAAACTCTTCAAATATAACCTCATCCATTCTTGAGCCAGTATCAATCAATGCGGTAGCAATAATTGTTAGCGAACCTCCATGCTCAATATTTCTAGCGGCTCCAAAAAATCTTTTTGGTCTTTGTAAGGCATTAGAATCTACACCTCCAGATAATACTTTCCCTGAAGAAGGCACAACAGCATTATAAGCTCTGGCTAATCTAGTAATATTATCTAATAATATCACTACATCCTTTTTTTGCTCTACTAACCTTTTAGCCTTTTCTATAACCATTTCTGCTAGTTGGATATGGCGCGTAGCAGGCTCATCAAAAGTTGAACTCACTACTTCACCTTTAACCGATCTAATCATATCCGTCACTTCTTCAGGACGCTCATCTATAAGCAGTACTATTAAAATAACCTCTGGATGATTTGCAGCTATTGAGTGAGCTATATTTTGCATTAACATAGTTTTACCAGTTCTTGGTGGCGCAACTACTAATGCTCTTTGTCCTTTTCCAAGAGGACAAATTAAATCTATTACTCTTGAGCTATAATCTTTACTATTATCAATCTCTAAATTTAATCTTTCATTAGGATATAAAGGTGTTAAATTGTCAAAGTTGACTCTATGAGCTATTTTATCAGGAGTATCATTATTAATTTCAGTAACTTTTAATAAAGCAAAATATCTTTCTCCTTGCTTTGGGGCTCTAATTTGCCCACTTACCGTATCACCGGTTCTAAGACCAAATCTTCTTATCTGACTTGGAGAAACATATATATCATCTGGACCAGCTAAATAGTTGGCTTCAGGAGAACGTAAAAAACCAAAACCATCTTGTAGAACTTCTAATACACCTTCACCAATAATTGCTCCTCCCTGTTCAGCTAATTTTTTCAATATAGAAAAAATTAAATCTTGCTTAAGCATAGAGCTTACGCTTTCTACGCCATATCCTTCTGCAATTTCTTGAATTTCAGTTGGACTTTTCTTTTTCAGATCTTTGAGATGAATTAAATGATTATTGTTGTTTTCTATCGGAGCGTCTTTAGGTTCTATATTTTCTGTCATGTAAATATATTTTATATTGTTAATAATTATTGATTTATACGTATAAAAGATCTTTTCTTCTACTTAGCACATGCCTTGACTTTGTTGATTTTGAAGTTAAGAAAGGGCAGATTACCAGCCCTTAATTTTTACAATAACAAAACATTTATTTATTGTCAATCGCCTTTCTTAAGTTAATTATCAAAAGGCTTTACTATAACTAAGATTACTATTGCAATAAACACCACCACCGGTAGTTCATTTATTATTTTATAGAATTTAGCTGATTTTTTATTCTGGCCCTTAACAAAATCTTTGCGCCATTTCGCCAAAAATCCATGTATTACCGTTAATAAAATAACTGCCAACATTTTTAAGTGAAACCACTTACCTAGAGCTAAAAAACCATATATATATGCTAACATCCCACCTAAAATAATCGTAATAATCATCGCTGGATTGATAATTATTTTTAAAAGCCTTCTTTCCATAGTTTGAAAAATTTTATCTTGGTCTGAACCAATTTTTACCTCCGCATGGTAAGCATAAAGCCTTGGCAAATAAAACATTCCTGCCATCCAGGAAGTCATCGCAATAACATGAAAAGCTTTTATCCACTCGTAATAATTACTCATATTACATCTTCCTTGTAATTATTTAGACAGCTGCAGAACTCTCTAGGGCATTGCCTAGAGCCAACATTAGATATAATCATATCTTTTTTTGAGTTTTTGACAAGTGTCATCAACATTGAACTTAAGTTAGCAAGAGTCGCTATAAATAATTTATCCTTACCTAAAGTTTCAACCCTGTAATAACCTTTTATCCCCAATTCATCAGCTAATTTTTTATACATAATATCAAGTTCAAATAACGTTTCCGAATGTTCTGAAACAAATGCTACCGGCACAACGATTACAGCAACTTCGTCTTTAGCCGCTTTTATAAGTTCACTTTCTGTAGTTGGCTCCAACCATTCCATAGGCCCAACTTTGCTTTGATAACAAACTTGATATTCAAAATCTAAGCCCTTAAGCTCTTTTACTACTAATTTTACCACTTGTTCTATTTGCCATTGGTATGGATCTCCTTTAGCAATTACAGATTTTGGTAACCCGTGAGCAGAAAATAATATCCTAATTTTTTTATGCCTATCAGTAATTTGGTTATATAGTGCTACTAATTTATTAACATGCGCCTTGATAAAATCATTTTCACTATAATAACAACATATTGACTTGATCGGAATATTACCTAAATATTTCTTTAATTCCTGCAAAGAAGATTTGGTAGTAGTAGTAGAAAATTGAGGGTATAAAGGAATAAAAAAAACTTCTTCTGCGCCAAAATCTTTTATTTTATCTACAGTCTCTTTGCTTAATGGGTGCCAATATCTCATAGCAACGAAAACTTTAAATTCTATTTTCTTTTGTTTAGAATTTAAGTATTTTTCTAACGCCTCGGCTTGTTCATTAGTTTCTTCTAATAATGGTGACTTATTTCCTATTGCTCGGTATATTTCTTTTGTTTTATTAGCTCTTAGTGAAGAAATTATTTTAGCGAGAATCCACCTAAAAGGATTTGGAATGTTGATAATATTTCTATCATAGAATAAATTAAATAAAAACTTTTCTACAGCAGATAAACTATCTGGCCCCCCTAAGTTAGCTAATACAATGGCGATTTTCTTCATTAATTTTTTCTTACAGTATCGATTAAAAATTTTACATTTTCAAGTGGTGTATTAGGTAAAACCCCATGCCCCAAATTGAAAATAAAAGGTCTTTTAAAATTATTTTTTATGTTCAAAATTTCTTGATGTAAAATTTCTTGATCTTTAGACAATAAATAAATCGGATCTAGGTTACCTTGTATAATTTTTGTTTTTTGTATTGTATTTACTACGTAATCTACCGGAACATTTTGATCTACACCTAGAATATCTATTCCTGTTTTTTGGGAATATTCTTCATATAAAAATCCTGCTCCTCTAGGAAAACCAATAATCGGTGTATGAGGGAATTCGTTTTTTATTATCTTAACAACTTTAATAGTTGGTTCTATAACGCATTTTCTAAATTCTGTTTCACTTAATAGTCCTGCCCAAGAATCAAATAATTGAATTACATCTGCTCCTGCTCGTATTTGCATTATTAAATGTCTAGCTACTGCATCAACAAGTTTATCCATCAAAATTTTAAATTCTTCTGGATTATTAATAACAAATTCTCTAGCTATAGAAAAATTTTTACCACCTCTACCCTCTATCATATAAGCTGCTAACGTCCATGGTGCTCCAGCAAAACCAATTAATGTTTTATCAGAAGATAGACCTTTTTTTACTATTGTTAGTGCTTCATATACTGGCTCTAAATTTTTTTCAATAGTTGTATCATTCAATTTATTAATATCACTCCTATCCTCTAGTTTTGTAAGAATTGGTCCCTTACCTTCATCAAAGACTAGTTCCATACCCAATGCTTGTGGAATTAATAAAATATCAGAAAAAATTATTGCAGCATCAAAATCAAATCTTTCTATAGGTTGTAAAGTTACTTTTGCTGCTAACTTAGAATTATAACACATATCTAGAAAGGAATTAGTAGAACGGACTTCTCTATATTCTGGGAGATATCTACCAGCTTGTCTCATTAACCAAATAGGTAAATAATTATTTGAATTAGATTTTATTACTTCTAGAAGTTTTTTCATTATAATAATTTAATTATATTCTTTAAGTTGTTTTAGTAGGAAAAGAATTTTTGTGGATAAATATTTATCCACAAAAGTATCCACATATTTATGAAAAAAGATAATAGTATAAAAATCTAGTAAATCCAATATATTTAATAGGATCAAATTAAAGTTGACCACATTATTCACAAAGTAAATTATTATGTTTTCAACATGTTAGTAGTTTATTATAAAAAAAGTGATAAACTTGTTAGTTAATAACATAACCATAATTATGCACAAGTTATCAACATATTATTCACATTATGAAAAAGGTAACCCTACATTTAATTTCTGATTCAACAGGAGAGACTTTATCTTCTATTGCAAAAGCTGCATTTGCTCAGTTCGATCAGATAGAACTCAAAGAATATATTTGGTCATTAATTAGAAGTCCGATTCAATTAAACAAAGTAATAAGTACTCTAAGAAAAAAGCCAGGTATAGTAATGTATACTTTAACTGATCAACAATTAATAGAAACTTTAAGAGAAGAATGTAGCGCTCTACAAATGCCATGTATGCCTGTATTAGATAATATAGTCTATAGCTTATCTCAATTTTTGAAAATCAAACCTAACCCAAAACCTGGAAAACAGCATGTTATAGATGAGGAATATTTTAGGAAAATAGAAGCAATGAATTTTTCTATTACTCATGATGATGGTCAGCATATAGAAAATTTAGGAAATGCAGATATTATACTAGTGGGACCATCTCGTACTTCTAAATCTCCAACTTCTATGTATCTTGCTCATAGGGGATTTAAAACAGCTAATGTACCCTTTGTTAGTGGGTGTCCCTTACCCGAAATTTTATTTAGTGCTAAAAAACCTTTAATTGTTGGTATGTCAATTTCTCCTATAAGATTAGTTGAAATAAGAAAAAGTAGATTATTAAGTATGAGTGACCATAATAATACGGAATATATTGATCAAGAAAAAGTAACAAATGAAATGATGGAAGCTAAAAAAATTTTTACTGTTAATCATTGGCCTATTATAGATATAACCCGTAAATCTGTTGAAGAAATTTCAGCAACGATAGTGCAATTATATCATGAAAGAAATAAAGGTTTAAAACGAGTTGTATGTTAAAAATCGCCTTAACAGGGTCTATTGCTACCGGCAAAAGCTATGTGCTCTCTTATTTTCAAGAAGCTTTAATACCTATATTCAGTTTTGATAAGGAAGTATCTCAACTTTTGAATAATGATTTAAATGTTTTTGATCAAATTAAATTAGAATTTCCTGAAGCTATAGAAAATAATTTAATAAACAGAAAGAAATTAGCGGATATCGTTTTTTTTAATAAAAACAAGTTGAATAGACTAGAAAATATTATCTATCCCAAGTTATTTATAGAGTATGAAAAATTTCTAAAAATAAATATGGAAAAGCATGTGCCACTAATTATTGCAGAAGTACCATTACTTTTTGAAAAGAAATTAGAAAAGTTGTTCGATCAGATTATTTTAGTAACATGTTCTAAAAGAGTACAAATGGAAAGAGCCTTACAACGTGAAGGTATGACAAAAGAAAAATTAGATGCTATAATCAGCAATCAAATGCCAGATATTAAAAAACGAAAATTTGCAGATTACATAATTTTTACAGATATAAGATCAGATAAGCTAAAACTACAAATAGATAATTTAATAAAGACTTTAAAACAATGAGAGAAATAATACTAGATACAGAAACTACTGGCCTAAATCCTGCGATAGGTCATAGAATAATTGAAATCGGATGTGTAGAAATTTTTAATAAATCCAAGACAGGCAAAATATTTCATTTTCATATTAATCCTGAAAGAGAAGTGCCAGAGGAAGCTTTTAAAATACATGGCATTTCAACAGAGTTTCTTAAAGACAAGCCAGTATTTAAAGATATTGCTCAACAATTTGTAGATTTTATAGAGGATAGTCCTTTAATTATTCATAATGCGCCATTTGATATAAAGTTTCTTAATGCCGAACTAGCAGCTTTAAATTATGATTTAATAGAGTTTCAAAGAGCAATTGACACTCTAATCTTAGCTAGAAAAAAATTTCCAGGTAGTCCTGTAAGTTTAGATGCATTGTGCAAAAGATTTAAAATTAGCAACGCGCATCGTACAAAGCATGGAGCATTACTAGATTCAGAATTGCTATATGAGGTATATATAGCACTCACGGAAGGGGTGCAGTCAGAACTAAAACTGCATGAAGCTAATAAAATTTTAGGCGCAAACAAAAATTTAGAGACAAATAAGCCATTAGTACCATATAGAACATTTCCTGTTTCAGAAGAAGAAAATGCAGCTCATCAAGAGTTTATTCAAAAAATTGAAAAAACATTATGGCAATCTAATTAATTTGCAGTGCCTTGTTGTTGCTTCTGTTGGGCGTATAAACTAGCAAAATCTATAGGATTAATCATTAATGGTTGGAAACCACCATCTCTAGTTACATCAGCTATTACTCTTCTTGCAAAAGGAAAAATTAAACTAGGGCAATAAATTAGTAAAATTTGTTCTTTTTGAGCTTCATCAGGAATATTAGTTAGAGTAAATAACCCTGAATAAGCCAATTCTACAGCAAATAAGGTGTCACCTTCATTTGTAGCTTTAGTAGTAATGTTTAGAGTGACCTCGTAATTATCCTCTGTAGCTTTTTGTACATTAATATCGATATTTAAGTCTATTTTTGGTGCATTTTTTATATTCGCTAAAGAAACGGGAGATTTAGGATTCTCAAAAGATAAGTCTTTAATATATTGGGCGTTAATTATTACTTGAGGCTGTGGAGCAGATGTTTTGTTATTAGTGGTCATTATATTTATCCTTTTAAGTATTTAAATAATTTTCATTATACTACAATTATTGATGTTGTCAGGTCAAGAATAATTGGTTATTAAATTGCATATTGAATAATATTAACCTAAAATTAATTTTTATATATTTTAATTTATTAAAACATACTTGTAATGCGGCAATAGTGAAAAAGAATTCAAATTTAATAGCAGTAGTAGATATAGGAGATACCAAAATAGTTTGCTTTATAGCTAAAGCAAGCCATATAGGTGGAATTGATATTATTGGTAGTGGTCATCAAGTTTCTGAAGGCTTTAAATCTGGAATGATAGTGGATATGAAAACCTTAAGGTCTTCTATTATAGCAGCGATTTATGCTGCAGAACAAATGGCTTCTATTAGTGTTGATAGTGTTATAGTAAATTTATCCAGCCCTTTGGCAAGATCTTTTATTTCGCGAGCGCAAATAAATCTTTCTGGCAGGCAAATATTAAATAGTGACATACGCAGATTAATAAATTTGTCGTTAGATAAGGTTGACCGTACTAAAGAAGAAATTTTATATTTTTCTCCTTTAAATTATGATGTGGATGATTTTAAAAATATAAAAAATCCCGAATTTATGTTTGCGAGTGATGTTAAGATAGATACCGCTATAACTGCTGTTCCTAATAATGTCTTGGTTAATATTGCTAGTTGCTTTGCCGGTTGTCATATTAAAATTTCAGACTTTGTTTTAACTTCATATGCTTCAGCGATTGCTTCTTTACAAAAAGAGGAGATGATACGAGGGTCTATATTAATAGATATAGGAGGAGGGTCTACAAATTTTTGCTTATTTGAAGATGAGCATTTGATTTTTAGTAGCACTATTCAAATAGGAGGAAAAAATATCACTAGAGATATAGCTAATTTCTTTTCTATTAATTTTTCTGAAGCTGAAAGAATTAAAGTCATATATGGTAGCTCTATAAACACATATGTTGATGAGGATAAAACTATATTAGTTAAACAATTTAGTGAAGATCTTGATCAAGAGCCAAATTCCATCAAAAATTCTTTGCTAAACCAAGTAATCGCAGCTAGAGTGGAAGAGATTTTTGAATTGGTAAAGAAAAAGCTTGTAAGCCAAGGATTCAAAAGTTTGGGCAAAAAAACTATAGTGCTAACAGGAGGCACAAGCCAATTACCAAGTATTGCTGAGGTTGCAAGTAAAATATTAAATAGCAAGGTAAGGTTAGGCTTGCCAAGAATTTCAATGAATGATACTACTTATACCAGAGATCCTTCTTTTTCTACAGCTATTGGTATGATTAAATATTATTATATGTCTGAATATCAAAAGCAAAAATATATTAATAAGAATGCAAGTATGTTCAGTAAAATGATTGCTTGGCTTCAGCAGAATTTTTAAAGTTCAAAATAATTAAATAAATAGAATGATTACTATTACTAATTTAGCCATGAGTTATGGCCCCAAGTTACTATTTACAGATGTAAACCTCAATATCAATAAAGGTAACAGATATGGTTTAGTTGGTGCAAATGGTGCGGGTAAATCTACTTTTCTCAAGGTTGTGGCACAAGAGGAAGAAGCAAGTTTTGGAGAAGTTAGCTTAATGAAAAATTCTCGTATTGGTTGGCTTAAGCAAGATCAATTTCGTTATGAAAATGTTTCTATTATTAATACTGTTATTGCTGGCAAGGAAGATCTTTGGAAAGCTCTATTAGAAAAAGAAGAGATACTATCACTAAGTGAATATAATGATGAGGCAGGTTATAGGCTGGGGGAGCTTGAGGAAATTATTCAAAACAATGATGGGTATAATGCCGAAAGTTTTGCAGCTGAATTGCTTATTGGACTTGGAATTGCTGAGGAATATCATTATCAGCCATTATCAGTATTATCAGGGGGTTATAAGCTAAGAGTACTTCTTGCACAAAGTTTATTTAATAATCCAGATGTTTTAATGCTTGATGAACCAACTAACCATCTTGATATTAATTCGATTTATTGGCTTGAGAATTATCTTAAACAAAAATTTAAGGGTGCATTGGTTTTTATCTCACATGATATAGCGTTTCTTAACAACGTTGCCACTCATATTTTAGATATAGATTACGGTGAAATACGCCAATATGTAGGTAATTACAACGATTTTGTTAAAGAAAAGCAGCTGGTTGCGGAGCAAAAATTGCATGAACGTACACATATGGAAAAGAAAATTGCTCATATGAAAGTCTTTGTTGAAAAATTTAGGGCTTTGGCTAGTAGAGCTAGACAAAGCGCTTCACGAGAGAAGTTAATTGAGAAAATGGAATTACCAGATATTCAAAAAAGCTCCAGAGTAAGCCCTATTTTCGAATTTAAACTAAAAAGGCCATCAGGAAAAGTAGTAGTAAAAGTAGCAGATATTGCTAAGAATTTTGCTGAGAAAAAAGTATTAAACAAGGTAGGGTTTACTATAACTAAAGGTGAAAAAGTTATTATTATTGGGCCAAATGGTATAGGAAAATCCACCTTATTAAAAATAATTTTGGGCAAATTGACAGCTGATAATGGTAGTTATGAATGGGGATATGAATCTCAAATATCATACTTTGCCCAAGACCATCACGAGTTATTGAATGAAAGTATTACAGCCTTTGATTGGCTATCAAAGCAAGCTGAAAAAGAGCTTACAGGAAAAATTCGTACTGTGCTTGGCCAAGTGTTGTTTCGTCAAGATGAAGCTTATAAAAATATCCTGAGTTTGAGTGGAGGAGAGGGTGCTAGATTATTATTAGCAAAAGCTATGCTTGAAGAAGGAAATATATTAATTCTTGATGAGCCAACTAACCATTTAGATATTGAAGCTAAGGAAGCTCTTAAAAAGGCATTGGTGAAGTATAATGGTACGCTAATTATGGTAACTCATGATCGAGATTTTGCTAGTAGTGTTGCTACAAGGATTATTGCTCTTTCTACAAAAGGTGTGACAGATTTTAAAGGCAAATATAGAGAATATTTAGAAAAATTTGGTAGTGATTATTTAAATAGAGAATGGGTAGTAAAAACTAAGATTTAGCTCTTGTTTTAGGAGCTTTAATAGTTTTATTATTAAAAAGTTTATTTATTTTTTCTTCAATAAATGCAAGGCTTTTTAACTCTCGTTCTTGGACTTCTAATAAAACCTTCATTTGTTTAGTAATTAACAAATCTATCTTGTTGTTTAATTCCCTTACTTGTAATTCTGCTTTTAAATTTATAAGATATTCATGTTCAGATCTTTCACGATCTTTTTCAGCCTGCCTATTTTGACTCATTAAAATAACAGGTGCTTGAAAAGCAGCTAAACAGGATAATACCAAATTTAGTAAGATATATGGGTATGGATCAAAGGCTTCGTTGTTAAGAGCATTATTTAATACCATCCACACTACGACAATAGTAGCAAATAATATTATAAAAAGCCAGCTACCGCCAAAGATAGCTACTTTATCAGCTAATTTCATTCCTAAAGATAGCTTTTCTTTTTTACTATCTTTGAAGATTCGTTTTACTAGTAGTTCTTCCTCTTGTAAACTTTCAATAATAATACGATTTAGCTTAGCAATGTGCTTATTTTCTTCGTTGACTAATTTATTTATATAATCCAAATTTTTATTATTATTCATTTCCGTAATTATTCTTTAATGAGGTTATATAAATAATTGTAACTTCTATTAATTTAAAAGCAAAAAGAATAAACGTTAAATAAGTTGAGGGATAAATTTTTTAGATAAGATTGATAAAAATGAAGTTTTTGAGGTAGTATTATTTAAAAAGCTAACTTACTTAATATAGGCAGGGCTTAAGGTTTAATACAATTTCTTGACCATTATGTTAACATCATCTAGAATTAAGAGAATATTCTAAAAAAGTAAAAAGGTTTAAATCGTGAATGAGCATATAGTTCAATCTTACGATCTAGAACTCTCTAAATTGACAAATTCCATCATTACAATAGGTGAGTTAGTTAAAGAGATGCTCTTGATTCAAAAAAAGGCAATTAGCAAACCTAACGTAAAATGGGTTATGGAATCAGAGGCGCTAGATCTAAAAATTAATAAATATGATATTGAAATAGAACAACAAGCAACAATTTTGATAGCAACTAGACAACCATTAGCTATAGATTTAAGGCAAATTACTTCTGCTATTAAAATTGCAGTAATTATGGAGCGTATGGGTGATCTTTCTAAAAATATTACTAGAAGGATGGCTACTATTATTCCTGAAGCATTAAATCAGGATATACGAGAAGATATGAATAAAATGACTCAAACATTGATTGTAATGTTAGAAAAGGTCTTAAGTTCAATAAAAACTTTGGATACCAATACTGCTTTATCTGTATTAGAAAAGGATGCTTACATTGATTCTTTGTACTCGATATTGATTAATAGAATTTCTACAATCATTATTAATAATAAAAGTATGACGCAGTCTATAACCCAATTAGTTATAGTTATAAAAAACATAGAAAGAATTGGAGATTATATTACTAAGGTGGCCAAAATACTTTATTATATAGTTACTGGCGACGTCATAACTGCCAGACCTTCTTAAAGATAAAAAATGCAGCATAGTTTAAATAAAAAACCTATAGTTTTATGTGTTTTAGATGGTTGGGGTATTGCTCCTAAAAATGAGAAATTGGTTAGTTCTTTAAATAATGCTATAATTGATGCTAATCCTGAATTTTATAATTATTTACTAAGTAAATATCCAAATACAGAGCTTACAACATCAGGTAAAGATGTCGGTTTACCGGTTGGTCAAATGGGTAATTCAGAAGTTGGCCATATGACTATTGGTAGCGGCCGAATTATCTATCAAGATTTGGTAAGAATAAATAATGCTATTGAGTTAAATATTATCCAAAAAAACGAAGCATTAGAAAGCTTAATTGCTACCTTAAAAAATAATAAAAAGGCTTGTCATATAATAGGTCTTATATCTGATGGAGGAGTACATTCTCACATTGAGCATTTAATTTTCATGGCTAAATTTGTGGCTCATCAGGGTATTAAAGTTTATTTACATTTAATAACTGATGGTAGAGATACAGCGCCACAAAATGCTCAAAAATTTATCCAACAAGTTATAGAAGATATTGAAGAAATAGACTTAATCTCTATAGCAACTATTAGCGGCCGCTATTATGCAATGGATCGTGATAAAAGATATGATAGAATAAAAAGGTATTATGACACTATAATTGATAGTTCTAATAAAACTTTTGAAGACCCACTAGAGGTTATAACTAAAAGTTACTCTGATAATATTTATGATGAATTTATAGTGCCTCAATCAAATTTTCATTATCAAGGAATGGAGGATGGAGACGGAGTGATAATGATTAATTTTAGAGCCGATAGAATGAGGCAACTAGCTTTATCTTTATTCGATCCACACTTTACTGATTTTAAACGAGAGAAAATAATAAATTTTTCAGAGAAGCTCACTATGGTTGAATATTCAAAAGAGATAAATGCTTTTTCTAAGTCTATTTTTCCTGCTTTAGTAATTAACAATACTTTGCCTGAAATTCTTTCTCAACAAGATCTATCTCAATTGAGAATAGCTGAAACAGAAAAATATGCGCATGTTACTTTCTTTTTTAATGCGGGTAGAGAAATACCTTTTAAAGGTGAAGATAGAATATTAATTAATTCTCCTAAAGTAACTACCTATGATCAATCGCCAGAGATGTCTGCATATGAATTAACAGAACGATTATTAAAAGAGATCCTTAGTGGAAAATATGATTTTATTCTTGTAAATTTTGCTAATACCGATATGGTGGGGCATACAGGTAATTATCATGCTACTATTAAAGCAGTAAAATCTATTGATAAGTGCCTAGAAAAAATATATTCTGCAATAACCGAAATAGGTGGTATTCTGATCATTACTGCTGATCATGGGAATGCAGAAAAAATGTTTGACGAGGAAAACAATAACGTGCATACATCTCATACTACTTATCCTGTGCCATTTATTATTGTAAATGATAAGCTAGGTGATATGAAACTTAAAAATGGTACTTTAGCCGATATTGCTCCAACAATATTAAATTTAATGAGTTTAAAGACACCTCAAGATATGACAGGGAAAAATTTAATAGTATCAAATTAAAATGAAATCTTTAGTTAATAATCTCAAAAGTTTGCTAATAGCCATTATTTTAGCAGTTATATTCCGTTCAGTATTGTATGAGCCATATCTAATTCCTTCCGGTTCAATGCTACCGACTTTGTTAATTGGAGATAGAATTTTTATCTCTAAATTTGAGTATGGAATAAGCAAATTTTCCTTCCCGTTTAACCCTCCTATTTTTGAAGGTAGAATCTTAGAATTTAAACAACCTGAACGAGGTGATGTTATAGTATTTAAACAGAAAAAGGATGATGAATATATTATTTATATAAAAAGATTAATAGGATTACCAGGAGATAAAATCCAGATGATTAATGGGGTGCTTTATATAAACGATAAAGCTGTACCAAAGGTAGAAACAGAACCTTTTGTTTATGAAGGTGAAAAAATCCCGCAGTTTATTGAAACTTTACCTAATAATGTTTCTTATCATAGTTTAGATATTGGAAGTACTTATATGGACAATACACCAATTTATAATGTGCCAGCGAATCATTATTTCTTTATGGGAGATAATCGAGACAACTCACGTGACAGTAGAGTTTTATCTGGCATTGGTTATGTGCCAGCCGAAAATATTCTGGGTAAAGCTAAAATTATCTTTTTTTCCTCAGCTGCTGATTGGTATGATATTCCAGGCTGGTTTACTAAATTACGCTATAACCGGTTATTCAAGACAGTTGATTAATTAGCATGAAAGAGCTGATAAAAGTACTTAATTACCAATTCACAAATGAAAATCTACTTAAACAGGCGCTAACTCATCCAAGTGTTATACAAACGCCACATATTAAAACTGCCCATTATGAAAGATTAGAATTATTGGGCGATACAGTATTATCATTAGTAATAACAGAATTATTATTAGAGAAATATCCGGAGGATAATGAAGGTGCTTTAGCTAAAAAGAGAGCTACATTAATATGCGGAGATATTTTATCTAATATTGCTCATCAACTTGGTATTCATGAATATATTATTATGTCCGGTGGTGAAGAAAAAGCCGGGGGGAAAACTAATCCTAGAATTTTAGAAAACGTAGTTGAGGCGCTAATTGGTGCTATGTATTTGGATGGTGGACTAGAAGTATGTAAGAAATTTATTTGCGAATTTTGGGCAGAAGCTTTAGAAAATACTACTGCTGTTCCAGTAGATCCAAAAGCATATTTGCAAGAATGGGCTCAAAAAAGCGGTAAATCCATTCCTAATTATGCCATTTTGGAACAAGAAGGTCCGGCCCATAAACCAATATTTACCGTTGAAGTTACTGTTGAAGATTTACCTAAATTTCAAGCTCAGGGAAGTTCTAGAAAGATAGCAGAGAAGTTAGCAGCGGAACAAGTAATTATTTATATACAAAATTTAAAAGATGAATCAAGTAATTAATACTAAATCAAATTGGATAACATTTATAGGTGCTCCTAATGCCGGTAAATCTACTTTGCTTAACAAATTAATTGGAACAAAAATTTCAATTGTTACTCCAAAGGTCCAAACTACTCGTACTATGCTTAAAGGTATTAAAGTTATTGATAATACCCAATTAGTTTTTACAGATACGCCTGGTATATTTCAGAAGGCAAAAACTAAGTTAGAAAAATATATGTTAAGTTGTGCGTGGAGTAGTTTACAAGAAGCTAATCAAATATGTTTGCTAGTAGATTGTACCAAATATGATGAGTTAAATACTCAATACTTAATAGAGCAATTAATTAGCCAAAATGTCAAAGTAATTTTGATTATAAATAAAATTGATTTAATAAAAAAACCTTTGCTTCTTCCTGTGGTTGAGAAGTTAAGTAAAAATCAAAATATCTTTGAAAAAATATTCATGATTTCAGCATTAGAAGATGATGGTGTTAAAGATTTAGAAGAATATTTTCTGCAAACTGCTAAACCGTCTCCATGGTTTTTTAATGGGGAAGATATTACTGATGCGCCTATGCGCTTCTTAGTAGCAGAAATGGTAAGAGAAAAGGTCTTTCTTTTTACTAACCAAGAATTGCCTTATAATATAGCGATTGAAACAGAAACCTGGGATGAGAGCGACAAACTTGTTTCGATTAGGGTGTCTATAAAAGTTATTAGATTGGGACATAAAAAAATAATTATAGGGCATGCTGGTCAGTTAATTAAAAAGATTGGTACTAAAGCGCGTCAAGATATTGAAGCTTTAATAGGAAAAAAAGTCTTTTTATCTTTATTTGTAAAAGTTACAGATTGGGATAAAAACATCCACGAATCTGTAAGTTTTTAATAAAATCTATCAAATATTTTATTCGTCTATATTGAAAAGCTTTCTATCAATATATAAATATAGCGTAACTTATTAATTCTAAATTAAAGGTAATAATAATGTCGACAAAAGAAACCAGACAGTTTGGTGCAGAAGTAGGAAAAATATTGCACTTAATGATTCATTCTCTTTATACTAATAAAGATATTTTTCTGCGAGAATTAATATCCAATGCTTCTGATGCATGTGATAAATTACGATATGAAGCTAGTCAAAATCCAGAACTTTCTAATAATACACCATTAAAAATCACTATTTCTACTGATGAAAAAGCAGGTACCATAACCATAACTGATAATGGTATTGGTATGAGTAAAAATGAGTTAATAGAGAATCTAGGAACAATTGCTAAGTCGGGAACACAAAATTTCTTGGAAAAATTAACTGGTGATGCCAAAAAAGATATGATGTTAATTGGTCAATTTGGTGTAGGATTTTATTCGTCCTTTATGGTAGCGGACGAAGTAACAGTTATATCTCGTAAAGCCGGTGAAAAAGAAGTTTGTACATGGAAATCTTCTGGAAATGGCGAATTTACTATAGAAAAATCTTCAGTGAAAATGGATCCAGGTACGATGATTGAACTTAAATTGCGTGCGGGAGAAGAAGGCTATCTTGATAAATTTAGAATTACTCACATTATAAATACCTATTCAGATCATATTTCAGTACCAATTGAATTAATAGAGAATAAAGATAAAACATCGGTATTAAATACTTCTTCTGCACTATGGACAAAACCTAAAGCTGAGATTAGCGAAGATCAATATAATGAATTCTATAAAAAAATTGCTCATGCAGGTGATACTCCTTGGATGATATTGCACAATAAAAATGAAGGTGCAATTGAATATACTAATTTATTGTTCATTCCTTCTAGTAAAACATTTGATTTATTTCATCCTGATCGGAAATGTCGAGTAAAGTTATATATTAAACGAGTTTTTATTAATGATGAAAGCATAAATATAATACCTCAATATTTAAGGTTTTTAAGAGGTGTAGTAGATTCAGAAGATTTACCTTTGAACATCAGTAGGGAAACTTTACAACATAATCAGACTTTGGAAAAAATTCGTAAATCTATTGTCAAACGTGTTATTTCTGACTTAAGGAAAAAGCTAAATGATGATAAAACTTCATATTTAGAATTTTGGAATAACTTTGGTGCTGTACTTAAAGAAGGATTATGCGAATCCTTAGAAGCTTCTATTCAATTATTAGATATATGTTTATTTAAAAGTGCTAAAACTGGTGAATTTATTTCATTAGATGAATATATAGCTAATATGAAACCGGATCAGGAAGCAATCTATTATATAAGTGGTGAAGATGATAAAAAAATTCTACATCATCCGCAATTAGAAGGATTCTTGCAACGTGATATTGATGTTTTATTATTTACTGATACAGTAGATGATTTTTGGATTAATGTTAATCACGAATATAAGGAAAAACCTATAAAATCCGTTACTAGGTCTAACATAGATTTAGATAAAGATAATAATGAAAATAAAGTTCCTGACAAAGATAAAAAACAAGATATTGAAAAATTACTTGAGTATTTTAGAAAAACACTTCAAGGTTTAATTAAAGATGTAAAGGTTTCTGGTAAATTAACAGATAGTGCAGTGTGTTTATCAGTAGCAGAAGGTGCAATGGATATTAGAATGGAGAGATTTTTAATTGAACAAAAGCAATTAAAATCCGCTTCAACTAAAATTTTGGAAATAAATACTAAACATAAGATTATAAAAAAAATAATGGAAGATATTAGTTCGAATAAAGCTGATGGGCAGACAGAAGGATTAGTGAAAATCTTATTTGATGAAGCTTGTGTGATTGAAGGTGAGCCAGTACACGATCCAAGGGGGTTTGTGAGTAGGATGAACCAATTTTTAGAAAATATGTTAGAAATTTAGGAATAAAGATGAATTTTAATCCATTCATTGATCTTATAGCGCAAGTTTTAAATTTATATAATGGTATTCTATCTGTCTGGGTAATAATGAGCTTATTGATATATTTTGATATTATCAATAAGCAACAGACAATAGTTTATAAAGTAATGCATTTTCTTAATAGTTTAGTATTACCAATTTTAGAAAAAATTAGAAAGATTATCCCCCCTATTGGTAATGTGGATATCTCTGTTATAGTATTGTACTTATTAATTAAGTTTGTTATTGATATATTATATACATATTTTTATGGGTAGCTTAATAATCTAATGATATTATTCGTTATTTTCTTAATACTGTATGCATACCTTATTCACTATCTTGGCAAATTTACTATTGCCTTAAAATTCAAAAGAAACAAAACTCGACTAATTGCGCCACTCAAATATTATGGTTATTTTGTTTTAACCTTAAGCTACACTATAGCTTTTATAATATTTTTTGGATTATTATTGCTGTACAAATTTAATTTATTAATTAGTACACTAGATCAATTATTGATTGCTAACGTTATTAATTTTTTAATAGTCTCTTTATTTTTAATATATTGGGTCGATCCAAAATTGGATGTTAGAAATTACTTTGAACGTAATGTAAAGTTCATTATGTTATGTATTTCTAGTCTATCTTTCGTGATAACTATTCTTATTATAATCTCAATTTTATTTGAAACTTATAAATTCTTTAGTGTTGTTTCTTTAGTTGATTTTTTTACTAGTATTAACTGGAATCCACAAGATCACTTAGAAGATATTGATATAGGTAAAATTTTGGAATTATGCCTTTATTAGCAGGAACGTTTTTAATTACAATTATTGCATTAATTGTTTCTACACCAATTGGTATATTTTCTGCCGTATTTCTTTCTGAGTATGTTAGTAATAAGCTGCGCTTTATATTAAAACCCATAATAGAAATGTTGTCTGGTATACCGACTGTTGTATATGGGTACTTTGCTGCATTATATATGGGGCCATATATTAGGAGTGCTGGCGAAAGTTGGAATTTAGATGTTTCTTCCGAAAGCGCCCTAGCGGCAGGGGTAGTATTGGGAATAATGATCATACCTTATATAATCTCATTGGCAGATGACATGTTGAAATCTATTCCTGCTAACCTTAGGGATGCATCTTTAGCGTTGGGAGCTACAAAATTTGAAACTATTGCTAAAATTATTATACCTGCAGCAAAGTCAGGTTTGATAGGTGCTGTAATGTTAGCTTTTTCACGCGCTATAGGTGAAACAATGATTGTAACCATGGCCTCAGGACTAACAGCTAGATTAACAGCTAATCCTTTAAACTCTGTTACTACCGTTACTGCCCAAATAGTATCAATTCTAACAGGAGATCAGGAATTTAATAGCATAAAAACTCTAGCGGCATTTGCTTTAGCATTTACTTTATTCTGTTTAACTCTAATACTTAATGCTATAGCTCATAATGTAATGACAAAATATAAGAGTCAATTTAGATGAAGCAATTTAATATAAGAAAAAGAAAGGTTTTAGATGGGTTGTTCAAAATTATATGTTATGCCTCAAGTTTATTTTCTTTATTATTTTTAATCTTATTTTTGTCTGTAATCACTGTTCAAGGCTTTAATGGCCTATTTACTACTAAAATCAAATTAGAGTTAATCCTTCCACCTACTATGTCTGATAAGGAGCAAGTAATAGCTGAATATAATAATTTGATTTATCAATTTTTAATTAAGGAAACAGATGTTAAAATTAGTAGCCATGAATTAAATAAAATTATAAGTTTTGAAGCTCCATATCAGATACATGATTTTATTATTAAACATCCAGAGTATATAGCTAAGGAACATAGTTTTTGGGTTACTGCTTCTATAGATGTTTATAAATACTATAATACTCATACTCATGTTGAGTTAGGAGATGATATAAGGCAAATGGTTGTTGAGCTTATAAAAGAAGATAGAGTTGCTAATTTCTTTAATTGGCAATTTTTTACCCATAGTGATTCAAGCGAGCCAGAAATAGCTGGTATAGGCGGAAGTATACTTGGTTCATTAATGATTATAAGTATATGTATATGTATAGCTTTTCCTCTAGGTTTAATAACTGCGGTTTATTTAGAAGAATTTGCTCCACGTAATTTTATTACTAAAATGATAGAGGTCAATATAAGTAATTTATCAGCTGTACCATCAATTGTATTTGGTCTACTCGGCATGACTATATTCATTGCAATTGGTAACTTGCCTAGATCCTCTTCCTTAGTTGGGGGTTTAACGCTAGCTATATTAGTGTTACCAATTATTATTACTACTACTAGGCAAGCACTTAGTGTAGTACCAGATTCAATAAAAAATGCTGCACTTGCTCTAGGAGCCTCTAAATTACAAATAGTTTTTCATCACTCATTGCCTATAGCTTTACCAACAGTTATAACAGGAGGAATTTTAGCTATATCCAGGGCTTTAGGTGAAACTGCCCCCCTTATAATAATTGGCATGGCAGCTTTTATTACTAATGTGCCTGAAAATATTTTTGAGCCTGCCACTGCTTTACCAGTGCAAATATATCTATGGGCAGATAATCCTGAAGAAATATTTGCAGAAAAAGCATCACTTGCTATTGTTGTATTACTTACAATATTATCTATAATTAATTTTGTTGCTATCTTTGTAAGAAAAAAATATTTTGTGAAATTATAATTTAATAAAATATATGCCAAATTCAGAAGTAAAAATCTTAGCAGAAAATTTGAATTTATTTTATGGGGATAAACAAGCTCTATTTGATATTAATATAGCATTGGAGAAAAACAAAGTTACAGCTTTAATCGGTCCATCAGGTTGTGGTAAGTCTTCATTCTTACGATGTATTAATAGGATGAATGACACTATTAAAGAATGTAAAATTACCGGCAAATTATATATAGACAAACAGAATGTATATAGTAAGTCTTTGGATGTAGTTCAACTTAGAACAAAAGTAGGAATGGTTTTTCAAAAGCCTAATCCTTTCCCTAAATCAATTTATGAAAACATTGCTTATGCTCCTAGAATTCATGGGAAAGTTAAAAATAAAAGAGCTTTAGATCTTGTTGTAGAAACTAGCTTGATAAAGGCGGGGTTATTTGATGAAGTAAAAGACAATCTTAACTCCTCAGCTTTAGATTTGTCTGGTGGGCAGCAACAAAGGTTATGTATTGCACGCACTATAGCTATTGATCCTGAGATTATTCTGATGGATGAGCCTTGTTCTGCTCTTGATCCTATTGCTACTGCTAAAATAGAAAAATTAATCGATGAATTACGTAAAAATTATACAATTATTATTGTAACTCATTCAATGCAACAAGCAGGTAGAATCTCTCAAAATACAGCTTTTTTTCACTTAGGAAGAATTATAGAATATGGAAGTACCCAAAATATCTTTACTAATCCTAAATCCAAACAAACACAAAACTATGTCACAGGCAGATTTGGCTGATTACAGCAATTAATAAGTTATTAATGTTTTTCTGTTAAGATGAATTTATAAGTAGTCAAATATGGAGAAATCTTATGCCAAAGAAAGCTAAAAGCAGTACGATGTTAAGAATTATTACAGCTTTATCTGCATTGACAGCTGTTGGAGCAAAGCCAGTTTTAGGCAGAGTAGATCCAGACGGAACAAGGCATGGTGTACTCAAGCATAGTATAACTGAGAATAAAGGTATGACACATGCCTTAGAAGAAGGCACGATACCAATTATACCTGAGCTCCATAGAGGTAAAAAAACGGGTGAAGAGCCTGCTGTATATACTAAGGTGGCTAAAGATTCAGTTAAAGTAGCTAAGCCCCTTCTAGGAAGATTTAATGAAACTACTGGTAGACATCATGGTACATATAATCCTGATGTTGCTAAAACGACAAAAGATCCAAAGGGTTATTCTAAAAAGCCTACGAGACTGGGTCGCTAAGATTTAATTGCTTTATAAAATACAAGCGTAATTAAGTTACTTACCTTCTGCATCCTTTAATTACAAATTGATATATTTTTTATTTACATATTATTAAAAAATGCTATTCTGCAGAACTAATAATTATTTATGTAGATATTGAATAATGGTTTTAATATGTCGCACTTACCTCCAACAATACTAATTATAGAACCTGATGTTGTTTTCAGAACGAGTATGTCTAATATATTAGAAAGGAATGGTTTTACCGTGCTAACGGTAAATACAGGTGATGAAGCACTAAAAATGCTTGATAATATGTCTGAGTACAAAAAACCTAATATTATAATTATAAATTATAATTTACCAGGTTTATCAGGAATAGAAGTTTGTACCATTTTACGTACAAAAAAGTTAATTAAGCCTATTCCGATAATATTGATAGCTACAGAAAATACTAAACTTGATGAAGTTAAAGGTTTAGAAAATGCTTTTGATGAATATTTAATTAAACCTTTTATTCAGAGTGAATTAATCTCTAAAGTAAAAGCAATATTAGGTAGAACAAGACCGACCTTATTATCTAAAACTGTTGAATATAAAGATCTAAAAATAGATCTTGCTTCTTTTAGAGTAATGAGAGGTAGTAGAGATATACATCTTGGTCCTACAGAATTTAAAATTTTACAATGTCTAATGGAGTCTCCAAAAAAGATATTCTCGCGAGAATATTTAATGAATTATGTTTGGGGTCAAAATAATAATGTCGAAATTAGAACTATCGATGTACATATTAATAGGCTTAGAACCGCATTAAAAAATTCAAATGAAGATTTGCCATTTATAAAGACGGTTAGATCAGCAGGATATTGCTTAAGCTTACCAGGCGATAATTAAATCTATTTATTAAAATAAATGAATATTACAGATCTGACTGATCCCAATAGATATTCTACTAAAAATCTTATAAAAAGATTAATTAAAAATTACGTAACTAAGTACTCATCTCAGATGTATTTAGCAGTAGTGCTTATGGTTATCGTCTCAGCAGCAAGTGCTTTTCATGTATGGCTTGTGAAACCAGCATTAGACGGAATTTTTATTGATAAAAAACGTGAATTTTTAATTTTTATACCAATATTAGTAATTATAGTTTCGTTTGTTAAAGGGATTGCCGCTTATTATCAAAATTATATAATTAAGTTTACTGGCCAAAGTATGGTAAATGACATACAACTAGAATTATATGATCATTTAATTTATTCAGATATAGAATTTCTCAAAAAACATTCCTCAGGTAATTTAATATCTAAATTTGTTAATGATATTACCACTTTACGTAATTCCTTAGCTAATATAATCACTAGTGTAGCTAGAGAATTATTAACAGTGATATTCTTGGTAGGTATAATGTTTTATAACGATTTTACTTTATCTATTATTGCCTTTTTAGTATTTCCTCTAGCTGTCATTCCAATAATAAAAATGGGCAAAAGAATGCGCAAAATTGCTCATAAAACTCAGGATGAGCTAAGTAATTACACTATTAAATTGGATGAAATTTTTCGCAATATACGGATGGTTAAATCCTTTTGTCGAGAGGTATACGAAATTAAATCTGCAAGGCAGGTTTTAAATCAGATTTTAAAGTTCTATGCTAAAGCAATTAAAACAGATTCCTTAACTTCTCCAATTATGGAAATGTTAAGTGGTTTTGCAATTGCGGCAGTAATTTGGTATGGCGGATTGCAGGTACTGAATGGATCTACTAGCCCAGGTAGTTTTTTCTCTTTTATTATTGCATTTATTTCTGCTTATAAACCAGTTAAGAGTTTAGCTGAGTTAAATGTATCTTTACAGATGGGTTTAGCCTCAGCCAAAAGAGTATTTATTATTTTAGATACTGAAACTAAAATTGAAAATAAACAATATCCACATGAACTTATAATTAACCAAGGTAAAATTGAATTTAAGGATGTATCATTTAATCATAAGGAAGATCACATCACTATTCAAAATCTATCTTTTACTATTCAACCTGGGAAATTTGTAGCGCTTGTAGGGGCTTCTGGAAGTGGTAAATCTACTATCATTGATTTGATTTTAAGATTTTATGATCCATTTGCTGGGGCGATATTTATTGATGATAAAAACATAAAAGAAGTTTCCCCTTTCTCTTTGAGAAATTCTATATCATTAGTTAGTCAGGATATTATGTTATTTGATACTACAATTAAAGAAAATATCTTATATGGTAATATTGATGCTACTGATAAAGAAGTAGAAAAAGCTGCTAAAATTGCTGCTGCTCATGATTTTATAAAAGATTTGCCCGAAGGATATAACACGCAAGTGGGTCAATATGGTATTGAATTATCTGGTGGTCAAAGGCAGAGAATTTGTATAGCTAGAGCCATACTTAAAAAAAGTAAAATTCTTATTTTTGATGAAGCAACTTCTTCTTTAGATCAAATTTCTGAAGAGAGAATAAAAACTTCAATAGATGCGCTAAGAAAAGAACGTACTATAATTGTTGTTGCGCATAGGCTATCTACCATTTTAAATGCTGATACTATTTATGTATTGCAAAAAGGTATAATAGTTGAGTCTGGAAGCCACGATCAATTATTAAAAAATAAGGGAGAGTACTTTAAATTATATAATAAACAAGTACATGATCATAAAAACTATTGATTAATTAATGAAATTATACTTGAATCAATTTTAATTTAATATTTAAGGAGTATATTATGTTTTCAAATATCGCGCTAGCTGCTGAAGAAGCAGTACAAACATCTCAAACAGCAGTACAAGAATCTACGTTAATGAACTTTGTACCAATTATTTTAATTTTTCTAATATTTTATTTTTTATTAATCAGGCCTCAAGCCAAGAAGCAAAAAGAGCAACAAGCTTTAATTAATTCGGTAAAACGTGGCGATAAAGTTATTATTTCTGGTGGTATAGTTGCTACCTTTATTAAGGATGAAGAAGATGGTTTAGTGGAGGTAGAACTTGCTAAAGATTTAAGGATTAAGGCCTTAAAACATACTATTACTTCAATTATAAATAGGGATGCACAAGCAAATAAAGCTTCAGCACCATCTTCTAGTTCAGTAGCTGTTAAGAATGTAACTCCAAAAAAATCTAAAAAATCTAAATAAAGAGTTATGCAGACACCATATTGGAAAGTAATAGTTATTTTATTAGCTTGTTTTATAGGTATAGTAGGAGCTTTACCTAACTTTCTTGTGCAAGACTATAAATTTTTACCAGACCAAAGAATTAATTTTGGATTAGATTTAAGAGGTGGTTCTTATCTACTTTTAAAGGTCGATTTTGATTCATATTTAAAGGATCAGCTCGAAATAACAACTGATATGTTGAGAAGAGAGTTACGCAAGGATCAAGTTGGCTATTTTAATTTAGTGAATAAAGGTAAAGAGCTTACTTTAAATCTGCGCGATAACCAAGATGCCTCTAAACTTTCTTCAATAATTAAAAGCGTTAATAAGGATCTAAGCTATAATTACGATACTCAAAATGGTGTTGTAACTTTATATTTTTCTCCAGATCAGTTAGATGAATTACAAGATCGTTTAGTAGAGCAAGCTCGAGAAATTATTAGAATGCGCGTTGATGAATCTGGTACTAAAGAACCATCGATTCAAAGACAAGGAAAATTTAATATTTTATTACAAGTGCCAGGTTTGCAAGATCCAACAGATTTGAAAAGAATATTAGGTAAAACTGCGAAAATGACTTTCCATGTGGTGGATGAAAGTACGCCTGTAGACCAAGCTTTAAAAGGTATAATACCACCTGGTAGTCGTTTAATTTCTGGAGATAAAGATGAAAATGGCCATCAATATTGGTATATTATTAAAAATAAATCAGTTTTAAGTGGTGATTTATTATCTGATGCTAAAGCAGTGTTATATAATGGTAAACCTGTTGTTTCATTTTCTCTTAATCGTGTAGGAGCAAAGCTTTTTGCAGATGTTACTAGACAAAATTCTGGTAAAAAATTAGCAATTGTAATTGATAATAAATTAATTAGCGCTCCAGTAATTAATGAGCCTATTTTAGGAGGCTCAGCTAACATATCAGGTAATTTTACTATTAATAGTGCTAATGAACTAGCATTGTTATTGCGTGCAGGAGCGTTGCCAGCTCCGATTTCAGTTGTGGAAGAGCGTACTGTTGGTCCAAATCTTGGAGAAGATTCTATTGAAGATGGAACTATTGCTTCAATTATTGGTATATCATTAATTGTAATATTTATGGTTGTGGTATATGGTTTATTTGGTCTATTTGCTTCTGTAGCTCTAGTATTTAATTTAGTATTTATTATTGCTATTATGACCTTTATCCAAGCAACTTTAACCCTCCCTGGTATTGCAGGTATTGTTTTAACAATGGGAATGGCAGTAGATGCCAACGTTTTAATTTTTGAACGTATTCAGGAGGAGTTATCTTTAAAAGGCACTTTAGTATATGCAATTGATCGTGGTTTTGCTCAAGCATTTGCAACTATATTTGATTCTAACATAACAGCATTAATCGCTACATTTTTCTTATATGAATTTGGTTCTGGAGTAGTAAAAGGCTTCGCAGTAACTTTAGCAATAGGTATTATATCTTCTATGTTTACTGCTATTAGCTTAACTAAGCTTATGATTATAGGTTGGTTAAAACTACATAAAAAACCTAAAGTTTCAGCTTAAAACTCACTCTCTAATCTGAGAAAATTTCATAATCTCATGATTTTTAAGGATAAAAAACAGGTTAATAACTGAAATGAAAACGAAGCCACTGATAATAATCCCGATATTTTGGAATGAGCCTTGGTAAAAATAGCCTGTGAGCTCAAGGCCTAGTGCAGTGAGGATAAGACGAGCCATATGAATTAAAGCTGATACTCGCCCCTTTGCTTGTCGTATAAAATTCAAGCATATAGGATATAATATTATGCCAGGAATAATACCGCCTATATTGAAGGGAAGAAAAGCAAGAGTAATAAGTAGAGGATTATTACTATCGAGGAAAGTGACTAAGACAATGATAATTAACCCGAGTGCGCAGATTAAGCTTGAAATATATAGCATTTTCTTATGATCATATTTGTTAATAATTAGTCCACATAATATGCTTCCGAGCGCAAATATGAAGGCCCATGCTCCTTGATAATAACCATATTGTGAAAGACTCACTCCTAAATCTTTTATGTATAGTATAGAAGACATTCCAAGGAAGATCCAGTAGGGTAAAAAACTGAATACAATATGTAAAATCAAAAGCATCAAGGGTTTTGATTGAAACACAGGTATATACCCTCCTATAGAAATAGCTTCCTTATGTTTAGGCAGTTGATGATTAGGGATAAAAAATACAGTCATTATTAGTACTATCAGCCCTAAAAGTAAAAGTACTATAAAATTACCCTGCCAATGAAAATACATGGTTATATAGCTGCCAGCAACAGGAGCAGCCCCTACAGCTAGGTTCATTAACCCATTCAGTATGCCCATTAAGTATTGCTGAGTTTTAAGAGCATAGGAATCAGCGATAATTAAAAAGCTAAGGGTTGCTGGAGCTGCCGCTCCTAAGCCTTGTAGAAAACGACCAACAATAAGAAATTTATATGATATTGTCCATAAACAAAGAATGCTGCCTATAATAAAGATCAAAAGGCCTAGTAGTATGATTGGTTTGCGACCATAGCGATCAGCCAGGCCTCCGACAAAGAACAGACTTAAACAAAATCCTATAAAATTAACTGACAATAAGGATTCAACCCAAAACGGCGACAGGTTAAACTGACTTTGCAGTTCAGGAAAGCCAGGTACAAAGAGCTCTAATTCTGCTCCTCCTAATAAATCCATAAGGATAATAGTTGCTAGAACTATACCCTTGGTAAATGCTCGCTTCATTATATAAATTCACTTTATTAGTATATTTTAATATTAAGCTAACTTTTTCCCTTTATCTAAATATGGTTTCAAATATTCACCCGTAACGCTTTCTTTTACCTTAACAATTTCTTCTGGAGTTCCGCAGGCAACAATTTTTCCGCCTTTATCCCCGCCACCAGGTCCAACATCTATAATATAATCGGCGGTCTTAATGACGTCCATATTATGCTCAATCACTACTACAGTATTGCCTAATTCAACTAACTTATGTAAAACTTTAAGCAACTTATTAATATCGTCGGAATGTAAGCCGGTAGTGGGTTCATCGAAAATATATAAAGTTTTTCCTGTTGAACGTCTTGCTAACTCTTTAGCAAGTTTAACTCGTTGAGCTTCTCCTCCAGAAAGTGTAGTAGCAGATTGACCAATTTTTATATATCCTAATCCCACATCCATTAAAGCATCCATCTTTTCCTTAATGACAGGAACTTTATCAAAGAAAAGCAATGCATCTTCTACAGTCATATCTAATACATCTGCAATAGATTTATCTTTATATTTTATTTCTAAAGTTTCACGATTATATCGCTTTCCTTTACATTCCTCACAAGTTACATATACATCTGGTAGGAAATGCATTTCAATTTTAATTACGCCATCACCTTGGCAGGTTTCACAACGTCCTCCTTTGACATTAAAAGAAAAGCGCCCAACTTTATAACCTCTAGCTTTAGCTTCTGGTAGGTTAGTGAACCAATCACGGATCGGACTAAATACCCCAGTATAAGTAGCAGGGTTAGATCGCGGAGTTCTGCCTATAGGAGATTGATCGATATCAATAACTTTATCTAAATATTCTAAGCCAGTTATAGTATCATATTTACCAGGTACTACAGAGGTCTGTTCAAGCTTTTTTATTGCTGCTTTATATAAAGTATGAATAATAAGGGTAGATTTCCCCCCACCTGAAACTCCAGCTACGCAAGTAAATGTACCAAGAGGTATTTTAATTTTTACATTTTGGAGATTATTAGAGCAAGCACCAGTTAATTGAATATAGCGATTATTTTGACCAGTACGTCTTTTATTTGGAATTGGTATAAATTTTACACCTTTTAAATACTGCCCAGTAATGCTGTTATTGCACTCCATTACTTCTTCTGGCGTACCACAAGCTATTACTTCTCCTCCATGTACACCAGCCCCGGGCCCAATATCGATGAGATAATCAGCTGTCATCATTGTTTCTTCGTCATGCTCTACTACTATCACAGTGTTACCAATATCGCGGAGGTTTTTTAGAGTAGCGATTAGTCTTTTATTATCTGATTGATGTAACCCTATAGATGGTTCATCTAAAACATATAACACGCCAGTTAGGCCTGAACCGATTTGAGAAGCTAATCTAATTCTTTGACTCTCACCACCAGATAAGGTGCCAGCATTGCGCGATAATGTTAGATAATCTAATCCAACGTTTTTTAAAAATCCTATCCTTTCTTTCAGTTCTTTAATAACTCGTTCGGCGATTTTATTCTGAGTCACATCTAATTTATTTGGCAATTCGTAAAACCACTCATATATATCAGTGATAGTGAAGTGTGAAACTTCGCCTATATGTAATCCAGCTATCTTGATACATAAGGATTCTGGCTTTAATCTATAACCATTACAACTGCTACAATGACGAGTTGATTGGAATTTTTCTAAATCTTCTTTCGCCCAATAATTTTCAGCATCATGAAATTTTTTCTGCAAATCTGGAATAACACCTTCAAATGGTTTTTTTACAGTTTGTGTTCTCATGCCATCATTGAAGGTCATTTCGATTTCTTCTCCGTTAGTACCGTATAAAATTAATTTTTGTATGTCCTCTGGCAATTTGTTAAAAGGTACATCAAGACTAAATTTATAATGTATACTTAGGCTACGCAAAATTTGGGTTTGATATCTTGATTTAATAACTTCCCAAGGGGCAATAACGCCTTCATTAAGCGATAAATTAGTATTAGGAATCACTAGTCCTTCATTAAAATAATGTTCAATTCCTATTCCTTCGCATACAGGACATGCTCCAAAAGGACTATTAAACGAAAAAATTCGCGGTTCGATTTCATCAATCTGGAAACCAGAGATAGGGCAAGCGTATTTTTCAGAAAATGTCATTACTTCGGTAGAATCAAGAATTTCTACATGGATGATGCCGTTACCATATTTGAGACCTATTTCAATACTGTCAGCTAATCTATTACTTAATTCATCATTAATTGCTAATCTATCAACTACTAACTCAATTACATGTTTTTTATTTTTATCAATTGTAGGTAAATCGTCTAAATCATATAAAATACCGTCAATTTTTACCCTCTGAAAACCTTGTTTTTTTAATTGAATCAATTCTTTGCGATGCTCTCCTTTTTCTCCTTTAATAATAGGTGCGAGAATATAGATTTTAGTATCCTTAGGAAGTCCGTTAATAGCATCAACCATTTGAGAAACAGTTTGGCTTTGAATAGGTTTACCAGTTGCTGGAGAGTAAGGTATGCCTATTCGGGCATATAATAATCTTAAATAATCATAAATTTCTGTGATAGTTCCGACCGTAGATCGAGGATTTTTTGAGGTTGTTTTTTGGTCTATAGCAATAGCAGGTGATAATCCACTTATATACTCAACATTTGGTTTGTTTTGTAGTTGTAAGAATTGTCTAGCATATGCAGAAAGACTCTCAACATATCTTCTTTGGCCCTCGGCATATATAGTATCAAACGCTAAGGAGGATTTCCCAGAGCCGCTCAATCCTGTAATTACCACTAACTTATTTTTGGGTATCTCAACGTTAATATCTTTAAGATTATGTTCTTTTGCGCCTTTAATTTCTATTTTATCATCCATAATTCACATACTTGCTTTTTTTGTTTACATCTTTATTGCATATTATATTGTGTTATAGGTAATATAAAAGGTTTTTTTAATAATATAAGCGAGGTTAAAATGGCAGGAAGCTTAAATAAAGTGTTGCTTATTGGTAATGTGGGGAAAGATCCAGAAATTCGTACTACCCAAGATGGCAAGGAAATAGCTAGTCTTGTGCTAGCTACTTCAGACACTTGGCGCGATAAATCTACGGGTGATAAACGTGAAAGAACCGAATGGCATCGTATAGTTATTTTTTCTGAAGGTTTAGTTAATGTAGTAAAAACATACGTTAAAAAAGGTGCTAAATTATTTATTGAGGGCAGCCTACAAACAAGAAAATGGAGCGATAATGCTGGTACTGAACGTTATACAACCGAAATAGTTTTACAAGGTTATAATTGTAGCCTAACTATGTTAGATGCTCGACAAGGCAGTGGTTCAGAAGCAGGCGGGCATAGTGATAATGGTAAAAATAAAGAAAAAGATTCTAGTAGCGATTTCTTAATGGATGATCTGGATGATGAAATTCCTTTTTAATTTATCAGCAATAATCTCAAAACACAAATAATCAACTTAAATAAAATATGCAGTTAATTGGTAACAAATCAACTGCATATTTTATTTATTTTTAGCCAAAGGATGCATTTCATAAACTACTGACTTCAACTGATCATTTGATATATGAGTATAAATTTGAGTTGTACTTATATCCTTGTGCCCCAGTAATTCTTGAATTACTCTTAAATCAGCGCCATGGTTTAGTAAGTGGGTAGCAAAAGAGTGGCGAATCTTATGAGGTGATAACTTACTTGGGTCTATTCCTGTATTAATGGCTAATTTTTTCAATAATTTACCAAAATATTGCCGAGTTATATGGCCTTCATTTGAGATTTTAGAAGGAAATAGGCACTTTTCATCTTTGTTATTAGTTAATAGAGGTAGATATTGCAGATATTTTTCTATAGCAATAACGGCTTTATTATGTAGGACTACTAGCCTTTCTTTACCACCTTTACCTTTAATAATGATATGAGGTTTGGCTTCTTCAGAATTCTTTTTAAATTGCACATCATTAGTTCTAAGGGTTACTAGCTCTGAAACACGCATACCTGAAGCATATAATACTTCTAACATTGCTGTAAGCCTTATTCCTTCAGGTGTTAAGTCTTGGTAACTTGTGTTAATTAATAAATTAACCTCTTCTTCGCTAAGGACCCCCGGCAATATTTTACTAGTTTTAGGAAGATCTATATTTAAGGTAGGGTTATCAGAAATAATATTTTCATTAAAAAGAAACTGATAAAATTGTCTCAGAGCAGATAGTCTTCTAGCAATAGTTTTAGGGTCAAATTTCTCTTTGGATAAGTCAATTATATAATGCCTTATATCTTCGATAGTAATATTAGTGATGGATTTAGGTATTTTTTGACAGAAATTCATAAAATCTTGTAGATCATTTTTATAAGAAATTATGGTATTTGAGGCAACATTCCTTTCTACAGTCATCATTTCTAGAAAAGATTCGATATATAAGGAATCCTTGGCCATAAAGTTATTTTATTTCTGGGTAGCGGGGGTGAGTTTTATAATAGTTTAAATATTCAACTGTAGCTGGATTTTCAGAATCTAACTCAATATGGGAGCAGTAAATTTTCTTTTCAAATCCACCTTTAACAAGTTGTTTGTTTTGGCGCTTTTTTTCTATCTCTTCAAAACTTATTTGTGACGTCTTTGCTAAAGCGTGCATAACTTCTAAGATATCTGCTAATTCTTCACTTAATTCTTCTTTCGAATTAGTTTCAATTGCTTCTTGAGTTTCTTCAAGTAATTTTTCTTTTAACCTGATAATAAACTCTTTGTTTTCCATAATGCGTTCATGTACTATAACACCTTGGCGGCGCATTAATTCAGAGATTTTATCGCGGCATAATTTATTAAATTTAAAAAGATGTACTGCCATAATTTTACCACAAGATGGAGGCCGGGGCCGGAATCGAACCGGCGTATAGCGGATTTGCAGTCCGCTGCATTACCACTTTGCTACCCGGCCAACCAAGTCTCTATTATTAACTAGCTCTTTTAAATTTTTCAAGAATTATCTTATCTTTTAAGTAATTTACAAGTGACTATATAACTGATATTATTATAAAATTAAGATTTTATATATTTAAACCTCATGATGAAAAGAATTATTTCAGGAATTTTTTATTTTGTTTTTGTTTTAAGTGATCATGCAATTGCTCAAACTTTAGAAGAAGCTTTAGCTTGCGCTTATGAAAATAATAATATTTTAAAAGCACGTCGTGAAGAATTAAAGGCAATTGACGAAAATGTAATGGTTGCCCTTGCTAATTTTTTACCTACCGTGCAAGCCTCAAAACAAACTCAAGATAGTAAATACAACTCTACTACGCTTCCGACAGGTAATCAAGTTGCGTTAAGTGGTATTACTAATTCATTATCAATTCAACAAAATATATTTAATGGTGGTACGGATGTCGCTAATATACGTAAAGCCAAGCTCCAAGTTGAAGCGCAAAGGGCGCAATTAGTTTATTATGAACAACAAATTCTACTAGCAGCTGTTGAAGCATATTTAGGAGTAGTTAGAGCGCAAATGCAGTTGGAAGTTTATGAACAAAAGGTTAGATCTTTATATAAATATTTAGAATCAGTTGAAGCTAGATTCCAAGTTGGGGAGAATACTAAGACAGATGTGGCACAAGCAAAATCCTCTCTTTCTAATGCTATAGCTTCAAGAATCAAAGCTCGTGGTGATCTAGCTTCAGCTAAAGCTAAATTTACATCGATTATTATGGTAGAGCCAGAAAATTTAACATTGCCAGGATACGGTCTCTTACTACCTACAAATGTTGATGAAGCTGTAAGTGTGGCATTGAAAAAAAATCCTCAATTAATAGTATCTGAACTTCAATACAAAGCTGCTGATCAAGGTGTAAATGCAGCACGTGGTGATTTATTACCTAATGCTACTTTATCGCAAACTTGGCAAAGTGGTGATGTTGTAACGCAAAATGGGCTAACTACAACCGCAACAGTTATTAGTTTAAATGTGCCAATATTTACGCCAGCTAACTGGGCGCAATTAAGATCAACAAAAAAAGTTGCTCAGCAATATAAATATAGTTCATTAAATAGTAAACAAGATGTTATTGATGGGGCGATAAAAGCTTGGGAAGATTATGAAATTGCAAAAGCTGCAATTAGTGCTCAAGAGGATGCGGTAGCGTCAGCAAAAATAGCATATGATGGAATGGTAGAAGAGGAAAAAGCTGGCACGCGTTCAACAGTCGATGTGATTGTAGCGCAAAATCAATATTTTGATGCAGATATAAGTTTAGTAGCTATTAAAACTAATAACGTTATATATCGTTATGCTTTGAAGTCTGCCGTAGGCGAACTTACTGCTAAAGACCTAGGATTAAAAGTACCTTTATTTGATCCATTAAAGAATTATAATAAAATTAGATGGGAATTAATAGGGTCTTTCTAATATTAGAAAAATATGTCAGATAACACAGTTCAAGAACAATCCATAGACGATATTTTAAAAAATATACGCACTTCTATAAAAAATAAAACTATAGGCCATAAACCTGCAACTGTTAAGCATGCAGAATATGATTATGATTTATTGGAGTTAACAAATATAGTGCAGGATGATGGTAGCATATATAAAGTAAAAATCGATGACAATATCACTGCCAATCAACGAAATCAGTTGTCTAACAAGATAATATCTGATAATGTAATTAATGAGAAGTTACTCTCTGAGGAGGTAATTGGCGAATCTTCAAAATATATTTCTGATTTTGTAGATCAGTTACTTCGTGCGAAATTGTTTAATGAGCAAGGCTCAGCGGATCAGCTGCGTAGGCTGACTGTTGAAGTCGTTAAACCGTATATGCAAGATTGGTTAAATAAAAATTTACCACTAATCGTCAGAGAAATTCTTAGTAAGGAAATTAAAAATTTAATTACTAAAATTAAATCTAATTAACTATAAATGAGGAAAATCATGAAAACTTTAGTAAAAATGGTATTAGTTGCATTATTCGTTGCAAATTTGGCACATGCTAGTTCAACTACAACAACTCCAACAGCTAGCTCTAATGCACCTGCTACAAGTTCATCAGCTGCTGATGGTTCAATGACAGATAGTTCTGCAGATCAAGGTGATACTAGCAACTAATTTTTAATTGAGTTGTTAAATTCATAATTCAATATTGGCGGAGTAACCTTCAGATCAAATTTAAAAATGAAAAAAGTACAAAATACATTTTTGGTTTTGACTTTAATGATGTTTTTAAATTGTCTTAATATAAGAGCTGATGATATTCCGCCAGTGTTACCCTCCCTTCCTGTACCAAGTCAAACTTTAGATAATATACCGACTACAAATCAAAAAGTTACTGTTAAAGCAATAGACGCGAATTCTCAGGATAGTCATACTGTAGCTGTAATTAATAAGCCTAATGGATCTGAGATAAAAGAACATAATACCAATATATTGTTATTAGAGTCTATTTTGTACTATTTAGGTGATATTGAAGATCCTATTACATATATTGGTCCACGGACGCTTAAGTTGCAATATTATGAGCCACAAATTTATATATTGATTGATTCTATAAAACATCTTAATCCAGATAAACGTGGTGCAATTGCACGTTTTCTTAAAACAAATTTCAAAACAAAATATTTACCAAGTGAAATGTTTAACAAAGAAAACGCACATTTGGCTAAACCATTATATATGACTGAAATAGTAAACTGGGCATTTAATGCGGTAGTGGCAGGCAATATTAATGTATTGAGGATATTGTTAGATAATTATGATTTCTTACTTAATATCAAAAATGATGAAGGCTATGGCTTACTTTCTTATGCTATTTTACATCAGCGTAATGATATTATGTATATGTTAATTTATCATGGTGCCAATTTAAATGAAGAAAATAAATATATGGCTAAGCCTATTAATATAGCAGCTAGGACTAATAATTTTGAAGCTGTAAAAATACTAATTAGTAATGGTTGTGATGTGAGCCATCAAGATGTGTTCGGTAAAACCTCTCTTGATTATGCGCAAATGAATAATAATACCGAAATGTATGATTATTTATTAATGTTTAAGCGAGCATAGAAATTTTGAATATAGTCTTCAATAATTTTGAGATTAATGCCCTGGCACCTTAATAATGTATTGGTGAGGTACAGTGGGGCCTCATTCATATTTTCTAGAAATTCACGTTTTTTTCCAGGAAGAAAGCCTATAATTGTATTCATTGTAGCTATTAAACCTAACTATTCAAAATCAGATCATTTTGTATAATTCATATTGAGATAAGTTTATAAGGGAGATTTTTATGACAATAAATTTGAAGAATATTGCTAATTCTTATTTCAAATCATGGAAAGCACATGATTTTGATAATATACGCTCCATTTTATCTGATGATATTACATTTATTGGTGCACTTGGTGAAGCTCATGGTATTGATGAATGTATGAATGGACTTCAAGCTTTAACTAGTATTATGGCTGATATAGTCATTCACCACATGTGGATTGATGAATTTGATGTTATTACATGGTATGATTTATACACTACAAAAACAAGTAAACCATTGCCTGTGGCTAATTGGATGCATGTTGAAAATGATAAAATTACTAAAATTCGTGTAACTTTTGATCCTCGTCCGCTTCTTGAGTAATAGTTTATGATCAATTTTTCTTAGTTCTTGGCGCTGTAAAATAAGTAAGACCTTATTTTAGATTCAGCAAATACTTATAGTTTACTTTTAATAAAATTTTGTGTAATTTGCATTGATTTAAGTAATTTATAGGTGAATATCTTTATATGGTTTCAACTGTTAATACTTTAACTTTTAAAGGATTAGAAATTATTGATGTCCAAGTTCAGGTGCATATGGCAAATGGTTTGCCGGCTTTTAACATCGTTGGGCTTCCTGATAAAACTATTGCTGAATCCAAAGAACGCGTCAGATCAGCTTTAAATAGTTTAGCGTTATCGTTACCTCCAAAACGGATTACTATTAATCTTGCTCCTGCTGATTTAATGAAAGAAGGAAGTCATTTTGATGCAGCTATAGCATGCTGTATATTAGCTGCTTTAAATATTATTCCACAATCAATATTAGATAGTTATTTAGTATTAGGAGAATTAGGGTTAGATGGAAAATTATTGGCAGTAAATGGAGTTTTACCAGCAGCTGTTGGTGCTAATGAACGTAATATGGGTATTATTTGTCCTGCAATTAATGGTTCCGAAGCCGCATGGTCTGGAAATAAATTAATTGTTGCTGCTTCAGATCTTCTTGCTCTTATTAATCATTTTAAAGGCACACAATTATTAACTTTACCAGTAACTAAATGCGAAGGTGTTTCTAATAAATCCTATTTAGACTTAAAAGATGTGGTTGGCCAAAAACCAGCTAAGAGAGCTTTAGAAATTGCAGCTGCCGGCAAGCATCATTTGTTAATGTCAGGACCGCCTGGGGCAGGTAAATCAATGCTTGCATCACGTCTGCCTGGTATTTTGCCAGAAATGTCAGCCATAGAAATTTTGGAAACCAGCATGATTGCGAGCATTGCAGGTGAACTTACGAATGGTCAGCTTAATACTAAAAGATCATTTAGAGCTCCTCATCACTCTTGTTCTATGGTGTCTATGGTCGGAGGTGGGCATAGCAAAAGAATAATGCCTGGGGAAATATCAATGGCCCATAATGGAGTATTGTTTTTAGACGAGTTTCCTGAGTTTCCAAGAACGGTTATAGATTCTTTAAGGCAACCAATAGAGAGTGGAAAAATTTTAATATCTAGAGCCAATACTCATGTCAGCTATCCAGCTAAGTTCCAACTTATTGCGGCAATGAATCCGTGTAAATGTGGTTATTTATCTGATCCTTTGAGAGCTTGTAATAAAGCTCCGAAATGCACACAAGATTATCAAAATAAGATTTCAGGACCAATTTTTGATAGAATTGATTTATTTGTTGAAGTGCCAATGATTTCTGCAAAAGAAATTAAGAATATTACAGTTCTTAGTGAAGAAAGCTCTGAAGTTATTGCTCGGAGGGTAAAAACTGCTAGAGAAATCCAATTAAAGAGATTTCAAGGTTTAAATATTAGTACTAATTCTGAGTTAGATGGAGATTTATTATATGAAATGGCTTTACCAGGACCAGAAGGAGTTGAATTATTAAATAAAGCTGCAGAAAAATTTTCCTTATCAATGAGAGGGTATAACCGGGTGCTAAGAGTAGCAAGAACAATAGCTGATTTAGCTACAGAAGATAAAGTTAATAAAAATCATATAGCTGAAGCTCTAAGCTATCGTCGAATGTATATTAATCAGTTAGTAGCTTCATTGGAGTCAATATAAATAGTTTCCCCTTCATGAGCATATCCTAGAACTCGTCTTGCCTGCTCATCGAGCAAATCTATATCTAATGATTCTGATTTCAAAGCATTTACTTTATTTTCAATACTCAATCTTTCGGCTCTTAAAGTTTCTATTTCTTCTTTTAAGTTATTATATTTTTTAGAAAAGTAAAATAATGCAGATACCCCTCTTTCCCCATTAATTGCTTGATATGCACAATAAAAAATAAGTAATATTGAAAATGAAACAAATAGTATTTTCTTAAATTGAAATTTCTTACTTTTCCTAATAGCGTACATAAATAAACAATGCTAATTAAATTATCTTTCCCACATTTAACAATAACTTATTTATTCAAATTTGGCAAATTTTGCTTTATTACCTAGTAATTCTTCAATACGGATTAGTTCATTATATTTCGCTGTTCTATCTGTCCTACTCATAGAACCAGTTTTTATTTGTCCACATCCAGTTGCTACTGCTATATGAGTAATAGTTGTGTCTTCTGTTTCTCCTGAACGATGTGATAATATAGTTTTATAAGAGGCATTATGAGCAATATTTATTGTTTCCAGAGTTTCAGTCAAAGTGCCTATCTGATTTGGTTTTATTAAGATTGCATTAGCGATATTTTTTTTGATACCAGCACGTAATATATTCGGATTGGTAACAAAAATATCATCCCCTACTAGTTGAATTTTGTTTTTTAAAGCTATAGTAGCTAGTTGCCACCCTTCTGTATCATCTTCAGACATCGCATCTTCAATGGATGAAATAGGGTAAGCTTCAATTAGTTTAACATAGTAATCTATAAGTTGTTCAGAAGATAAAAGTTTATTTTCTCCTGCTAAAAAATACTTACCTTCTTTATAAAATTCAGAAGCAGCTGCGTCTAATGCGAGTACCACATCTATGCCTGGTTTATATCCAGCTCTTTCAATTGCTTTTATAATATATTCTATAGCAGCATTACTTGATTTAAAATTTGGTGCAAACCCACCTTCATCACCTACACTTGTACTAAAATTCTCATTAGCAAGTAAAGTCTTTAAGCTATAAAAAATTTCTGATCCTATTCTAATAGCCTCTTTAATACTATTAGCAGCTATAGGCATAATCATAAATTCTTGTATATCTAAAGCATTATTGGCATGTGCTCCGCCATTTATAATGTTAATTAAAGGTATGGGAAGAGCGCATGAATTGGGATTTAGATAGGAAAATAAAGGTAAATTATTTGCTTTAGCAGCCGCTTTAGCAATTGCTAATGATGTGGCTACTATAGCATTAGCACCCAACTTTGACTTATTTTCTGTTCCATCTAACGAAATTAATAAATTATCTAAATGTTCTTGTTGTGATATTTCTTGGTTAACTAAGATACTTTTAATATCATTATTTACTGCTTTAACTGCTTGTAATACACCTTTACCGTTAAATCTGGTTTTGTCTCCATCTCGCTTTTCCAGAGCTTCTCTCTTACCAGTAGATGCGCCACTTGGTGCAGCTGCTCTTCCGTAAACACCTGATTCAAGATATACATCAACTTCAATGGTAGGGTTGCCTCTACTATCTATAATTTCTCTACCAATTATATTACTTATTTTCATCTTAATCCTATATGAGCGATTTTATTAGTTTAATAGTTTGTTCAATGCCATATAAAGCTATGAAAGAACCAAGACGTGGTCCTTGAGATTGGCCTAGCAAAATTTCATATATCGTCTGAAAAAATTCCTTTAAATCAGTATAATGAGCATTTTTTCCGATATGATATAGAGTATTCTGAATTTCTTGAGCATCGGCATTTTTTTCTAATTTTGTTAAAGCCTCTATTATCTGTTGTAATACTTTTATATCGTTGGCATTAGGCTGGCGGTAAACTTTTTTTGATTTAATAAAATCATTATAATAACAAATAGCATAATCTGCTAATTGGTCTAAGAATGGGGCCGAGTCAGGGTTAGCGCTGGGAGCGTATTTAGTGATAAAGCCCCACAATACTGATTTATCGCTTGGATTACAAGCACATGCTAAATTAATTAATAATGAAAAAGTGAGACCAAAAAATTCTTGTTTTTCAGGTTTGCCATTATGTATATGCCAAATAGGATTAGATAATTGGGCAGTTGGGTCCTCTTCATGAAATTTTTGTAAGAAAGTAATATATTCATCTACGCTTTTAGGGATTACGTCAAAAAATAAACGCTTCGCCTTTTTTGGTGATTGATACATATAAAGTGAAAGACTTTCAGTAGGTGCATATTTTAGCCACTCTTCGATAGAGATACCATTGCCTTTAGATTTAGAGATTTTCTTTCCCTCATCATCCAAAAATAATTCGTAACATAATTGATGAGGCGGATTACCTCCTACAATTTTGCATATATTGCTGTATAAAATTGAATTAGCTAAATGATCCTTGCCGTACATTTCAAAATCTACATCTAGAGCTGCCCATCTTACACCAAAGTCTGGTTTCCACTGTAATTTACAATGGCCTCCTGTAACAGGTACAGTTACTTCTTTATTTTCATCGATATAAGTAATTGTTCCAGCTTTTTCATCCCTTTTAATAATTGGTACATATAAAACCTTACCTGTTTTAGGACAAATTGGTAAAAAGGGGCTGTAAGTTGCTTGTCTTTCTTCCCCAAGAGTAGGTAACATTAAATTCATTATAGCATCGTAATGTTTTAATGCTTTAAGAAGAAACTCATCAAGTAAGCCGTTTTTGTATAGGTATGTAGCGCTAAAAAATTCATATTTAAATCCAAAACGATCAAGAAAAGCAATTAAACGAGCATTCATATTATGCCCATAGCTTTGATGAGTGCCGAATGGGTCAGGTACATCAGTAAGAGGTTTACCTAAATGCTCTTTTAACATTTCAGGATTAGGTACATTATCCGGAAGTTTTCTTAATCCGTCCATGTCATCAGATATAACATACAGTTTGGTTGGTATATCCGATAATAAATTGAAGGCGTTTTGTACCATTACAGTTCTTACTACTTCGCCAAATGTACCAATATGAGGCAAGCCGGATGGTCCATATCCAGTTTCGAATAATACATAACCTTTCTTAGGTGTAGTATTATTAACTCTAGCCAAAATACTTTTTGCCTCCTCAAATGGCCAAGCATTACTTTTTAAAGCGATCTCTTTAATATTCATTGAAATTAGTTATAATTTTATTATGTAGTAATAGTTTATATAATAACTAATCGAGATTGGCAAAGAAAATGCTTAATAATTTATCGTTGAAAGAAATTTATTTAGGCTTAATCATAGTATGTACTATGTTAGTAAGTTCAGCATTTACTATAGAATATGTTCTTAAGTTAAAGCCCTGTGCTCTTTGTAATTATCAAAGATACACATATCTAATAGTTATAGTAATTGCTAGTATAGGTATGATTTTAAAATCCACATATGTGCAAAGGATTTTTCTATATTGTTGTGTGATAGTTATTTCAATTGGCGCTTTAATTGCTTTTTATCATGTAGGTATTGAACAACATATCTTTTCTGAATCAGTATTATGTTCACCTGACGAAAAATACCAGTCTATCCTTACAGTGGAAGATGTAAAAAATCAAATTTATGAGAATAATCATGTTAGTTGCAGCCAAATAAGTTTTAAATTTATTGGTATATCGATAGCTGGGTGGAACGGTATTTTATCCGTAATAATTGTTATGTGGTTGTTACGGTATTTGCATAAAATAAAGACTTAATTAGCCCTTTCTAAGGATAAGTTAAATCCTTTTTAAAGTGGAAATTTGATATTATATATCCCTCTCTGAAATAAAACCTATGTGCTCGACTATTATGTACATAAGAGTCTAACACTAACGCTTTACATTTATATTTTTTTGCTTCCCCTTCAAGAAAATCCAAAAGGTTTTTACCAATACCTTGGGAGCGGGTGTTCTCATCTACAACAAAATTATTAATATACATATATTTACCGCAATAGAAGCGTACTCCAATCCAAAAACCTGCTGTAGCAAGGATAACATTATCTTTAAATAGTCCAAAACAGTGATAACCAGTTGTCATCATCTCTTTTAGAAAAACTTTAAAACTCTCATTATTAATTTTATGATGTTGTTTAATTAAAGGATAAATAGTTGATACTTCTTGAATAGTTTTCAATTCACGTATCTCAATTGGGCTACTAAGTTGCTGAATAGAAGGGTAAATATTTGTCTTTTCGATAGTTTTTAACTCACATGTTTCGACCATATATTGTTTTCCTTGTAGTTAAAAATTATATAGTTATATATGAATACATTTTTTGTATCGATTCAGTCAATAACTTTAAATCATCATCAGATGACATTCTGTGATCACTACTCTTAGTTAAAACCACAGTTACTTGTTTAGAAACAAGTTTTTGAGCAGTACGAATTGAATAGGTATAAGGCACATCTTTATCCTCCATTCCATGTAATAAGATTATAGGTATATCAATGTTAATAGAATCATTCAATAGTAAATTTTTTCTTCCATCTTCAATTAATTCTTTAGTGATTGGATAATAATCTGATTTCATTTCTTGAGCTAAGTCCACTATACCTTTACTATCTAAAATTTGTTTGGTTTGTGGATTCATTTTTTGCCAAATTAGTTCTTCTGTAAAATCAGTTGCTATAGCAATAGAAATTATACCAGTTACTAATTTAGGCCTTGCAAGAGCACTAAGAAGAGCTAGCCATCCTCCCATACTTGATCCAACTAGAATCACAGGCGTTTTAATACTATCTATAATTAATAATACATTATTAAGCCACTTGGAAATAGTTCCATCTGTGAATTTCCCACTTGAAAGGCCGTGGCCTAAATAATCAAATCTAACATAGTTATAACCTTGTTTCTCACAAAAATCATGTAGAAATAGTGCTTTGTTGCCATTCATATCAGATTTGAATCCATGACAAAAAACTATAGTTGGTAATTTATTTGCATTGTTTATAAGTTTTTTGTACGCTATAAAATCATTGCTATACACCAATTTTTGGAACTGATGGTTATTCATAAAAATACTCTTTAAATCCTAAGTTAATATGAACAATAAACATAAACCAACAATTTTACAAGTTTTACCATCATTAGTTTCCGGGGGTGTTGAAAGAGGGACTGTAGACATTTCTAGAGCTCTTATGACAAATGGTTTTCGTTCTTTAGTGGCTTCCTCAGGAGGGCCATTAGTTAGTCTCATTGAAAATGCAGGTGCTACACATATTACCTTACCTTTAAAAAGTAAAAATCCATGGCATATATTCCGTAATATCAATCGCTTGGCTGATATAATTAAAAAGGAAAAAGTGGATATAGTTCATGCTAGGTCACGCGCGCCTGCATGGAGTGCATATTTTGCTGCGAAGAAAGCTGGTTGTAGATTCGTTACGACTTTTCATGGAGCATATGGTATGCAGAATTTTATAAAAAGATTTTATAACTCTGTAATGCTAAGAGGAGAAAAGGTTATTGTGGTTTCTGAATTTATAAAAAAATATATTCAAAAACATTATCCAGATCTAAATTCTGATATTACCGTAATTCATAGAGGAGTGGATACCGAGCTTTTTAATCCTAAAAAGGTTAATTTTGAAAGATTACAACAATTAACTAAACAATTAGGCGTTCCAGATGGTAAAACTATTATTACTATGCCTGCGCGCATTACAAGGTGGAAAGGTCATTTAATTCTATTACAGGCGTTAGCTGAATTGAATAAAAAGCATTTTTATTGTTTGATTGTGGGAGATATAGGAAAACATTATAATTACTATAATGAAATATTAGAATTAATGGGTAAGCTTGGTTTAGATAATAATGTAACCTTCTCTAAGCCAATCAAGGACATGCCTGCATTATATATGATTTCGGATATTATTGTGGCGCCATCTTTAGAGCCAGAAGCGTTTGGTAGAATTCCTATTGAGGCCCAGGCAATGGCCAAAATTATAATTGCTACTAATATGGGAGGTTTTAAAGAAACTATTATTGATCAAAAAAATGGTTTTTTAATACCTTCTAATGATAGTGCAGCCCTTGTTAAGGCAATTAAAAAAGTAATGGATTTGCCAGTTAAGCGTAGGCAAGAGATAGGAAATAATGCGCGTAAATTTATTGAACACAATTTTACGTTAAATGTTATGACTCAAAAAACTTTGGAGTTATATAAAAAATTATTATAACCCTTCTTCAGTAGTAACAGAACCATCAGCATTTTGAACTATTTTCTCTACTATTAACTTTGCTTCTTTGAGCTTGGATTCGCAATAATTTTTTAATATATTGCCACGTTCATAATATTTAATAGTTGCTTCTAAACTCTCTTGTCCTGTTTCAATTTTACGTACTATTTCTTGTAGTTCAGCTAAGGCTTTTTCAAATGACATGTTTTGAAGGTCTTGGCTGGTATTAGGAGAAGTGTTATCTAAGCTCATTTGCCTACCATTTAAATTAAAATTGAATTTAAAATTGATATAATTATTCTTAAGTATATACTATAGTTTATATAATTACCAAAATGTATTTTTATGAAAGCTTTTATATATAGCCCAACTAAATCAGCTATGCAGTCAGGGATGGGTAACACCAAATATTGGCTTATAAAATTTGATCAAGATGGGAGCCGATATATTGATCCATTAATGGGCTGGACCGGATCTCGAGATATGTTACAAGAAGTAAAGTTAAAATTTGATAATCAAGAAGAGGCAATTGCTTTTGCTAAGATGAATAATTTAGATTTTGAAATTATTGAGTATCATTCCAGAAAGCTTCAGCCAAAATCTTATACAGATAATTTTATTCAATGCGAATCATGTGACCTGCTAGAAGAAGGAAAGCCTGAAGCTCATAATAAAGGTGAAGCAGTTAAATTTGCTAAGGCATATTCTGTACCATATAAGGTAGTTAAGCCCCCTAAAAAAAGGACACGTTCAAAGATTAACTCAAATAATTCTATTAAGTAAAAATCTTGTTAGAGTTGGATCAACATTTAGAAGGTTTAAATAGTGCACAGCTTGAGGCTGTTCATAAGTTTAATAAACCTTTATTGATACTAGCAGGGGCTGGTACCGGTAAAACTAAGGTTATTGTCAGTAAGATAGCCCATATAATAAAATCTAATTTAGCTTGGCCTAATGAGATTTTAGCTGTCACTTTCACAAATAAAGCTGCTAAAGAAATGAGTGAGAGAATTGAAAAGCTAATAGATTTTTCTCAACCTTTTAGATGGCTTGGCACATTCCACTCTATTGCGGCTAAAATTTTGAGGTTGCATCAAGAGCTAGTTGGTTTGAGTAGTAACTTCCTTATAATTGACACAGACGATCAACTAAAGTTAATTAAATCGATTCTTAATGATAAGAATCTTGATCCCCAACAATATAATCCTAAATTATTATTAGCTATTATTAATAGCTGGAAAGACCAAGCTATAATGCCATCTAAAATTACTAGCTCTGATACTACATCTTTAGCAGCACAAGTAGCAAAAGATGTGTATAAAACTTATCAAGAGCGTCTTAAGGCCAGTAATTTAGTGGATTTTGGCGATCTATTGCTATACAATTTAGAGCTCTTTACTAATAACTCTGATATTTTAGAACAATATCAAAATAAATTTAAGTTTATTTTGGTTGATGAATACCAAGATACTAACGTTGCACAATATTTATGGCTAAGGCTATTAGCACAACGGCATAGCAATATTTGTTGTGTAGGAGATGATGACCAATCGATTTATGGTTGGCGAGGGGCGAAGATTGAAAATATCTTGCGTTTTGAAAAGGATTTTCCTGGCGCACACGTAATAAAATTGGAACAAAATTATCGCTCTAGTAAGTATATCTTACAAGCAGCCTCAGCCTTGATTTCAAATAATGCTAAACGTTATGGTAAAACATTATGGACGAGCGATGAAAAAGGCCAAAAAGTTATTGTTAATTCTTTTTGGAATGATTTAGAAGAAGCAAAATATGTATCCTTACAAATCAAACAAAAAGCACATAATATTTATCGGCCATCTAACATTAGTATATTGGTGAGAGCAAGCTTTCAGACCCGTGTAATTGAAGAAGCATTTATTGCTCAAGGAATCCCTTATATTGTTATTGGCAATATGAAATTCTATGAGCGGATGGAGGTAAAGGATATTATTGCTTACATTCGACTTGCAATAAATAAAAATGATGATTTAGCCTTTGAAAGGATAATTAATAAACCTAAAAGGGGGGTTGGTGATAGTACTATTCAAAAATTAAAACAACATGCTTTAATTAATAATTGTTCCTTACTAGATGCAATCAGTATTATGATTGAGAAAGAACCTGTAAAGGCACAGCTCAAAAACAATCTATTAGAATTTAAAAATTACATTTATAAGTGGCATAATTTATTTGATAGTATCAGTCATGGAGAAGCGGTCATCACTATTATTGAGGATGTTAGATATTTTCAAATGCTGGAATCTGAAAAAGAATCTAAAGAAGATGCAAGCAACAGGATCGAAAATATTAAGGAACTAATTAAAGCGATAGAAGAGTTTGATAGTATATATGATTTCTTGGAACATATTAGTCTAGTTTCAAGTAGCGATGATGTTAGCCTTAACAATAAAGTTAACATCATGACCTTGCATGCGGCTAAAGGTCTTGAATTTGATTTAGTATTTTTACCTGGCTGGGAAGAGGGTTTATTTCCAAATGGTAAGACTTTAGAAGAAACAGGTAATCATGGCTTAGAAGAAGAGAGAAGGTTAGCTTATGTGGGTATCACTCGTGCAAAACATGAGTTGCATATTAGCTCAGTGTACAGCAGAAGAGTTTTTAATCAATGGCAGTATAATTCTCCCTCCCGTTTTATTATGGAGCTTCCAACCGACTGTTGCGTGATAGGAGTTAATGTAACTACTCAGCAATCTCAAGTGACTCAATCACCTTATAATGCATCCTATAATGCTGTTCCTTCATCTAACTTTTCTATTAATCAACGTGTAATTCATAATAAGTTTGGGCAAGGGGTTATAGTTAAATTAGAAGGTAATTCTGCGGATGTATTTTTTGATGATTTAGGTACAAAGAAAATTATGTTAAGTTTTCTTAAAAATCATAATTAATTTGTAGGTAAGTCTATCTCTATAGCTATTTTGGGAAAATTTTTGATCATATCATAAGCGGTGAGCCATTTACTTTTTTGGGACATAATAGTACCGCATTTTCCCCAAAAATAAGCAGCAGAACAAGCAGCATCAAAAGGTTTTAGACCTTGAGCAATAAAACTGCCAGTAATACCAGCTAATACATCTCCAGTGCCACCTACTCGCATTTCTGCACATCCAGTATTATTTGCAATTACTCTGCCAATCCCATCAGCTATATAGTTTACTCCACATTTTGCTAATATTGTTATATTGTGGTGTTGAGCTATTTTGGAAATGGATTTTTCATCAAACTCCACTTCAAATAATCTTTCATATTCTGTTTTATGAGGAGTGATTATCCATTGAGCATTAATAGGTTTAATTTTTAAAATTTCAGGGAATAAACTCTCAGCGTCAATAACTACAGGTATTGTTACATTAGATAAGATTTCTAACACTGCTTGTTTGGTTTCTTTTGCTTTACCTATGCCGTTACCTATAACTAAAACATGATTATGAGTAGTATCATCTATTATTTTTCTTACATCTAATTTAGTCAAAACATCTTCTTGGAAATCTTTGATAAAAAAGTTTAAAGAATAATTCTTAGCAGTATCTTTATACATGCTAGGCAAATATAAGGTTATTAAATCGGCTCCAGAATATTCTGCACCACAGGCAGTTAGTATTGGAGAGCCATAGTAGCTAGAACTACCACCAACAACTATTATTTTTCCAAAATCGCCTTTCTTAGAATTTGGATCACGAGGTGGTAGCTTTAAATTATTTTTATTGGTAAACTCCATAACAATACTATAAGAATTATTATTTAAAATTATATTATAATGCTTAATATCGCAATTGCTTCGGATCATCGAGGAGTAAGTTTTAAAACGCAAATAATTAATTATTTGCAGAAGAAGAGTAATCATATTAAGGATTTTGGTTGTTTTAATGAAGAAGCAGTAGACTATCCTGATTTTGCTAAATTAGTCACAGATTTTGTTAGTAAAAATGATAGAACAATAGGAATTTTAATATGTAATTCTGGAATTGGGATGTGTATTGCTGCTAATAGAAACCCAAAAATTAGAGCTGTTCTTTGTTGCAATAAAGAATATGCTAGATTAGCCCGCTTACATAATGATGCTAATATTATTGTTTTTGGAGCTGGTTATATTTCCGTGCCTGAAGCACTGAATTGTATTGATGTATTTTTAAATACTGCATTTGAAGGTGGACGCCATCAGCAACGTCTTAATAAATTATCTTAATTGTATTTTTTAATAAGTTACTATATAACTAATAAAATATTAACCTATATTATTTATAAATATGGTCTCTAAAACTGCAAATTCCTTTTTTACTAATGATTTATCTACTGTTGATCCAGAAATTGATCAAATAGTAACTAAAGAATTAGAACGACAACGAAATCAAATAGAATTGATTGCTTCAGAAAATTTTACTAGCCAAGCTGTAATGAATGCTCAAGGTACAGTTTTAACTAATAAGTACGCTGAAGGTTATCCTAATAAGCGTTATTACGGTGGATGTGAATTTGTAGACGAAGTTGAAATAATTGCAATAGAAAGAGTAAAGACGCTTTTTAAATGTAATTATGCTAATGTGCAACCACATTCAGGTTCACAAGCAAATCAGGCAGTGTTTTTTGCTTTATTAAAGCCAGAAGATACTATTTTAGGTATGTCTTTAGCTGCTGGAGGTCATTTGACGCATGGAGCAGCGCCAAATTTATCTGGCAAGTGGTTTAATTCTATTCAATATGGCGTAAAACCAGAAAATGGATTAATTGATTATGAGCAAGTATATAAATTAGCCCAGGAACATAAACCAAAGCTGATTATTGCCGGAGGGTCAGCTTATCCTAGAGTAATTGATTTTAAAAGATTTAGAGAAATAGCAGATGAAATTGGGGCATTTTTGCTAGCAGATATTGCTCATTATGCTGGTTTAGTAACTGCAGATTTGTATCCTAACCCGTTTCCTTATGCACATATTGTCACAACTACTACTCATAAGACACTGCGAGGACCTAGAGGTGGAGTAGTTTTATCATTAGATGAAGAAATAGCAAAAAAAATAAATTCAGCTATCTTTCCTGGCTTGCAAGGTGGTCCATTAATGCATGTTATTGCAGCTAAAGCAGTAGCTTTTGGTGAAGCATTGCAACCACAATTTAAGCAATATGCAAAGAATGTTGTGGATAATGCTATAGCTTTAGGGGAAAGCTTAAAAAAGAGAGGGTTTAATTTAGTGACTAATGGTACTGATTGTCATTTATTATTAGTTGATTTGCGTAATAAAAACCTTACTGGTAAGGCTGCTGAAGCAAGTTTAGAACGAGCTGGTTTAACTTGTAATAAAAATGCTGTGCCTTTTGATCCATTATCTCCTTTTGTTACTTCTGGAATTAGGCTTGGCACACCCGCAGGTACTACAAGGGGTTTTGGGAAAGAAGAATTTGTTGAAATTGGTAATTTAATAGCAGATGTATTAGATAGTTTGATGAAAAATTCGGAGGATAATTCAGTTACAGAACAAAAAACATTGAAACAAGTACATATGCTCTGTGAGAAATATCCAATATATAACGGAGTACGGTGAGTTTATGCGTTGTCCTTTCTGTGGTACTTTAGATACTCAAGTTAAAGACTCAAGACAAAGCGAAGATTGTAGATCAATAAAGCGTCGGCGTTATTGCATTAATTGTCACTCACGATTTACTACTTTTGAGAGAATAGAACTCAGGGAAATAACTGTAATTAAAAAAAATGGAACTAAAAGACCATTTGATCGAGAAAAAATGATGCGTGCTATAAATTTAGCAGTAAGGAAAAGGCCAATTACTTCTGAACAAATAGAATTGCTAGTTGATAATATAGTACAAAAAATAGAAAGGCTTGGGGAAAGTGAAATACAAAGCCATTTCATTGGTGAGCAAATCATGAGTGAACTTGCGAAACTAGACCAAGTCGCTTATGTAAGATTTGCTTCGGTTTATCATGATTTTAATGAAACCAAAGATTTTGAAAATTTTTTAGGTAAGCTGAATAAAATTTAAATACCAATTCCTTAAAAATCCTGCAACATACCTAACTTGATCCTATAAATTTTTTATGTTATTATTGTATAGTTAATATGACATGACGCTTTAAGCCATAAGCTGATTCTAATTTATTAAAGTTCTAAAGAATAAACCTTTAAAAAGGAGAGTATATTATGGAAGGAATAGCCGTATATAATTTTGATACTCATGAATTTGTTAAAGAACTTAAAAAAGCAGGATTTAAAGAAAATCAAGCGGAAATAATAGTAAAAATGCTTTCTAAAAGCCGAGAGTATGATGTTGCTCATCTTGTTACAAAGGAACAAGTGAAGGAGCTAGAAAGATTAATTGAAGAAAAAGCTGAAAAAAAATTTAAAGCTTTAGAAAAAATCATTGAAGAAAAATTTCAAACGCTCGAAAAGGAAGTAAATGTCAATAAAGAAGCTATGAATGCAGCTGCTACTAAAGCGCAGCTTGCTAATTTGCAAACTGAGCTTATTAAGTGGGCTGTAGGTTCAATAGTTGGTATAACTGGGTTACTCCTTGGCCTGATACAATGGCTTACTTAAAGCTTATATGAAATGATATTATACTTGATAATTTTCGCTTTTGTTTGTATTAGTGTTAGTTATCTTCTTTACATGGCGGGCGTAGCTCAGTTGGTTAGAGCATCAGATTGTGATTCTGAGGGTCGCGGGTTCGAGCCCCGTCGCTCGCCCCAGTTCGAAAGCGGATTCCAGCGATTATAGCCTCTCTTCAAATACTTCGTGTTCTACGCATGTTCTACAAATTAAAAGATTATTTGTCAAAACTTTCCATACTACAACTTGTGCAGTCATTACTAATCTACTAGTATTTCCATAGTTTAATCAAAAATAATCAATCGTAGTAAATGACAAACAATGACCTAAAATACATTCCCATGAGTGACTTGTTCTCACAAGTTGCAAGAGTTTTACCTCCTAGCAATGGCATCTTGCAACATATATGGAATGATATTGTTGAGGCCTTTACTATCCTAAATCTCCCCGGCCGTTTTGTTACTTATAAAGATTTTGCGGAAATGGCTGGAGCAAAAGGAGTTAATGTCAGCTCTGTCAATAATATCTACGCAATTGCTGAGAAGTTCGGTGGTTTGCCGGTTACAGGCGAAGCAATTAAATATGTACAGCAATTAGCTCCTGAGCTTTTGCCTTCATATGCACCTAGTGATTATTCCAAGTACGAGAGCGATAAAGAAAGAATCAGATTTTATTATTACGAATCAGAGTATGGTACAATACGTCTTATTAAGGAAATTTCAGAGTATGCTACATATAGTAATTTTTTGTTTTTTAGAGATAGCAAAAGAGAATTCGAAAATCAGTTTTATGAACATCTCAGTTTAACCTTATACGCTTTTAAATCAGAAATGCTTGTGGCCAAATATTATAATGCTGAATTAGATAAAATGGAGTCAATAAGTACCGGTTTTTGGTTTGCAGAAAATCTAGGTGTATTATGGCTTCAGGGAAAACTTTTGATCAAAGATAAATACGTTCCAGGTTTTGTTGCTTATGAAAACTATGTAGAGTTTTTAAATTCCATTACTCCAAAAGAACGCAAAATAAAGGACAGCAAGAATAATCAAGATAACGATAATATCGTTCAGTCTTTATTTTTAGGTGATAACACAATTACCACAGAGAAAATCACCAACCAAAATATTGAGAGCATAAAAGACAGTCTTTCCTATAGGGTCTTCAAACTTGCGCTGATTTGTGATGCTAAGGGCTATCGAAAAACTACCAATGATACCTTGGCTGATTATATTTTTGATACTCAAGACTGGTATTTTATAGGCACTCATAAAACTATGACTTTAGCAAAGAAAGCTGCAAGTATGATTAGAGCAATTGATGCTGCTAAAGGTGGAACTGCTCAAGATATAAGAAAATATTGTCCTAAAACTAAGCAAATTGTCTAAAGTAATGAATCTGAATCTACCCTAGTCTAGGTAGGTCAATTAAAATATAATTATAATTACCAAAATCCTTATGGAGCTTTACATCTAATACCGTATTCTACCCTCTGATTTCTACTACAACACACTGACTACGTATAAAACCCGAGTCCTCAGAATTATTATCAACTGTACATAGTTGGCAAAGTGCCATTTATGTGAGCTAACGATAAATCTAATCAATGAGGGAACTATGAAGTGTATATCAAATGAAATTCTAAACAGAAAACAAGCTGCCGAGTATCTGGGTATTAAGGAACAGACTCTTGCTTGTTGGGCATGCAATAAACGCTACGATCTGCCAGTATACAAGATCGGTCGGCATGCTAAATACCGACTTAGAGATCTCGAAATGTTTATCGAGCAGAGAAGGTGTGGACTGGTTGGAGTTAATAATGACAGATAGTGGATTATTACGATCAATGTCGGCATTGATGCCAACGCCAACTGAGCCTTTAGAGATAAGAAAAAAGGCTAGTAATGCGTTGCAAGAACTACTAGCCAACCCTCTGGAATCTATTTACACAACCACCAAAGTTGATTCAACAAAATATATATGAGGTTCAATATGTATTATAAAAATGATTTTAAAGAGCTACAAGAAATATTAACAGCAAAACCAGAGTCTTATATTGATCAGCTATTTGTTGGCATTAAGTATATCAAAAAAGGTTGTAGAATATATTTTGATGATCCGGTATTTGATAGCTTCGATTATAATTGTCAGAACAATCAATGTAAGGATTTCAGAACCAATAAATCCTACGACATGATCTCGCTTTATGCTCATTTCTTTACTGGTAATAATCAGTGGCAAGCGTTGAGACAAATTAAGCAGAAATTGCGACTTAGTCCGAGTGTTAGCTCTGATGGTAGCCATGGCTCTAATTCCAATTCTTGGACTAGCATTGGTTCTGCAGCAAAATCAGTCTGTGATAGTGTTAAAAAACAGCGCGCCATTGATAAAATCTGGAATAATTCGAAACTGGCAACTGGTAGTTTGGTTGAGACTTACCTCGGTCATCGAGGATATGTTAGTGATATTTCTACAAATATCAGGTTCCATGACCATCTCTATCACAGAGTATCAAAGTCATTACATCCAGCCATGATATGTGGTGTAATGATCTGGCCAGATGACGAAGTTAGAGCAATACTTCGCACATATTTAAAAGATGATGGCTGTGATAAAGCAATAATCTCACCAAACAAGATGATGCTTGGTAATGTTAAAGGTGGAGCAGTTCGGTTTGCTCCACCTAGTAAGAGTCTAGTTATCGCTGAAGGTGTAGAGACCGCACTTAGTGTGGCTGTGTCTACCGGCATTCCAACTTGGGCAGCTTTATCAGCTTCTGGCATGATTGGCGTAGTTGTGCCGCCTCTTGATATTACATCAGAGATCATAATTGCAGCAGATAATGATGAAGCTGGGACAAGAGCAGCTGGTAAATTAGCAAACAGATTAATTAACAACGGTTACACAGTAAAAATAGCTATACCACCCCATGAACAATCAGACTTTAATGATTTACTTATGGAGAATTCAAATGAGTGAAGAAGATGTCATGAGAGTTATTCAAGATGCATCTGTAATTGATTGTACAGTTAAAACTCTTAAGCTGATTTCACTTAACATCAAAGAGTTTTTAGAAAAAGAAATCTTACCAAGAGAATTTGTACTTGCACCGATTATACCTACTCAAGGTTTAGTTATGATTTATGCTCCCAGAGGAATAGGTAAAACCTTTGTTTCACTATCAATTGCCTGCGCTGTAGCAAGCGGTACAAATATGTTTGACAAAAGGTGGTATTGTACAAAACCAAGAAAAGTACTCTTTGTAGATGGAGAAATGCCAGCTGCAACTTTACAGGAAAGATTCGCAAGCATTATTTCAGGAATGGGCAGTGAAATTAATCATATTAATAATCTGCAAATCATTACTCAAGATTTACAGGAATCAGGTATTACAGATTTATCAACAGTTGAAGGGCAACAATATATTGAAGAGCATCTTGAAGGCGTTGAGTTACTTATACTAGATAACTTGTCATCATTATGTAGATCAGGCAGAGAAAACGAATCTGAAAGCTGGATGCCTATACAAGAATGGTTACTGACTCTTCGCAGAAAGAATATTTCAGTATTGCTTATTCATCATGCGGGTAAGAATGGTAACCAAAGGGGTAATTCTAAAAAAGAAGATTTACTTGATACTGTAGTCGCACTTAAGAAACCTGCAAAATATGACCCATCTGAAGGAGCAAGATTTGAAATTCATTATGAAAAGGCAAGAGGATTTCACGGTGATGATGCCAAATCATTTGAAGCTTCTATCCGCCAAGAACAAAATAAAATCACCTGGCTTGTTAAAGAGATTGAGAATGTGCTTCTTGATCAAGCTCTCGTCCTTAAAGAGCAAGGTTATACTCAGCGTGATATTGCTGCTGATTTAAAAATCAGCCTTTCTTCAGTGAATAGATTATTAAAAAAATCATAAGGAGAAATTTAATTATGAAAAATATATCAAATAATGATGATCACATTGTTTCACCATTTCATCCTCTAGGGAGTGAAACATTGAAACAAAACCAGTCAATGCGAAACATACCAAGAAACAACGATGAAACAGACTCTCTTAAAACGTTGGCTGTTAAGGTTATCGAGAGAAACAAGTCAAGAAACAAACCTGAAACACAGACTGAAAATTTTGTTTCATGCTCAATTACTGATGAAACAAGATTTACTGCTAATACTGATGATAATTTGAGTAAATATATCGAGCTATTTGAAGAGCGAGCAGCAATAAAGGAGTTCGATAGTGGAATGAGTCGATCAGATGCTGAACATTATGCATATTTAGAGCTTTTACATGATTTTATCTCAGAAAATTATCCTGATATCAAATCTAGATTAAGTAACATAATTAGTAAGCAAGAATAATAACAGGAAAAGAGGTAAAAATGAGTATTCAACTAAACATCAGAATTACACCTGAAGAAAAATCTAAAATTAGTAAACTAGCTAGATCATTTAGTCTATCTATCTCAGAATATTTACGACTTAAGATCTTTAGTCATAATAGCGACTATATTGGTAAGGATCCTAAATTTATTGTGCCACATGACTCAAAGCACGTTTATTTCATGGCAATGTCTCAGGTTAAGTTAATGTTTGCTTTTGAACGATTATTTGTTGAACACGGTTTTATGAGCCAAGAAGAGTTTAGGAAGTTTGATATGAAAATTGCTCAAGCAAGTCGAGATCTTATTGCTAAACACGGTTATCAAAAAATTAGTGAAGATCAAACTAAGACTAAGCAAAATGAAGAGCAAGATGATAACTAGGTTAAATGATTTTCTCTATTGGATTAGTCTCACAGTTGCGAAAATCAAGATGTTTGTGCATGTAATTAAGGTAATAGCTAAGATTACACTCATTGCTATTATAATCATTGTTATTATTACAGTTTATTACCGAATAGATGCTTATGATTGGAGTTTAATACCTCCAGTCATAAAATCTAAGCTATGGTGCTATTTTGATCATTATAAGATTATAACCTATAATGGTCCATTTGGTGATGAGCATAAAGAAACAGCCATCTCTTTTGCATTATATAATCGATATAAAATATATGTTGAGACTAAGTTTTATCTAACTTTTGTTAAATGCATGTATAGAGCAACTATCGTCGTCGTGCTAGGAATTATTCTATTGATAGCTTTATTTTGGTGGATGTGCAAATCAATTAGATCAAATAACCAGTTACCTGCTCTTTTGCTCATTATTGCAAGCAACGATCTTGAATATAGTTTTAATAGATTTAAGTTGGATTTTGATCGAACTCAAACCAGGCATCAAGATTTTGAAACACCTACTTACCAAGAATCAGCTAAGCAAATTGATTTGGCTGAGATTAGTAAGCAAAAACCAAAACCAAAATCTCAAGAACTAGACTATAAAAACCAACAAGATTTAAATTTCATGTAGGAGATTAAAATTATGCTTAGTAGCAAAGCTTTTCACTCATTAAGTAATGCCCATAAATATTATAGCCATGAAGATTATTACGGTTCAGAGGCAAAGGGTGAGTGGTTTGGCGAAGGTGCAAATGAACTGGCGCTTGTTGGTGAGTTTGAAGCTAAAAATAGCCAAATGTTTAGAGATGTTCTTGAAGGTAAATTATCTGACGGCGTTCAACTTGGTCGCAGGGAGAAAGATAACGTAATAAATCATCGTCCAGGTATTGATCTGACATTCTCCAGTCCTAAGAGCTTCTCAATCCAAATGCTGGTATTTGCGGATAAAGATGAGAAAATAAAACTGGAACAAGCAAGGCAAAACGCTGTGCATAATACTCTAAGCTACATTGTGAAATCAGGTCTGGTTTATGCCAGAAAAGGTAATGCAGGAATAGAACAAGAAATCGTCAACAAACTCACCTTTGCTCTATTTACTCATACCACTAATCGCAATTTAGAACCACAAGACCATGTTCATTGTCTACTTGCTAATATGGCTAAATGCAGCGATGGCAAATATCGCAGTATTGTTTGGGATAATATCTTTGAAAATAATAAATTTATTGGTCAGGTCTTCAGAAACGAACTGGCGCTTGAGACTACCAAGCTTGGCTATGAGATAGACACCAGACTACTTCCTGATGGCAGTTCATCATTTGAGTTAAAGAATATTCCACAAAACCTCATTGATGCATTTTCAACTAGACGTAAGGAAATTGAGGCTTTATGCAAGAAATTTGGTGTTAAGACCAAAGAAGGAAGAGATCGAATCGTAATCAACTCACGTAAGACCAAGAAAACTATCAATAAAGAGAATTTGGAACAAGCTTGGAAAAAAGTGGTAGAATCGGTTGAAATAGAAAGAAACCTAAATAAAACCAAAGATGGTTCTATTACAGAAATTGCAACAATGACAGTTACAGGAGCACTTGAGAAAATTAGAGACTTTCTGGCTGAGAAGTTTAGTACAAGATCTGAGTATGAATCAATATTAGAACTTAATCCTGATAATCTCGCTAAATTATGTCTTGATGATTTATCTCATCATAATAGCGTTTTTACCAAACACGATCTATCAGCTAAAGCGTTAAAATACTCTCTTGGCAAATATAGGATTAGTGACGTTGAGTCTAGTATCAATAAACTAATAGATAAAAAGGAAATCATCGCCGGCAAGGATAATCTACTTACTTCACGTGAATTACTCGATAAGGAGCAATTTATAATTAAAACTGGTAAAGATGGCTTAAATAAACACACGCCTCTAATTGAAAAATCTATATTTCAAAAGAGATTTGAACTTAATGAAAAACATTCTAACCGAAAACATCTACTTAATGAGCAGCAAGTCAAGGCAGTTAGGCACGTCCTTACTTCAAAAGATAAAATTACAGCAATTCAAGGTTTACCAGGAGTGGGTAAATCAACAGTACTTGACACAGTTAGGCAGATGTCACGTCAGAACATCATTGATCTAATTGGAACAGCACCTACTGCAAGCGCTGCAAAAACTCTACAAGACTCAGCGGGAATCCCAAGTAGTACTCTTCACTCTTTTGTTAGCAAGTATAAAGGATATTTAGAAAATAGAGGCACGATAGAAGGCAAACTCAAAACCCAAAATGAGTTTAGCAAGACGATAGTGTTTGTTGATGAGGCATCACTGATCTCTACATGCATGATGTACAATCTACTCAAACTTGCGGATATAATGAAGTTCAGAATTGTACTGATTGGCGACACAAAACAACTACCAGCTGTTGAGGCAGGAAAGCCATTTGAGCAGTTACTGGATGTAATTAAATCAGCTAAGCTCACCACAATTCTGCGCCAAAAAGATGATCATCACAAAGAAGCAATAAAAGCTGTCGTCAATAACAGATTTCTTGATTGTTACCGTATCCATAATCGTAATATAAAAGAAGCTGGAGATAGGTTAGTTCCCCAGGCTGTGGCAGAATACACGTCTCTAACCAAAACTGAAAGAGATAACACTCTGTTGATATCACCGACCAGAGTTCATCGTGATGAGATTAATAGACTAATTGTTGATCAGTTAAAGAAAGAAGGCAACATTGCTGGTAATATATATAATCACCAGATATTAAAACAAAAAGATGTAACTAAAGCTGATCATAATTTTGCTAAATCTTATGAAGTAGGTAATATCGTCAAGTTCCATGTAGATTATAAATCATCCAACATCAAAAGAGGTGAATATCTTGAGGTAAAGAAAGTCAATGAGCTGACTAATACTATAACATTTAGAAAAGGAATTAAGAACATAATATTCCATCTCAAATCAACTTCAGACTATGAGTCTAAACTTGAGATTTTTAAAAAAGATACTCTTGAACTGCAAGCTGGACTTAAACTCAGAATTACCAAGAATGATAAAGATAATAACTTTACTAACTCTGAAACTGTTATAGTTGATAACATAAATCGAAATAAGAATCAGATCACCCTCAAGCTTGAAGATAATACCAAGCGTACAATGCCTATAGATCAGCTCAAACATGTAGATTATGGTTATTGCTCAACTATCCATTCATCACAAGGCAAAACCACTGATAAGTTGATTGCTGCTATATCTTCTCATAACAAACTAAATAACCAAAAATCTTGGCTTGTTGCAATCTCGAGGCATAGGCAAGATATAAGTATCTACGCAGAAAATAAAGGAGAGCTGCAGAATCAGATAGTCAAAAACATCGGAGAAGTAAAGTCTGCGCTTGATATTAAGCAAGAACGAAATAATGATAATATACGAAACAATAACGATCACAATTATTGCAGGATTAGAGAATTGGATAATTCTTAAGTTCAAAATTGCAAGAAATACTTAATATGAATATATCAGCTGAAATAACAAGTGATGTAATTTATGTGTTGAAAACTGTATATGCACTGTGTATACAGCAAAATCCTCTCCTCTAGCAAGTTATATAGTTTGTATATGCGCTGTGTTACAAAATAAATTTCCTTGTACGTAAGAAATACGCCAGCCTTAAGAGCAAGTCTTAACCGAGATTGCAGGCGAATTCACTGTTAGTGCGATTGGTGTGAGAGTGCGGCCTGTTAAGGCATATTGTTGACTGTTGTAGTTAAGATGATATACCGCCTAACTTTTTGTTAGGTAGTAATTAAGGGAAAGTCTTGAAAACCC